>CAJFNV010000098.1 GCA_904395805.1 Candidatus Gallispira edinburgensis | reverse complement strand
AGAAGGGAGGCTGTTTGCGGGCGAGCAATGCTCGCCCCTACAAAAAACGGTTGTCAGATTGTTAGTGCGTTAAACTGGAATTTAGAGCAGGTTCAGGAAAGATTATCTTCTATTAAAAAAATCAGCCGAGCAGGATGTTTGATTGAAGATGCAATTAATAAATTGCAGGAAAGATTATGTATTAAGATTATGTATTGAAGGGAGTTTTAAATATGAAGGAAATAAGACAGGACTTTTTTAAAGGTGAGAGAGCATTATTTAAGAGCAGTGATTTGAGAATATATGACAGTGTATTTGATGACGGTGAGTCTCCATTGAAGGAGAGCAGCAATATTGAGCTTTACGGAAGTATGTTTAAGTGGAAGTATCCCCTGTGGTACAGCAAAAATATAAAGCTTGAGGACTGCACACTATTTGAAATGGCAAGAGCGGGAATATGGTACACAGAAAACATATCGGTTGCAAATACGGTTATAGAGGCACCTAAAAATTTCAGACGTTCAAGTGGGATAACACTTAAAAACGTTACTTTCCCCAATGCAGCGGAAACACTGTGGAGCTGCAGTAATGTGAAAATGGAAAATGTGACTGCAAAGGGAGATTATTTTGCAATGAACTCCGAAAATATGACCATAGATAATTTTACACTTACAGGAAACTATTCCTTTGACGGGGCTAAAAATGTTGAAATACACAATGTAAAAATGCTTTCAAAGGATGCCTTCTGGAACAGTGAAAATGTGACGGTTTATAATTCATTTATTTCAGGCGAGTATCTGGGATGGAATGCAAAGAATTTAACTCTTATTAACTGTACTGTTGAAAGCCTCCAGGGAATGTGTTATATAGATAATCTTGTTATGAAAAACTGCAAGCTTATAAATACAACCCTTGCCTTTGAGTATTCAAGTGTTAAGGCTGAGATCAACGGAAAGATAGACAGTGTTTTAAATCCAAGCAGCGGTTATATAAGTGCCGATTACATTGATGAGCTTATTATGGAAAGAGATAAGGTTGATGTAAAAAGGACAAATATTGTGTACAATGAAAGCTTAAAGGCTGTAAATTAATATTGATTAAGTGAGGAACAAAGAATGAACATTAATGAATTTTTAGATTATGTAAATAAAGGAAATACAATACATGTTAATTCGGAAATGCATAAATATATGGTTGAGCTGAGCAATGAGGCAATGAAAATAACAGCTGAGCTTAACGGCTCATATCATACACCGGAAGAAATATGTGAAATTTTTTCAAGGCTTATCGGTAAGCCTGTGGACAAAAGCTTTGGTATGTTTCCTCCCTTTTATACTGACTGCGGTAAGAATATAAACATAGGAAAGAATGTATTTATAAATTCCTGCTGCTGTTTTCAGGACCAGGGCGGAATAACAATAGGCGACGGAGCTCTTATAGGACACAAGGTTGTAATGGCAACTCTTAATCACGACTTTATGCCCGAAAGAAGAGGGGATACTATACCAAAACCTATTGTTATAGGCAAAAATGTATGGATAGGTTCAAATTCAACTATCCTTGGGGGAGTTACAATAGGCGATAATTAAATAATCGCAGCAGGCTCTCTGGTCAATAAGGATGTGCCGCCTGATATGGTTGTGGCAGGAACACCTGCGGGAGTTATAAAATCAATATACGAGCAGGAGATGATATAAATGAAAAAACTGATACTTGCTTTGCTTATTGCGGTGTTTAATGCTGCAGGCTGCAATGCTGAAACATCAAATGCAGATGCTGATACAGGGGAGAGAACAACTGTCATAATGAATATAGGCAGTCCAACAATGACTGTTAACGGAGAGGAAAGAGAAATAGATCCGGGGTACGGAACAGCTCCCCTTATCCGAAATGAACGTACAATGGTCCCAATACGTGCGGTTGTTGAAAGTATGGGAGGAAGCGTTGAATGGGATAATGAGAGTCAGACAATTTCAATATACAGAAATGATAATACTGTTGAGCTGACAATTAATTCCGAAAAGGCATATGTAAACGGTGAGGAATATATACTTGATGCAGTTCCCGTAATTATAAATTCAAGAACATTTCTTCCCGTAAGATTTGTTTCCGAGGGACTGGAGTTTGATGTTGGCTGGAATGAAGGTCAGATAACAATTACAGCACAGAACACAGGCGATTCAGTGACAGAAGAAGCAACAGATGAAACAGTAAATGAAACAGCAGATGGAGAAAATGCAGTATCAGAAACAGAAGATCGGGAGGATAATATGATCGATATTAATTTAAAAATAAATGGTAAGGATTTTTCCGCAAAACTTTATGACAATGAAGCAACACGCAGGCTTAGGGAAAACTTCCCTGTAACTTATAATATGTCAGAACTTCACGGAAACGAAAAATATTATTATATGGATGAATCACTGCCAACTGACAGTGAAACTCCTTCAACTATAAACAAGGGCGAAATAATGCTTTATGGTTCGGACTGTCTTGTTGTGTTTTATGATACTTTTCCAAATTCATACAGCTATACAAGGCTCGGATATATTGAAGATACGGCGGGTCTTGAAAATGCACTTGGCAGAAGCAGTGTTGATATAAGTTTTGAAATGAAATAAAATATATTTAAAAATATTAAGATCAGGAGGTGCGGAAATGAAAAAAATAATAACCTTATTAATGATGTTCTTGCTGTTGTTTAACTGTGTAAGTGTAAATGCTGATGAGTTAGTATACGGTGATGCTGACGGGGACGGTGTAATTACAATAACTGACGGAGTGCAGATATTAAGAAAGGTACTGTCAGATGACTATATAATGCCTGTTGAAAATATGACCGATAATTATATGGATATTGTTGATGTAAACAGAGATGGAGATATTACATCTGCTGACTGTGCAATTGTTTTGCAAAAGATACTTGACGACAGTTATAAAATGCCCTGTGAACCTGACAGCACTACGGAAACAACTACGGAAACAACTACTGCTTTAACTACAGAAGTAACGACAGAGACAACTACGGAATCATTAAATATCGAAATAAGTGCCGGAGGAAGAACATTTAATGCAACATTGTATGACAATCCTTCTGCAAGAGCATTTATGGCTCAGCTTCCTTTAACCCTAAATATGAGTGAGCTGAATAGCAATGAAAAATATTACTATATGGATAATCCATATCCTGTAAATGAACAGGAAGTAGGGCATATTAATGCAGGAGATCTGATGTTATACGGAAATGACTGTATAGTTTTATTTTATGATAGCTTTGATACTTCATATGAATATACTCCTCTGGGATATATTAATGATCCCGACGGACTTGCCAATGCTCTTGGCAGCGGAAGAGTAAGTGTAACATTTGAAAATTAATATGATAGTCCGGGTGGTGTGAATATTAATTCATGCCACCTTATTATTTTAAATTATATTTTATATTTACAAAAGAGAATATCAATTGAAAATGAAGTAAATATATTGTATAATAGTATAAAATAAGGTTATAAGGGCATGGCGGGGAGTTTTTTTAAATGGGACCATGCCATAAATTATAACGGTGAAATTAAAGGAGGATCAATAAATGGCAAAACAGATATGGAAGCCGGGCACTATACTTTACCCCGTGCCTGTGGTTATGGTAAGCTGCGGTGATATGGAAAAGAGCAATATAATTACAGTGGCGTGGACAGGTACAATAAATTCGGACCCTGCAATGACTTATATTTCAGTTCGTCCCGAAAGATATTCATATGATATTATAAAGGAAAGAGGGGAATTTGTAATAAATGTTACAACGGAAAGCCTTGCCTATGCTACGGACTGGTGCGGCGTGAGAAGCGGAAAGGACTATGACAAGTTTAAGGAAATGGGTCTTACAAAGGAAAAGGCACATCATATCGACTGCCCCGTAATAGCTGAAAGTCCTATATCAATAGAATGCAAGGTAAAGGATATTGTAAAGCTTGGGACTCATGATATGTTTGTAGCGGAAATTTTAGGTGCTCTTGCCGATGAAAAGTATATGGATGAAAAGGGAAAATTTGATTTTGAAAAATCAAGACCAATATGCTATTCTCACGGTGAATATTTCGGCTTAGGTACAAAGCTTGGCAAGTTCGGATATTCAGTACAGAAGAAAAAAGGAAAGAAGTAAAATGAACAAAAAGCAGCAAAAACTGGATTTGGTAAAATACTGGAGAGGTGTTCTCCTGGGCTATATGATGCTTGCCTTTATAATACTTGTGCATTTTATGCAGCTTCCCGAATGGTATCTTATACCTGCATTTTTTATATTCCTTATAGTAAGTGCTCTTGTATGCCATAACTATGTTCTGGGAATGATAGGCAATATGTATTATTTCCTGAGAAAGCCTGAGAAGGCTAAGAAATTTTATACAATAGCCGTTAAAAGAAACACAAGGAATGTAAAGGCACTTTATAACTATGCCCTTGATGCTCTTCATGAGGGCAGGGCAGAGGAAGCTCTTAAAATTTTTCAGAGGGCAGAGAGAATAAATACAAAGGTACTTTTTGAAAAGCTTATTCCTCTTGCAATTTCAAGCTGTTACTGGGTCATGGGTGATGTTGACAAGGCAATTGCAACAATTGAGGAACTGCAGTCAAAGTTTAATTATATTAACCCAAATACTCTTACTACACTTGCATATTTTTATCTTCTTAAGGAGGATTTTGACAAGGCTGAGGAGCTTACAAACAAGGCACTAAAGGATAATCCGGCTTATGCCCCTGCATGGGATAACCTTGGTCAGATATATTATACAAAGGGCGATCATACAAAGGCTAAGGAATATTTTGAAAAAGCCCTTGAATACAGAGAAAATATGACGGAAAGCCTTTATTACATGGGACTTATCGAAAAATCGGAAGGTAATACAGAGAAGGCAAAAGAGTATCTTGAAAAGGCGGCTGAGGGGTATATATCAGCTTTAAGTACGGTAAAAAGAGAGGATATAGAAAGGGAGCTTGAAAAGCTCTTATAATGTAATTAAAAAAATGCTGAATTTGAATCTGTATCAAATTCAGCATTTTTTGTGAACCGAAAGAGAGTAATTCGGGCGGCGGAGCCGACTTTTTAGCGGAGCTAAAAAGTTCTGATTAGAATTTCTTGCTTGTTACTTTAAGTCTGTTCATAGCTCTGGCAAGAGCTGCCTTTGAATGGTAATATTCAAGCTGACTTTGCTTCTGACGCATTTTTTCTTCTGCTCTTTCCTTAGCTCTTTCAGCTCGTTTTATATCTATTTCTTCGGGCCACTCGGCACTGTCAACTATTATTACAACGCTTTCAGGCTTTATTTCGGCAAAACCTTCACTTACTGCAACGGTTTTTACTTCTCCATCTGCAGTTATATCGATCTCACCTGTAACAATGGCAGTAACCATTGCCTCATGACCGCTCATGATACCATATTCACCGTCAATGCCGGGGAGAACTATCATTTCTGCCTCGCCATTATAGAAGTGTCTGTCACTGGCTATAATATCCAGCTTAAATTTATCTGCCATAAATTACACACTCCTTATATTAATCCTTTTTAACAGCCTTAGCTTTTTCAATAACATCATCAATGGTACCTGCCATGAAAAATGCTTCTTCCGGATAATCGTCCATTTCGCCGTCAATAATTGCCTTAAAGCCTCTTATTGTTTCCTTTACGGGAACATATTTACCTTTTATACCTGTAAACTGTTCACCAACGGCAAAGGGCTGTGAAAGGAATTTCTGTATTTTTCTTGCTCTGTATACAGTCATTTTATCTTCATCGTCAAGTTCTTCCATACCGAGAATACCTATAATATCCTGAAGCTCTTTATATCTCTGGAGAATTTCCTGAGTTTTTCTTGCTACATCATAGTGCTCCTGTCCTACAACATCGGGCTCCAGTATTCTTGAACTTGATTCAAGAGGATCAACGGCAGGGTAAATACCCTGTTCTACGATCTTTCTGGATAAAACTATTGTTGCGTCAAGGTGCGCAAATGTAGTTGCAGGGGCAGGGTCTGTAAGGTCATCGGCAGGAACATATACTGCCTGTACTGATGTAATTGACCCGTTCTTTGTTGATGTAATTCTTTCCTGAAGTTCACCTACTTCATTAGCAAGTGTAGGCTGATAGCCTACTGCTGAAGGCATTCTTCCGAGAAGAGTGGAGACTTCTGAACCAGCCTGAACATATCTGAATATATTATCGATAAACAAAAGCACGTCCTGATGTTTTACATCTCTGAAATATTCGGCCATTGTAAGTCCTGTCTGAGCAACTCTCATACGGGATCCGGGAGGCTCATTCATCTGACCGAATACCAAAGCTGTTTTTTCAATAACTCCTGATTCTTTCATTTCACACCAGAGGTCGTTACCTTCACGGGAACGCTCTCCTACACCTGTAAATATAGAATAACCGCCGTGCTGAGTTGCTATATTGTGTATAAGCTCCTGTATAAGAACAGTTTTACCTACACCTGCACCGCCGAAAAGACCGATCTTACCGCCTTTTGCATAAGGAGCAAGAAGGTCGATGACCTTGATTCCCGTTTCAAACATTTCAACGACTGGGCTCTGGTCTTCAAATACAGGGGGTTCTCTGTGGATAACCCACTGTTCTTCGCCCTTTACTGGTTCGCCGCCGTCAATGGCTTCGCCAAGAACATTGAACATTCTGCCAAGGGTTGATTCCCCTACAGGAACTTTAATACCGCTGCCTGTAGCTGTGACCTCCATGTCCTTTTCAAGACCTTCACTGGCGGCAAGCATTATACATCTTACTATATTATTGCCCATGTGCTGGGCAACTTCCATAACCTTCTTTTTGCCGTCTACTTCAACTGTAAGAGCATCTTTAATAAGGGGAAGTGTGACCTTTTCAAATTCCACGTCTACTACGGGACCCAGAACCTGAACAATTTTTCCTTTATTCATTTAAACTCATGCTCCTTTCTATACACTTTTTCTGTTTAAACATTTGGCTCCGCCTACTATCTCTGTGATTTCCTGAGTGATTGCAGCCTGCCTTGCCCTGTTATACATAAGTGAAAGCTCTTTAAGCATATCCTTTGCACTTTCCGTGGATGCTTCCATTGCCATCATTCGTGCATTATGTTCGCTTGAATAGGCTTCAACAAGGGCGGAATATATAATACCCTTTACATAATTGGGTACCAGATTATTGAAAACTGCTGCAGGTGAGGGCAAAAAGGTATTAAATTCAATATAATCATTTTCCCCGTATTCAAAATCACTTCTGTCAAGAGGAAGTATTTTAAGAACATCAGGCTCGGCAGCAGTTGAATTTATCATTTTGGTGTATATTATATATACTTCATCAATATGATGATTGATATAAAGTTCTATAACACTTTCGGTAATATCCCTTGCTCTGTAAATGCTGGGATTTTGTGCCGTATAGTGGAATGTAACGTCTACCATTCTTCCGGTCTTTTTAAAATATTTTCTGCCCATCTGTCCGATCACAAAGAGTGTGTTATTGTCACCCTTGTTCAGGTATTCGTCGCTTATTTTGAATATATTGTGATTATATGCCCCTGCAAGTCCCTTATCTGCTGTGATTATAATGTAAAGTCTTCTTTTGCTTCTGTCATTAAAGGTGTCCTTGCCGTTGCTGTTTATGTAAATGTTCTCGGTTTCGGGCATATGCTGCATAATATCTCCTATTGTGGAATTAAGAGCTTCAAAGTAGGGCAGTGTCTTTTCAAGCTTCTTCTTAGCCTGCTTGACCTTTGATGAAGATATAAGATACATAGCATTGGTGATCTTCATGGTATCCTGTATACTTTTCATTCTTGTACGAATTTCTCTCATATTCGCCATAGTATCACCTGCTCTTAAATTCTTTTATATAATTATTGATTTCCTCTATCATTTCATCTGAAACAGTTCTTTCCTCGTCGATCTTTTTGACAAGATCGGGAGCAGCATTCTCAATGTATTCAAGCATATCTGCCTGGAAAGCCTTAAGCTCTTTTACCGGAACATCCATATAAAGTCTGCTGTTGGCTCCGCAAAGAGTTATAACTTCTCTGTGAAGGCTCATCGGATTGTAAAGAGGCTGCTTTAAAAGCTCCATAAGTCTGTGACCGTGGTCAAGAAGATCCTGTGTTGACTTGTCAAGGTCTGAACTGAACTGTGTGAATATTTCCATTTCCTTAAACTGGGCAAGGTCTATACGCAGTGAACCTGCGACCTTTTTCATAGCCTTTGTCTGTGCGGCACCTCCGACTCTTGATACGGATAAGCCTACATTAACGGCTGGTCTTATACCTGAAAAGAAAAGTTCGCTTTCAAGGAAGATCTGACCGTCTGTAATGGAAATTACATTAGTAGGGATATAGGCTGATACATCGCCTGCCTGAGTTTCAATAATAGGCAGGGCAGTAATTGAGCCGCCTCCAAGTTCATCACTTAATCTTGATGATCTCTCAAGAAGTCTTGAATGGAGATAGAATACATCTCCGGGATAAGCTTCACGTCCCGGTGGCCTCTGTAAAAGCAGTGACATTGCTCTGTAGGCAACTGCATGCTTTGACAAATCATCATATACAATAAGTACATCCTTACCCTTATACATAAAATATTCGGCAATAGCTGTGCCTGAGTAAGGGGCAATATACTGTAAAGGTGCATAATCGCTTGCTGTGGATGATACAACAATTGAATAATCCATTGCACCGTATTTATTTAATGTTGAAACTATTTTTGATACAGTAGACGCTTTCTGACCTATGGCAACATATATACATATTACATCCTTGCCTTTCTGGTTAAGAATAGTGTCGACTGCAATTGAAGTTTTACCTGTCTGTCTGTCGCCTATGATAAGCTCTCTCTGTCCTCTTCCTATGGGGAACATAGAGTCAATGGCAAGAATACCTGTTTCAAGAGGGACACTGACTGACTTCCTGTCTATAACGCCTGGGGCATCGTTTTCAATAGGTCTGTATTCTGTGGTATTTATTGGTCCCTTTCCGTCAATAGGAGCACCAAGGGAATTAACTACTCTGCCGAGCATTTCATCACCAACGGAAATACCTGCCTTTTTACCTGTTCTTACAACTCTTGAGCCTTCGGTAAGACCTCTCTCTGAGCCTAAAAGAACAACGCCTATGGTCTTCATCTCAAGATTCTGTACTATACCTCTGACGCCGTTTTCAAACTCGACTATTTCACCGTACATAGCATGGTTAATGCCGTATACTGTGGCAATGCCGTCGCCGACCTGCACAACATAACCGGCTTCCATAACCGAAGATTTTTCATCATAGTTATCAATTTCACTTTTTAAAACTGATATGATCTCGTCCGGATTAATATTGCTCACCCTGCTCACCTCCACTCTAATTTTTTAACAAGGTTATTAAGGGAGCCTTTAAGGCTTCTGTCATATTCATGGTCTCCGACTTTAAGAATAAATCCGCCTATAAGCTCGGGCTTTTTAATAACCTCAAGCATAACATTTTTTCTGTTATACTTTTTCTTTATCATATTTTTTATTCTCTCTGCCTCATTTTCATCAGGCTCTGTAACACATATAAACTGTGCCTTTATACCTCCCGCACTTTCAAGCGCAAGATCGTTGTAAACATCATAAATATCATTCATTATGCAAATATGTTTGTTGTCACATACATATTTAATAAAGCTTCTCATTTCTTTGGGGAAAAGCCTGTCAATAACATTATGCTTTTCACTGTCTGAAACAGCAGGATTATCAAGGGCACAGACAAGCTCACTGCTGCTGTTTAAAATTTCAATTGATCTGTCTACTGCGTTTCTTTCTATATTTTCTTCAAAAAGAACCTTTCCGTAATCGTCTGCAATTAATGATGTGATCATTTAAGGTCACCTGCCTCGGAAAGGAAGTCATCGAGAAGCTTTCTGTTGTTCTCATCATTTGTTTCCTTTTCAACGACCTTTGAAGCTGCTGCAATGGCAAGAGCTGCAATTTCATTCTTTGCACTTCTTACAGCCTTTTCTCTTTCAAGGTCAATTGTCTTTTCTGCGTTTTCAACAACAGTTCTGGCATCATCTGCCGCATCCTGCATCTTTCTTTCGTATTCAGCCTCTGCCCTGACCTTAGCATCCTTTACTATGGAAACGGCTTCTTCCTTAGCTTCCTTTAAAGCATTTTCATACTGTGATTTGAGTTCACCTGCCTGAGCTTTTGACTCCTCGGCGTCTTTAAGAGAAGCTTCTATTATCTGCTGTCTTTTTTCCATAATTTCCGTTACAGGCTTAAAAAGAAATTTCTTTAAAAGTAAAAAGAGAACTATAATATTTATAATATTATAAACAACATTGAGGTCTATGTTTAACATATATCCCCACCTCTTTCTCTGTATAATTACTTTTTATTACTTTACAAATAAAATCAGAACTGCAATTACAAAGCCGTAAATAGCAGTTGCCTCTGCCAAAGCTGCACCAAGAAGAAGGTTCTTTGTTATCTTGCTTTCAGCGCTAGGCTGTCTTGCTATGGCATCCATTGCCTTTGAAGTGGCATAACCAATACCTAAACCTGCACCTAAACCTGTTAATACTGCAATACCTGCACCAATTGCTGTCATCATAATTAAACATCTCCTTTAAATTTAAAATTAAAAATTATTATATGATACCGGGTCAAATGTGTTTGCCTATGGTATCATTCAATTGCTTCCTTCAGGAAGAGGGAAGTTAAAAATACAAAAATATACGCCTGAATAAGTCCGTCAAATACATCAAAGTAGAAACTAAATGGCAGAGGCACAATTATGGGCGCCACTATTTTAATAAGCTCCATTACTATAAAGCCGCCTAAAATATTGCCAAATAATCGCATACAGAGTGAAAGAGGTCTTATAAAGATTTCAAGTATATTTATGGGAGCTACAATTCCTATTGGCTCTGCAAAACTCTTTATCCAGCCCTTAAACCCCTTTGCAAACAAACCGCCGAATTCGATAAGTACTATACTCATTAAAGCAAGGGCGGCAGTTGTGTTTAAATCCTTTGTAGGGGGTGTAATGCCTAATATACCTATCATATTTGCAACTGCAAGATATATGAGGACAGTGCCGAGATAGGGCACAAATTTTTTGCCTTCTTCACCTAAAAGGTTTCCGAAGAATGAATTTATAAATCCTACAAGGGCTTCCACATAAAGCTGAGGACCCTTTGGAACAAGCTTTAAGTTGCGTGTAAACAAAATTGAAATTACCACAAGAAAAGCCATAATACACCAGGTGACAACGACCGATTGGGAAACAGGAAGCCCGTTGCCTATAGGTATTGTAAATGCTGTACCGTTATCCAGAGTCTTAACAAGCTCTTCACCTAGGGAACCCATAAACCTCACCTCCAGAACAATATAATTTTTTGATTATTGTAGAACTTTGGATTTGCATTGTCAAGTAGTAAAAATACTCAACCTTTTTATGAAAATAAATGAAAATTTTTACAATACTTCGGTTGCTAATTAATTTATCAAAAGATTTTGTCGGCAATTTTGAACAATTTTCACAAATATTTGATGAAAAATTGTCTATTATTCACATTAAATTAGGGGATTTTAATTTTTTTACTATTAAATAAATACATAAAATTAAAATTTTTTAATGTAGAGTTATGCTGTTTTGCCTATAGTTCTTATAGTGTTTTTGTGTATGTCAGTAAAATTTGTGTAAAATGAAATTAAATTGTATTTTAATTGTTGATAAATCAGAGGATAATATCGGTTGATACAAGCAGATCTATATTTGTATAGAATATAATTATTTTGTTATACAATATATTTTTTTGTATTTTTAATTGATATTGGCTGTATAAAATGATAATATATAATAAGAAAAAAAGCTATTTATAAATAAGAGGTTTTTATATGAATTTACCACAGGAATATACAGATAAAATGAAAAAGCTTCTGGGAAGTGAATATGAGGATTATATCAGAAGTTTTAATGAAGAAAGATTATATGGCTTAAGGGCCAATACACTTAAAATTACGCCTGATGAACTTAAGGAGGCTGTTGACTGGAAGCTTGAGCCTGTGCCATGGTGCAGGGAAGGATTCTATTATGACGGGGAAAATGTAAGACCTGCAAAACATCCTTTTTATAATTGCGGACTTTTTTATATTCAGGAGCCTTCCGCAATGTCCACGGGAGCATTGTTGCCTGTAAAGCCGGGAGACAGGGTGATCGACCTTTGTGCTGCTCCGGGAGGAAAGAGCACACAGGCTGCGGCAAAGCTTAAGGGTGAAGGAATAATTGTAAGCAATGACATAAGTGCGTCAAGGTGTATGGCACTCCTTAAAAACATTGAAGTAAGCGGCGTGCCCAATGCCGTAATTACAAATGAAGAGCCTGCAAGACTTGCTGAAAGATTTGAAGGATTTTTTAACAGGGTAATTGTGGATGCTCCCTGCAGCGGCGAGGGCATGTTCAGAAAGGATGAGGCGGCTGTAAGAAGCTGGGAAACACACAAGACCGAATTTTGCTGCGGACTGCAGAGAGAAATTTTAAAGGCGGCAGCGAAGCTTTTGTGTAATGACGGAATTATTGCTTATTCCACATGTACATTTGCTCCCGAAGAAGATGAGGGAATGATACAGGAATTTTTAAATGAAAATCCCGATTTTGAATTAATGGATTTTGATAAATCAGGAGGTTTTATTGACGGCAGACCTGATTGGGTGGAAAATGGAAGTGAGGAGCTTAAAAAGTGCGGAAGGCTTATGCCCTATAAGGTAAAGGGTGAAGGGCATTTCTTCTGTCTGCTTCATAAGAAGGGGGAGGAAGTAAAAATTGAGCCGCCGAGGGACAAAACAGCTTCTCCAAAGCTGCTTAATGATTATTTTGAATTTATGAAAAACAATATGAATATTGAAATAAATGAAAATCTTGTGCTCCATAAGGAAAGTCTTTTTACTGTGCCTTACTGTCTTGATTTAAGGGGACTGAGAGTAAAGAGAAGCGGACTGTACTTAGGTGACTGTAAGAAAAACAGATTTGAACCAAGTCAGGCTTTTGCAATGACATTAAAGAAAGAGGATGCTAAGGTAAGCATTGATTTTGACCTTGAAGATGAAAATTTAGAAAGATATTTAAGGGGCGAAAGCTTTGCTGTAGATTGCAGGGACGGCTGGGCTCTTGTCTGTTGCAAGGGGTACCCTCTTGGCTGGGGAAAGGTGCAGAAGGGAAGGCTGAAGAATAAGTATCTGCCGAGCTGGATGAGTTAATAGAGTGGGGAGTGAGGAGCTGAAAGAGTTAGGAGTGAGGAGTTGAATCCCTCCTCCGAAACGCAAGCGTTTCTCATCCTCCATGGATGCTTGGGCGAGCAGCATTGCGAAGAGAGAATCCCTCAGTCAAGCTTACGCTTGACAGCTCCCTTTAGGCAAGGGAGCCCTGGATGCTTGGGCGAGCAGTATTGCGAAGCAATACGACCAGCCTTAGTTAGTTACAAAGCAATGCGACCAGCCCTTTAGACAAGGGAGGCTATATGTTGATGCTGCGGTAAATTGGAATTTAAAGACCATGTAAAAAACAATTTAAATTATGAATTGTGCATTATGAATTATAAACAGGGATTTAGTTTAATTATGTAAGGAGTATAGTTATGATAAACAAAAAGAGGAAGTCCCTTAACTGTGTTTATATTGATATACTGAGGATGATGTTATATCCTTTGGCTATTATACTTCCCATATTGTTATCTGATGCAGGCATTGGTGAAAATGCGTCAACATGGATCACATTGGGAGTACTGGTGGTACTGTTTATATTTTATGGAGTTTATAAAATTTTCTGGGGCATAAGGAATATTATAACAGGGGTAAAGCTTACAAAGGCAGGGGATAGTGAAAGTTTAGGATCATTTATGAAAACAGCAAAATTCGGAAGTATTCCTCTGTATGTTATCGTGTTTATAATTAACTTTTTAATGTGGTCATTGCTGCTGATAGCTTCAAGAGGAATAGGGATTTTTTCTTTTCCTTTTATGATCGCACCCACTGTGTTTTTTACATATTTAAACGTTATATTTACATCGGTATTCAGTATCTGCTTTTTGATAGATAAGAAAAATAAAGGTGAAATATCCGCTGTATCTATGGTTGTGCATATTTTGCTGCAGCTATGTTTTGTAATAGATGTGATCGATACTATATATTTATGCGCTAAATTCGGGAAGAGAAAAATTTTTAAAAGTGACTATGGAGATTTTTTATTTTTATTTGTAATATATTTTTTGTTTTATTATGCTTTGAGCAGAACGGAATGGCTAAGTGAACTGATGGGCTATATGCTTATTGGATCAATTGTACTGTATGGGGTATGCAAGTTAGTATACTTATTAAAAAATATAAGGCTTGCTTATAACTTATATAAGGAAGAAAACGAAGAAAGGCTGACCAATGAAAAAATCAAAAGGAGAAGAAAAGCTCATAAGGTGTTTTTTGTTAATATAATAATTGGTATTATATTTTTTGTATGGCTTTTTTATTTTACCGGAGAACTTTTTATAATTGAGACGATAGTTTGCGGATTGATATATGCCTTACTGGCATATGTAAATGTTGTTGTTTTAAACTGCTATGGAATAGCGGTTTGTATGTTAAGAAATAAAATTTGATTTACATGTTTGATTGAACAGAGAAAGGAATAAAAATGGATTTTTTACCTGTAACGGTTGAAGAAATGAAAAAAAGAGGCTGGGAACAGCCCGATTTTATATATGTATGCGGTGATGCTTATGTTGACCACCCCTCTTTCGGAGCGGCTATAATTACAAGAATGCTTGAAAGCAAGGGCTACAAGGTCTGCTTTATAGCACAGCCTGACTGGAGGAGCACAGATGATTTTACTAAATTCGGTAAGCCAAGGCTCGCTTTCTTAGTAAGCGGAGGAAATATCGATTCAATGGTAAATCATTACTCGGTTGCAAAGAAAAGAAGGGACAGAGATCTGTACTCTCCGGGCGGAGAAGGTGGTCACAGACCTGACAGGGCAACAATTGTGTACTGCCAGAAAATAAGAGAGGCTTACGGAAATTCCGTAAACATATTGATAGGCGGAATTGAGGCAAGCTTAAGGCGTCTTTCTCACTATGATTACTGGGACAACAAGGTCAGAAGATCAATTCTTCTGGATTCACAGGCTGATCTGCTTATGTACGGCATGGGTGAGCATCAGATAGTGGAGATTGCAGAGGCTCTTGACAGCGGTATTGAGGCAAAGGACATTACATTTGTAAGAGGTACTGTCTATAAGATTAAAACACTTGAAAATATATATGAGGATTATATTGAGCTTCCTCATTTTAAGGAAAGCTCAAAGGACAAGAGAGTATATGCGGAAGGATTTTTAAAGCAGTATGAAAATACAGATGCTGTAACGGCAAAGATACTTGTTGAGCCTTACAATGACTGCTATGTGGTGCAGAACAAGCCTTCACTTCCTCTCACACAGTCTGAATTTGACTACAGCTACGGTCTGCCTTATATGAGAAATTACCACCCTATGTATGAAGAAAAAGGCGGCGTACCTGCAATTGAAGAAGTCAAGTTCAGTATTATAAGCAACAGAGGCTGTTTCGGAAGCTGTAATTTCTGTGCTCTTGCTTTTCATCAGGGAAGGGTGATACAGGCAAGAAGTCATCAGTCTATAATGAGAGAGGCGGAAAAAATTACATGGGAGCCTGATTTTAAGGGATATATACACGATGTTGGAGGTCCAACTGCAAATTTCAGACAGCCTGCCTGTGACAAGCAGCTTACCAAAGGTGCATGTAAAAACAGACAGTGTCTTTTTCCTGATGCCTGCAAAAATTTAAAAGTTGACCACAGTGACTATGTAAAGCTTTTGAGAAAGCTGAGAGATATACCGAGAGTTAAAAAGGTGTTTGTGCGTTCGGGAATAAGATATGACTATCTCATATATGACAAGGATGAAACATTTTTCAATGAGCTTTGCAAGTATCATGTAAGCGGTCAGCTCAAGGTTGCTCCCGAGCATGTTGTGCCGAGAGTACTTAACAAAATGGGAAAACCTTCAAGGGAGGTTTATGACAGATTTACAAAGAGGTTTTATGAAATAAACAAAAAAATAGGTAAGGAACAGTATCTTGTGCCATATCTCATGAGTTCTCACCCGGGAAGTGATCTGAAGGCTGCTGTTGAGCTTGCGGAATATTTAAGGGATCTGGGATATATGCCTGAGCAGGTGCAGGATTTTTATCCTACGCCGGGAACACTTTCGACTTGTATGTTCTATACGGGCCTTGACCCAAGGGATATGACTGAGGTCTATGTGCCTAAGACACCTCATGAAAAGGCAATGCAGAGGGCACTTATACAGTACAGACTGCCGAGAAATTACGACCTTGTATATGAAGCTCTTCACAAGGCGGGAAGAACGGACCTTATAGGCTATGACAAGCACTGTCTTATAAGACCGAAAAGGGATAACAGGAGCTTTAGCAGTAAGCCCGGCAAAAAGCCTGAACAGAAAATCAAAAAGAAAAAAACTATCAGAAATATACACAAGAAAAAGGGTATGAAATAATGAAGGCATTAACTGAATTTATAAAAAGGGAAGCGGTTTTTTCAATTGCACTTGTTATTGCAGTTGTTTCAATGTTTTTTGTAAAGCCTGACATGGAGTATATGGGGTATATAGATTTCAGGACAATAGGTTTGCTCTTTTCTCTTATGGCTGTTGTGGCAGGCTTTTCAAAAATGGGTGTAATAATAAAGGCGGCAGAAATAATAATAAAGAAAGTCAATAATACAAGGCTGCTTGTTACTGTGCTTTGGGGAATATGCTTTTTTGCATCAATGGTCATAACAAATGATGTGGCTTTGATCACATTTGTGCCTCTTGCTATAGCTGTGCTGTCAATGTGCAGAAAGAAAGAACTTATTATTTATACCGTTGTGCTGCAGACAGTGGCTGCAAATCTGGGGAGTATGCTTACGCCTATGGGCAATCCCCAGAATCTTTACATATACAATTATTTTAATGTGGGAATAGGCGAGTTTTTTGGAATAACACTGCCTGTTATAGTATTAAGCTTTGTTCTTCTTGCCGTGTCAACACTTTTTGTAAAAAAGGAAAACCTTAATGTAAGCATAAGGAATTCTTCCGTGGGCGGGGGAAAGCTTAAAATACTTGCTTATTGTGTACTTGGTGCTGTAAGTCTTATGGCTGTTCTTAAATTGATTGATTACAGAATAGCTGTTGTGGTTACGGCTGTTTATATTTTAATTGCTGACAGAAAAGTAATTGGGAGAATTGACTGGTTTCTTCTTATGACATTTTGCTTTTTCTTTATATTTGCAGGCAATGTTGAGAGAATAGAAAGCATAAATAATGTTATAGTGGAATTAATAAAAAACAGAGAGTTTGCCGTGTCATTATGTGCAAGCCAAGTAATAAGCAATGTGCCTGCCGCAGTTATGCTCAGCGGATTTACGGAAAATTACAGAGGACTTATTCTTGGTACTGATATCGGAGGACTTGGAACACTTATTGCTTCTCTTGCAAGTCTTATTTCATTTAAATTTTATTCGCTGACGGAAGGGGCTGAAAAGGGGAAGTATGTTTTGATTTTCAGTTGTGTGAATGTGATTTTTCTGGTTGTGCTTATAGGGTTTGCGGTGGTTTATTATTGAGTGGATGCAGCGGTTGTTTGGTGGGTTAAATTGGAATTTAGTTCATTTATTAAGATAAAAATCAACACCGCAAATGCAAGCATTTGCTCAATAGTTACAGTTCAATATCCCTCCACCAACTGCGTTGGTCCCCCCTCCTTGGCTGCTTAGGCGAGCAGCATTGCGTAGCAATGCGACCAGCCCTT
>CAJFNV010000097.1 GCA_904395805.1 Candidatus Gallispira edinburgensis | reverse complement strand
TGTTAGCTCAGCTTTCGAAGGTTCGAATCCTTCTCCGCCCATTAACTCTTTTTTTGTTTGAGGGAAAAGCAAGAGGAGAGAGAAAACTAAATAATGACGCGGGGTAGAGCAGTCTGGTAGCTCGTCGGGCTCATAACCCGAAGGTCGTTGGTTCAAATCCGGCCCCCGCAACTCTTAAAGTCCTGTAATCAAGCCGATTACAGGACTTTTACTTTTGAGTGAAAACTCAAAAATGTAAAAATTGGGAACACTTTGGGAACACTTGTGTTTGAAAGCATTCCCGATAACAGAAATGGATACAACATAAGCAACCTCTCAGCCTGCTCATGCTGTTATGCTGATGTCTGTTTCCTGAATATATCAACTGAATGGCTTGTGACACCAAGCAGATCCTCACGTTCGCATGTTGCAAAATGGTATTTTAAATAGAGCTGAAATTTTTCATTATCCATTGTGTCGATCGCCTCACGCATAAGCAAGGAACAGCCGTCTGTGGCAACGTAATGAAGTCTTGTTACGGGGAATATTGACATTAAATCATCTATATCCTCTTTACGGACCAGTTCAAACAGATCCTTTGGCTCTGACTTTGCAGCAAATGTATCGGCATCAAGTAGCCCATACTTTACATATTCAGCAACATTTATGTTCCCGCGGTTAAATCCTTCATCAAGCAAACAGCCGTCGGAAATGACGTATGCAGCAAAAATTATGCCCCCTTCCTTAGTTACACGAATTGCTTCACTGATAGCCTGCTGCTTATCTTCTTTGTTATAAAGATGGTAAAGAGGTCCCAGCAGGAGGGTAATATCGTATTTGTTGTCAGGGAAAGCTGACAGATCCAGAGCATTGCCCTGTATAACAGATATATTTTCTTCTGCTGAAGTATTTCTTTTAAAAACTTCTATATTATGTTCAACCAGTTCAACTGCATCCATGGTATAGCCCTGACGTGCCAGTGCGTGTGAGTATCTTCCTGTCCCTGCACCTATCTCAAGTATACGATCTCCCTGCTTTAAATATTTTTCTATATAGTGCATTGTAGTAAGAAATTCAACTGTTCCGTGCTTTGATACAAGCCGGTTATCTTCATCATAGTTATTATAAAAATTTATAAGGTATTGATTTGTTTCCATGTATTCACCTTCTTAAAAATATATATTAATTTGATTTAGGCTGTTTTATGAGTGCAGACAGTAAATCTGACAGCATTTTTACGATATCATCTCTGTTTAATGAAAGCTTTCCCGTTGCCGTTAATACAGCGATCCCGTGGGAATAGAGAAACAGATCAAGGAATATGGTTTTAGCCTGTGTCTCTTCTATACCTGTCATATGAGAAAAGACTTTTGCTTTTTCTTCATTGCCGATCTCTTTATAGAAATCCTTTGGCTCTGCCATATTCAGATCCATATCATTTATAAATAAGAGTTTGAATAAGTGAGTTTCTTCTGCGGCAAACTCTATATATGAAAGCGGCAGTATCAAAGTGGGATCTGTATTTACAGAACTGCTGTAATCTTTGACATACTGAGTATAGAATTCATAGGCAAAATCAAGAAATTCCTTTTTTAATTCTTCCATATTTTCATAACATGTAAAAACAGGACGTGTCGAACAATGCAAACTGTTTGCAATGCTCCTTGCGTTTACTGTTTCAAATCCTGTTTCCCTTGTAATTTTTAATACAGTCTTTAAAATCATATCCTTTGTTATTTTTGCTTTAGGCGGCATGAGATTTCCTTTCTGCTCTGATTAATAGGTAACTGATGTTGTGTAACAAGTGTAACTTATTAATGAAAAAATGTCAAGAGAAAGTTAGGACAAAATACCGTTAAAAGCCGGTAAACCGTGGTTATTACACGAGTTTACCGGCTTTACGTATAATAATTCTGCTGAGATCAAAGAAAAGAGCAATTTCCTTCTCTGAAGCCTTATTTAAGGGTATTACGGCATTCTATATTAAATATAAGGCTGCTTCTTTATTAATTTATAATTTTAAGTTCCGGAGGAGTATCATTTATCTGCCTGATCAATATATCTATCCCTGTTAACTTGTCGTTTGTATCTGTAGCTGTGCTCCTGATATCGGTTTCTGCAGTCTTGCCTGCATCCGTTGTTTGCTTTATATCGGCTTCTGAGGTCGCTGTGACAGCCGTATTCTTTAGTATTTCATCTACCCTCTTTAAATAGGTTCTCTTAAGGGTCAGGCTCTTGTAGGCGTTTTGTGAGCCTATTTTTTTGCGGGTAATAATAGTTTTATTGGCTGACTTTGATTTTGATTTCTTTTCATTTGTTTTTTCAATAATTTCTGATATATCTTTAGCAAATTTATTGTATTTTGTATCTTCAACAGTTCTGCTATGTACATCTTTATTAAATAATTTATATGCAGTGAACAGGTCCTTTGTTTTTATTTCCGAACCCTCATTTGTCTTACAGCACTTTTTAAAGAATTCCTCTGTTATATCAAAATCAGAGTAAATGGTTTCCACTTCTGGTATCACAGACGGAGTATCTTTGTTAGCAGTATCAGTATCAGTGTTTTCATATTTATCATTAATATGGTAAAGACCATATGATACCATATTAATAAAAATATAAGAGATATCCTGTGAGGAAAGCGACTTTATTTTATCAATACATGTATTATATTCCTCATCTGTAATATCCGCAGATTTAAAATTGTTTTTATAGTATCTGTCTTTAAAATATTTCTCTGTATAGTTGATGTTTGAAGGATCTTTGCAGTTTATCAGTATAGGGATATTGTTTCTGTACTTATGCCTGCTGTAATGAAAATAATTATTCAGAAAGTAATTACCGGTCATATCTTTTGCTGGGTTTGTGTTTTTAGGTATATCCGTTATAATGGAGCCTGAAAAAAGCTTTCTTAATCTTTTTATCTGTTCCTGTGCCGTAGTTGGCTTAACATCATTTACAAATATGGGACCTATACCGTTGATCTGACATGTAAGAAGATAGGGTATTGTCCTTTCAAGGCTTAATTCTGCCGTATCATTTATACAGAAAATTTCATCGCTTTTAATTTTATTGAAGAATTCAATATATAAAGAAAAAATCCTCTCACTGCAGTTTAAAAACAGATAGGCGTTTTTATCATTACTTGTTACTGTGCAGTAGTTTGTAATTATCCTTACAAGATTAGCCATTATATGATAATTGTTGCCTGTAAGTACCTTAAATACATAGAGAAGGTCATTACTGGGTTCAGTTGCTCTTACCAGCTTATATCCAATGTTGATGGTTCCGGGTATATTTGTTTGATATTCTATGTTGTACCCATTGGTATTTGAATTGTTCCTGTCTGTAATTATATAAGTATCGTTAGTGAATACATATTCACCGATTATTTCAGGTTTCTTGTCATGTCTGTATAACTCCACTTTACCGTAAATTTCATCGGCTATGCAATCATATGCAGATCTTGCAAAGCTTATTGCAGAAAACAGACTGTTATTTTTTGACAGATATACTATCTGCTGACCTATTGTATTCAACAGATCATCTCTTAAAGTCATATAGTAATCTTGGAATTGTTCATAATGTATGATTATATTTTCATCATATAAAATACATCTGTTTTTTATATTATATAGATACGGCAATAAATTGCTGTATGCATCGGGGCATGCTGTAAACATATTCTGTTTGTATGTTGTAAATGCCAGAATATCCAAAGAATTTTTCTTGTAAATGATACGGTTAATTGGATATATGAAATATTCATAGTTTTTTATATCTGATATATGATCAAATGTAAAGAGGATATTATTGTTTGTAAATTTGTAACTTACTGTAACAGATAAAATATTTTTCTGCTCACTCTTAAAACCGGTTTTATATTCTAAAGGCTGTATTTTGTCTGTATGTACAGTGCTCTGAGCAGAAGATGAAGCCGTAAAAGGTTCCGCCTTTTGTGTGGGTTGTATTTTATCTACGGGTGCAGTGTCCTGAGCCGGAAATATAAATGTTGTATAAGGTCCTGTTTTTATGGCATAAGGACGAACTTCTTCCGCTTGTGTAATATTCTGAGCTGGAGATGCAGCTGTAACAGGTCCCGTATTTTGCACATAAGGCTGCACTTCTCCTGCGTGTGTTATATTCGGGGACTGAGGTACAACTTTTGGCACGTAAGGAGGTATTCCTGCCATATTAGCATTATAAGGTGTATGCATTGGCTGACACTGTGTATATATATCCTTATTGGTTATATTAACGGTGTCGGTATGAACTTTGAAAGATACATTCAAAGTCCGGGCAATTTCTTTTTCTTCAGCCCTCAGTCTTACATTTTCACTTTTCAGAAGGGCTAACAATGACATTTTTAATGCCATGTACTTTGTCCCGGAATATCTGATACCACTAAAAATTTTTTTAAAATCTGCAGGAACACTGTTTGTAAGTATATTATTTTCAAGTAAAAATACATCGTATCTTTTATATACAAAGTATTGAAAAGGATAGCTTAACCTGTTTAATAAAATATCATCAGCACATTTTCTGCTCCTTAGAATGTTGTGAAGTATGGAAACATAGTGCAGTATTTTTATCGCAACTTCAGTAACAGAAGTACAATCTGTATGAAATGGCAGTTTCATACCGGAATAAACAGAATATTGTTCAGGCTGCGTATTGTATGCAGAATAATGCTCTTGTTCGGAAGACGGAGAATAAGAACCTTCATAAAATTCGTTTGATTCAATCACAGGACTGATATTTTCACCAAAGAAACTATAAACAGCTTTAATATATTTTTCTGCATTTTTATTCAGTTTTTTATACACCGGTATACGTTTTTGTATCAGGTTAAGCATAAATGTGTTTTTATAATCTGTGTTATTCATAGTAATATTATTATCCTCACTTTCTGTATGACATAACAACCGGCAAATATACCGGCAAATTTGGAACATATAATGATAATCAGCCAGAAAATAAGGTAAAATTTTATAAAATAAATTGATTATCTATATCTATATTATATATGGAAATGTAAAAAATTACAAGCCATATAACATATAATTAAGGCGTTTTTTTATATTAAATTTTCGCGGGGGAGAGAGTTAATTTAATGTTATAAGGTTTGTATAAATTTACTTTTTTTATTAGCATGTGTAATTCGGTATCGTGTAATTTTTATGTGTGTTTATTTGCAAAAATTAAAGTTTATATTGGTCATAACTGTATGGTAATGATATGCTTAAGTCAATTTGGTTGATTGCATATTATTAAATTGAGTAGGTTGAGTTTGAAGCTTTTGTAAAGATTTAC
Organism: Candidatus Gallispira edinburgensis; assembly: GCA_904395805.1. Classification (GTDB taxonomy): domain Bacteria; phylum Bacillota; class Clostridia; order Lachnospirales; family CAG-274; genus Gallispira; species Gallispira edinburgensis. The sequence goes on along the minus strand of CAJFNV010000097.1, from coordinate 1,407 downwards.
ACGGCTGATAACTTAACAGTGAAAGAAAAAATTTAATCTTAAGGAGGTCATCGTTATGACAAATGAAATCAAAACAAACAATTCGGATTACGCAGGTGAATTAATGAATGCTTATGAGACGGCGGAGTTTCTCCACATCTCCTACTGGCATCTCATGGATCTGGTAAGACGTAAGAAGATACCTCACATCCGCTTCAGCAAAAGAGTGTTTTTCAGAGTTGCAAGCCTTGAAAAATTCATAGACGAGCTTGAAGCAGGATCTGTAGAGTAAATAATAGTTGATAATAGTTGAAGGCTCTCCTTTGAGGGCCTTTTTTTAATGGAGGTAATAATATGGCTAATCTTGAAAAAAGAGGCAAAAACAGATATCGTATTACAGTATCGGCAGGCTTCAAGCCTAATGGTACAAGAAGATACATAAGAAAAACAATAACCGCAAAAAGCGAGCGTGAGGCAAGAAAGATGCTTGCTCTGTTTGTATCGGAAATTGAAAGCAAAAAAATAACCGCCGACAGCGGAATGAAGTTTAAGGATTTTGTTGAGCTCTGGGATAATAATTATGCCAGGACAAATCTTGAAGTAAAGACATATACCCGTTACAGGGATATGCTTAAGGGAAATATACTTCCGGCTATAGGAGAAATGAGGCTTACGGAGATCAAGCCTGTCACCCTTCTTAATCTTTACGGAAAGCTTATTTCAGACGGCGCAAGAAAGGACGGAAAACCGGGAGGTTATTCGGCAAAGACTGTGCAGCACATACACAGGCTTATCAGTTCGATTTTCAACAAGGCTGCGGAATGGCAGATAATAGGTATCAATCCTGCTGCTCATATTAAGCCACCCAAGGTCGTAAAAAAGGAAATAGATTTTTATTCCCTTGAGGATATAAGGATTCTGATCAGGGAAATAGAAGATGAACCTATAAGACAGAAAACCATGACACTGCTGGCCGTTTATACTGCTATGCGAAGGAGTGAGATACTGGCTTTAAAGTGGGAGGACATAGATTTTGAAAACCGCAGGATATCAATCAATAAAGCTGCTGTATATGCTTCGGGAGCAGGAAGAGTAGACAAGGGCACAAAGACTGTCAGATCTAACCGTGTTATTGCTATGAGTGATACTGTAATGAAAATACTCCGGGAGTATAAGGAGCATCAGGATGAAACAAGGGCTTTCCTTGCAAACAAATGGGAAGGATCGGATTTTGTGTTTACAAATGATTTCGGCGGTACTCTTCATCCCGATTCTATCTCACGGTGGTTCAGGAGATTTATAGAGAGAAAAGGATTGAAACATATAACATTTCACGGATTAAGGCACCCTTATGTCAAGCCCACGACAAAAAAATATTTATTTTTTCTTGTCCCCATGATACAGCTTTCTTGATAGGGATTTTGCCGC
>CAJFNV010000096.1 GCA_904395805.1 Candidatus Gallispira edinburgensis | reverse complement strand
TTGCTCGCCCGCAATCAGCCTCCTTTAAAAAGGAGGGGGACCGCGTCAGCGGTGGAGGATTTTCACTCCTCACTCCCCTAAATTCCTATTTACCGTAGCAGCAACATAAGCCTCCCTTACCTAAAGGGCTGGTCGCATTGCTTTGTAACTAACTAAGGCTCCCTTGCCTAAAGGGAGCTGTCAGCCGAAGGCTGACTGAGGGATTCAACTCCTCACTCATCCCTCCTCACTCCACACTCAATTAAATTCCGGTTTAATACACCAATACACTGACAACTAGCCATTTTGTAGGGAACGAGCATTATGCCAATGGCTCCTTTGTAAAGGAGCTGTCAGCTCTGCTGACTGAGGATTTCACTCCTCACTCACTTCAAAATTCAGCATAGCTGAAATTTGAAACACTCCTAACCCACCTAAAACCTCGAATAGGCCTCTATATTAAAATCCTCAAAAATTCCCATTTTACCATACACATCAATAGCCATATCAAGGAGAGGAAAAAGAGCAACAGCTCCCGTACCCTCTCCAAGGCACATTTCCCCGTCGATAACAGCCTTAACTCCCAGTTTTTCCAGAGCAAGAGAACATGCAGCCTCCTTTGATTTATGAGAAGCAAGTATGTAATTTTTAACTCTCTGATCAATATTCACTGCACAAAGAGCAGCCACAGCAGAAATTGCCCCGTCTATAACAACAGGTATGCCATACTTTGCTCCCCCTAAAAATACTCCCGCAAGTCCCGCAATTTCATAACCACCAATCTCAGCCATAATTTCCACAGCATCGGTCAGCTTCTTTCTTCTTACTCTTGCAACAGCTTCTTCCACAACAATACATTTTTTGTTTATGCCCTCTCTGGAAAGTCCTGCTCCTTTGCCCGTAACCTCTTTAGCATTTGCATTTAAAAACACGGCAGCAAGAGCACTTGTAGGCGTAGTATTCCCTATACCCATTTCACCTGTTGCCAGTATTCTGTAGCCTTTTTCCTTAAGCTCTCTTACTATATCAATTCCTGTTTTGATTGCTTTTCGGCAGTTTTCCACAGACATTGCAGCCTCACGGCATATATTCCTTGTCCCTCTTTCAATTTTTCTGTCAATAACATATCCTGTTACAAGTTCCTTCTGAAAATAATTTGGTGTATCCATACCAATATCAAATGTATACACATCTGTTCCCGAAAACCCTGCCATATAGTTTACAGTGGATTCACCTCTTGCAAAGTTTTCGCTTACTATCCTTGTTACATCCTTTCCCGTCTGTGTTACACCCTCACTTACAACTCCGTGGTCACCGCACATTATTACAAGGGCTCTCTTTTTTATATCAGGCGGCTCGGGACTGTTGTATATACCGCACAGTTTTACAACATTTTCCTCAAGAAGTCCAAGGCTGTCTATAGGCTTAGCAATCAGATCCCAGTGTTTTTTTGAAAGCCTTGCATTTTTAAAGCTCAGGCATTCTTTCAAAAAGCTGTAAACCATATTTACATTGCTGTAATAATATAAATGAGGATACCCTGCAATTATTCCGGCACCATGATGAATGCAGCCATACTCTCTGTCAGTAAGAGGCTTTAATGCCATAAAATCACTTCCGTTATTATCCGTGTCCCAATAATGGAACTCGTGCCCTCTTATCCTTTCTCCCAAATTGCCAAACAGTCCGTTCTTTCTGCAGCAAGCCTCTATGTACCCGAAACGGCAGAGCCTTTCTGTTCTAAAAGCCTTTCCCTTTATGACACCGCACATTTTATATGTATTGCCATCACTGCCTTCCATTTCATCCATAAGGTACATAAAGCCTCCGCACTCGGCAGCACAGGGCATTCCCTTTTTACAGCCATTGTATATTGATTTTCTTGTATTGACCGAACTTTCAAGCTGACGGGCAAAGTTTTCGGGATAACCGCCCCATAGAATAACCCCGTCACTATTCTCAGGTATCTTTTCATCTCTCAGGGGAGAAAAATAAACTATTTCTGCCCCCATTTTTTCAAGTACATCAATATTTTCCCTGTAATAAAATGAAAAAGCCTCATCCCTTGCAACAGCTATACTGACTTTTTCTTTAAGCTGAGGTATATATGGTTTTCTGCCCTTTATATTCTCTGCTTCCCCTGCAATTTCAATAAGCCTGTCAATGTTTACGCTTTTTTCTATTTCACAGGCAAGCATTTCAGCCCATTTGCCGAAAGCAGAAATTTCATCGGGAGAAACAAGTCCAAGATGCCTTGAAGGCACCTCCATATTTTTAAGCTCTGGAATATAGCCGATAACTTCTGCATTACATTCCTTTTCTATAAGCTCTTTTATTCTGTCATAATAGCCTTCCGATACTCTGTTTAATATAATTCCCTTTATATTACTGTCATTTCTGTATTCAATTATTCCCTTTATCATTGCCGCAAGAGATACACTTGCCCCCTTGCAGTCCACAATAAGTATCACAGGTGATTTTGTCACCCTGCTTATTTCATAAGTACTTCCCTTTTCGGATTTACCTGCCAGACCGTCATAATATCCCATTACACCTTCAATAAGTGTAATATCAGCCCTTTCAGCCCTGTCAGCAAGAAGATACCTTGTGGTGTCCTCATCGGTAAAAAAGGTATCCAGATTTCCCGTTTCAACTCCCAGAGCCTTCCTGTGGAACATGGGGTCAATGTAATCGGGACCGCACTTAAAAACAGCTATATTCAGTTTTCTTTTTTTCAAAGCCTCTATTATTCCGCAGACTGTCATTGTCTTTCCGCTGCCGCTTTTAGGCGCCGCAAAAACCAGTCTTGGTGCATTGTTATTCATTTCATTTCCCTCCAAAATATACAGATTTTAAAATCTTCAAGCCAACTATGCCTCCCTTGCCTAAAGGGCTTCAACACTTTTGCCTTTGGCAAAAGCCGACACTTCGTGTCGTCAGACATCTTTCTGTGCTATTCAGCACTTTCGCCTTTGGCGAAAGCCACACCTACGGTGTGTCCG
>CAJFNV010000095.1 GCA_904395805.1 Candidatus Gallispira edinburgensis | reverse complement strand
CCTCCTTGGCTGCTTAGGCGAGCAGCATTGCGTAGCAATGCGACCAGCCCTTTAGGCAAGGGAGGCTTGGGGAGTGGTGCGTTAAACTGGAATTTAATTGATAAGTTATTGCGGTTGTGTTTGAGTAACTGCAACTCCTCACTCCTCACTTCTCACTTTATTAACTCCTCACTTCGCTATATGGCAATTTTTATAAAAAATAAAAAATTCTCTTTACTCTACAATAGTTGCAGGGTTTAAAATGTATGTAGTGTGAGGTGAATATAATATGAAAGAAAACAATTTAACAGAAGGAAGTATACTAAAGACATTGATAGCCTTTGCGATACCTTTTCTCATTGCTAACATTCTACAGTCATTATACGGAGCTGTGGACTTGTTTGTTGTGGGAAGATACTGCAGTGCCGAAAGTGTGGCTGCGGTTTCAACGGGAACACAGGTAACACAGATAATAACAAGTCTTGTTACGGGACTTACTCTGGGAAGTACCATAGTTATAGGTCAGTATATGGGAAACAGGGACTATGAAAATGTAAAGAAAACAATAGGGACGACCCTTACTGTGTTTGCGGTTGTGGCTGTGGATCTTACGGTACTGATACTGTTATGTGAAAGATGGCTTCTGACAATACTTAAAACTCCCGAAGAATCCTTTGAGCTGACTATGGACTATGTTACCATATGTTCTCTCGGTAATATATTTGTGTGCGGATATAATGCTATAAGTGCTGTTTTAAGAGGTTACGGAGATTCCACACGTCCTATGATATTTGTTGGTATAGCCTGTGTTATAAACATCATACTGGATTTTGTGTTTGTAAAATATTTTGGTATGGATGTGGCAGGCACTGCCCTTGCAACAATAATATCACAGGGTTTAAGTATGGCAATTGCTGTTGTGTATTTAAAGAAAAACAATTTTATATTTGACTTTAAGCTTAAAAGTTTTAAGCCTGTAAAGGCTATAGTTAAAAAGCTTGCCTTTGTGGGAATACCTATATCATTTCAGGAAATGGCTGTGAGAATATCATTTCTCAATTTAATGGCTGTAATGAACGGCTGCGGAGTATATGCTGCGGCTGTTGTGGGAATAAGCAGCAAATACGATGTGTTTGCAATGCTTTCGGCTACATCAATGGCAAATGCCCTTGCAGCTATAACCGCACAGAATATGGGAGCAGGAAAGCCCGAAAGAGCCAGAAAATCTCTGTGGCTTGGAATGAGCTTTGCTGTTTTTGCAGCCTGTGTTTTCTGGGTATGGGCACAGGTAAGTCCTCAGACTATGATAGGCTTATTTGCCGAGGATGAAAATGTTATTAAGGCAGGTATTCCTTTCTTTAAATCCTGCAGCTACGATTATATTCTGGTTAGTTTTGTGTTCTGTTTAAACGGATATTTAAACGGAAAAGAGAAAACAATGTGGACAATGGTAAGCTGTACATTTGGTGCTGTTTTTCTGAGAATACCTATGGTGTATTTATTCGGGAAGTATTTTGCCGACAATCTCGGTATGCTTGGTAAAATTGCTCCTTTTGTATCAGGGATAATGGCAGTATATACACTGATTTATGTTATATATGAGGGAAGAAAAAATGAAAGACAGGGAATTGTTTCGCATAGGTGAGGTATCAAAGCTTTTTCATGTAAGCATAAGTATATTAAGGCATTATGACAAAATAGGTTTGTTGTGTCCCGAATATACAGACAGTGAAACAGGCTACAGATATTACAGCACAAGACAGTTTGAATGTTTAAATACAATAAGGTATTTAAGAGCTCTTGATATTCCTCTTGATGAAATTTCAAAGGTAATAAAGAACAGAAATACAGATGATATTGCCAATTTGCTTTTAAGACAGAGGAAAGAGGTCATAAAGAGGAAAAATGAGCTTGAAATGATTGAGCGGAAAATAGATAACAGGCTCAAGCAGCTCCAAGATGCTCTTTCTTCAGAAATAGGCGTGATAAAGGAAGAAATAAAGGGTGAAAGAAGGCTTGCTCTTATTAATAAAAAGCTTGCTCCTAAAAATTATCTGGATCTGGAACACTCCATAAGAGAAATAGAAAAGACTGAAAAAACTCCCGTTACATTTCTTGGCAAGGTAGGTGTGGGAATTTCAGAAAATAATCTCAATGAACACAGATATAAAGCTTATGATATGGTATTTATAATACTTGAGGAAGAGGACAGCTTTAAGGGCAGTACAATACTTCTGCCTGCCGAAAGCTGTGTTACGGTAAGATTCAGGGGAGGACATGAAAATGCTCCCCGGTATTATGAAATGCTTATAAAATATATCGAAAACAACAAATATAAAATATCGGGATTTTCAAAGGAAATTACAATGATTGACTATGGGCTTACAGATGATGTGTCAAAGTTCGTGACTGAAATACAGATACCTGTTGAGAAGTGATGTTGATAAAAATGTTTTGGTTGGTGGGGGGAATTGGAATTTAGCGATTATAAACAAAACCTTCCACCGCTGACGCGGTCCCCCTCCCTTAGAAGGGAGGCTATTTGCGGGCGAGCGATGCTCGCCCCTACAGGTGGTTGGTCGTTAGCTGTTGGTGAGGTAAACTGGAATTTAACATATTACAGAGGGTGTATTTTATGACTATTATAAAAATAAGTGAAAACAGAAAGAAATATATGAATCTTCTTTTTCTGGCTGATGAGCAGGAAAGCATGATCGACAGATACATAGACAAGGGGGATATGTTCATATTAAAGGAGAAGGATATTGTTATTGCCGAATGTATAGTTGTAAATATAGGTAAGGGTGAATATGAAATAAAAAACATTGCCGTTGTGCCAGAAAGACAGGGACAGGGATACGGGAAAAAGCTTATAGAATATGTTCTTTCTTATTATAATGACTGCAGGGTAATGTATGTTGGTACAGGGGACAGTGATCTGACTGTACCTTTTTACAAAAGCTGTGGTTTTGAGGAGTCGCACAGGATAAAAAATTTCTTTACCGATAACTATGACAAGCCTATATTTGAAAATGGAAAACAGCTCATAGATATGGTCTGTTTAAAGAGAAAAAAGGAAGAATAATGTCATAAATTTAAGAAAATTGAAAATAACTGTTGCAAACAGTACAAAAAGGTGCTAAAATCTGTGTTATAAATACAGGAATTATAAAAGAAAGGTTTTATGGGGTGTTTCTATGCTGGCTAAGGTCAATTCAAGGGGGTTAATGGGAATAGATGGTTATGGGGTGTCCGTTGAAGTAGACATAAGTACGGGGCTGCCAGCCTTTGATATTGTGGGACTGCCCGATAATGCGGTAAAGGAGTCAAAGGAAAGAGTAAGGACTGCTGTTAAAAACTCGGGATTTGAATTTCCTGTAAAGAAAATTACAGTCAACCTGGCACCTGCAAACACAAAAAAGGAAGGTCCTGCCTTTGACCTGCCTATAGCTGTGGGAATACTTGCGTGCATGGGACATATTAATGAAAATGACCTTAAAGACAGTATCGTAATAGGCGAATTATCCCTTGACGGAGGTGTAAGACCTGTTGACGGTGTACTGCCAATGGTATATTCAGCCTTTGAAAACGGATATAAAAGATGCTATGTACCCTTTGAAAATGCAGAAGAGGCTGCTCTTGTAAAGGGAATAGAGGTAATAGCAGTTAAATCCATCGATGAATTTGCGGATATTGTAAACAAAAAAATCAATGCTGAGCCTGTGATCGTAGATATAGACAGGCTTTTTTCCGATAGTGAGAAATATGAAAATGACTTTTCGGATGTAAAGGGACAGGAGAATGTAAAGCGTGCCCTTGAAATTGCTGCAGCAGGTATGCACAACATTCTTATGATAGGTCCGCCGGGATCGGGAAAAACAATGATGGCTAAAAGACTGCCTTCAATTCTGCCTGATCTGACATTTGAAGAGAGTATTGAAATAACCAAGATATATTCTGTATCGGGATTAATAAGGAATAAAAGTGCTTTGATAACAAAAAGACCTTTCCGTTCACCCCACCATACCATTTCAGGCTCTGCTATGGTGGGCGGAGGAAGAATACCTAAGCCGGGAGAAGTAAGCCTTGCTCACAATGCAATTCTCTTTCTTGATGAGCTACCTGAATTTCACAGGGATGTACTTGAAGAGTTAAGACAGCCTCTTGAGGACGGCAAAGTAAACATATCAAGAGTAAACGGAACAATGACATATCCTGCCGATTTTATGCTTGTGGCAAGTATGAATCCATGCCCATGCGGATATTACGGCTATTCCGACAAGTGTACATGTACGCCTAATAAAATAAGCAGATATATGGGGCGAATAAGCGGTCCCTTACTTGACAGAATAGATATTCAGGTCGAGGCAGGTCCCGTGGATTACAAATCCCTGTCAAAGGACAGAAAAGGGGAAAGCTCCGCAGAAATTAAAAAGAGAGTTGTTAAAGCCCACAAAATACAGCAGGAAAGATATAAAAATGAAGGAATTCATTTTAATTCCCAGCTTAATGCGGCACAGATAGAAAAATACTGTGTTCTTGGGGATATGGAGAAAGCAATGCTTAAAAATGTCTTTGACACACTTAATTTCAGTGCAAGGGCTTATCACAAGCTTTTGAAACTGTCAAGGACTATTGCGGATATTGACGGAAGTGAGAATATTCAGATCAATCATATTGCAGAGGCTATACAGCTGAGAAATCTTGACAGGAAGCTGCTGCATTAGCTATAATTTTGCTAAATTAGAATTTAGGGGAATCCCTCAGTCAGCCTTCGGCTGACAGCTCCCTTTAGGCAAGGGAGCCACGGGCGAGCAATGTTTCAAAATTCAGCCTTGTTAAAATTCTGCATTACAGAATTTAACGGCTGAAATTTGAAGTGCCCCTACAAATGGTTGGGTTGCAGTGTATTGGTGTGGTAAATTGGAATTTAAAGATAATGCTGCAGCAGTATGGAACGGTGGTTTTGTTTAAGAGAGGTGAAGTTATGTATACAGAGAAAAATTACATAATGTGGCTTAATTCTCTTATGAATATAAATACGGATATAAAATATACCCTTATTGAAAAGTTTGGTTCTGCTGAAAATCTGTGGATGGCTGACAGAGGAGAAATTGCAGACACAAAGCTTTTGTCGGGAGAAAAACTGGAATTTTTTATAAGAAGCAGATATAAATATGATATGGAGGCTGAGCTTGAAAAGCTTTATCACAGCGAGGCTGAATTTATAATACCGGGAGATAAGGAATTTCCTATGCAGCTTACGGCTATGAATGAGCCGCCTATGGGGTTATATGTCATAGGTAAAATCCCAGACAGTTCATATCCCATGGTAAGTATCGTAGGTTCAAGAAGAATAAGCGACTACGGTGCAACTGTAGGCAACAAGCTTTCAAGAGAGCTTGCTGAGGCGGGAGTTACCGTTGTAAGCGGTATGGCTATGGGTGCCGATGCTATTGCTCACAAGGGAGCCATTGAGGGCGGAGGGAAAACAATTGCAGTACTCGGAACTGGTGCCGATGTGTGTTATCCTGCAGTAAATACCAATCTTTACAATGAGATAAAGATAAACGGCTGTGTAATAAGTGAATTTCCTCTTGGTACAAAGCCATACAAGGCTAATTTTCCCTACAGAAACAGAATAATTGCCTGTCTTTCAAGGGCAACTGTTGTTATAGAAGCCAATGAGAGGAGCGGTTCACTCATAACCGCAAACAAGGCTATTGATAACGGAAGAACTGTTATGGCTGTGCCCGGGAATATAACAAGCAGTCTGAGCAAAGGCTGCAATAGTTTAATAAGAAAAGGGTGTATTCCGGTGACCTGCACAGAGGATATATTGGAGGAACTTGGAATAAAATTGACAAAAAAGGGATTAAAAAATTCTGAAAAAGATTTAATTCCTCTTGCGAAAGACGAAAAAATGTTATATGATTGTATAAGTTATGAGCCGGTATCGGCTGATGAATTAATTGAGAAGTTGAATATGGATGCAAGAGAGGTTACCTGTCTGCTTACAATGCTGGAGCTAAAGGGCTGTATAAGAAGGCTTTCGGGGCAGAAGGTAGTCCGCAGTCTTTAGGAGGAAGAAATGAGTAGTAAAAAAAAGTATTTGGTTATAGTTGAGTCACCTGCAAAGGCTAAGACCCTAAAGAAATTTTTAGGTCCAAATTATAAAATCGAAGCATCTGTAGGGCATGTAAGAGATCTGCCCAAAAGTGAACTTGGAATTAATATTGAAAATGATTTTGAACCTAAATATATTACAATAAGAGGAAAGGGGGAACTCCTTGCTAAGCTGAGAAAGGAAGTAAAAACAGCTGACAAGGTTTACCTTGCAACTGACCCTGACCGTGAGGGAGAGGCTATAAGCTGGCATCTTGTATATGCCTTAAAGCTTGATCCCGCTAAGACATACAGGATCACATTTAATGAAATAACTAAAAATGCGGTCAAGAAGTCTATAAAGGAAGCAAGGGAAATAGATATGAACCTTGTGGATGCACAGCAGGCAAGAAGAGCTCTTGACAGAATTGTGGGTTATCAGATAAGTCCCCTTCTCTGGAAAAAGGTCAAAAAAGGTTTAAGTGCGGGAAGAGTACAGTCTGTTGCATTAAGGCTTATATGTGACAGAGAGGAAGAAATTGAAAACTTTATCCCAAAGGAATACTGGACAATTGAATCAGTTTTCATAACAGAACATGGCAAAAAATTCGGAGCTAAGTTCTATGGCGATTTAAAAGGCAAAATGGAGCTTGGCACAGAAGAAGAAACTAAAAAAATCGTTGAAGAGTCCCTGAAGGCAGGATTTAGTGTAAAGAGTGTTAAAAAGGGTACAAGAATGAAAAATCCTCCCGCACCTTTTACAACAAGTACTATGCAGCAGGAAGCTTCAAAGCTTTTAAACTTTGCCTCACAGAAAACAATGAGAATTGCTCAGCAGCTTTATGAAGGCGTTGATGTTAAGGGCGAGGGCACAGTTGGCCTTGTATCCTACATCAGAACAGACTCTGTAAGAATAGCCGATGAAGCCTATGAAGAGGTGAAGGAATATATTACCGAAAATTACGGTGAAAATTATATTAAGGAAAGACGTCAGCACAAGACTGATACAAGAGCACAGGATGCCCATGAGGCAATAAGACCTACATCGGCATTGAGAACACCTGATGCAATAAAGGACAGTCTTTCAAGAGATCAGTACAGACTGTATAAGCTTATATGGGAAAGATTTGTGGCAAGTCAGATGTCTGCTGCCGAATATACAACAATGAGTTCAGATATTCAGGCAGGGGATTATATTTTCAGAGCATCAGGCTCTGCAATTAAATTTGACGGTTATCTGACTGTATACAAGAAGAATGAAGAAAAGGCAGAAGAAGGATCTATGCCTGAAATTGAGGCAGGAGAAAAGCTTGAGGCTGAAAGCGTTACACCAAATCAGCACTTTACACAGCCCCCTGCAAGATATTCCGAATCAATGCTTATCAAGACCCTTGAGGAAATAGGTGTAGGAAGACCTTCAACATATGCACCTACAATAACAACTATACAGCAGAGAAACTATGTTACAAAGGAAAACAAGGTTTTCTACACTACTGAGCTTGGTGAAATAGTAAATGAAATAATGAAGAATAATTTCGGCGAGGTCATAAACAAGGAATTTACCGCAGATATGGAATCTGCCCTTGATAAGGTCGAATCGGGAGAAATGGAGTGGAAAGATGTACTGAGGAATTTCTATCCTCTTTTTAAGCATCTCCTTGATGAAGCTGAAAGCAAGGTTGAAAATGTTGAGATACCTGACGTTGTTACAGATGTAATATGTGAGGAATGCGGAAGAAACATGGTCATAAAATACGGAAGGTACGGAAAATTCCTTGCCTGTCCCGGTTTTCCCGAGTGCAGAAATACAAAGCCTCTTTATGAAGAAGCAGGGGTAAACTGTCCCGTGTGCGGCGGAAAAGTCCTTATTAAAAAGACAAAGAAGGGCAGAAAGTATTACGGCTGTGAAAACAATCCCGAATGTTCTCTTATGCTGTGGAATAAGCCTACGGGAGAAAAATGTCCCAAGTGCGGTGCTCCCCTTGTGGAAAAGGGAACAAAGAAGGTCAGAATATGCTGCAGCAATACAGAGTGCGGCTATGTTGCCGAGGATGAAAAGGCGGAGGCAAATTAACTGAAGTATGGAGTACACAGAGAGGATCAAAAAAATTATAAATGAAATTGAAAACTGTTCTCCGGAAGATATATGGAAAAGTATCGAAAAAGAACTGAATACAAGAATTACCGCTTATATCGGTAAAAATAAGATATACGGTGAAAAGGCATATACTTGCAGAATAAAAATAAAAGGTATTATTATTTGTTCAGAATACAATGTTTTAAGGGCAAATTACAACTATCTTGTTTTTGCTGTAAGTATAATAAAAGAAAAAATGGTCAGAGAAAAGCTTTTAAGCCTTTGCAGAAATGTTGTTAAATCAGCACTGGAGGGACTTACTTTAAAGGAAGCCCGGGGCGTAGGGGCTGTGTTTAATGAAATAGATGGCGATTCGGCGCTTGTTGTGACTAAGGATATAGCAGACAGGAGCGGGATCACAAGATCCGTCATATTAAACGGGCTTAGAAAGCTTGAATGTGCGGGACTTATTGAAATTTGTTCAAAGGGAGTAAAAGGTACTGAAATAAAGATACTGTATCAGGGAGTAAGAGAGGCAGTTTTGAAGAAGATATAGCAGCAGGGAGGGGATCGGCATGGAAAATATTAAGCTTTACAGAAGAAGGTTTATACCGGATGAAATTATTTATCTTAAAAACGATGAAATTATAAGCATTGATGAGGAGCGAATAGTTACAAAATGGAATGTGCTTAATCCCCGCCATGATTTTTCTCACGGAGTATCCTGCTATTTTATAAAGGAAGGATACAAGGTCAGCAAGTTTATTGACAAGAATGATAATATTGTATACTGGTACTGTGATATTATAGATACTCAGATATCCGAGGACGGCAAAAGCTATACATTTAATGATTTATTGATCGATATTATAGTGTATGAAAACGGTTTTGTAAAGGTGGTAGACCTTGACGAGATCGGAAAGGCGCTAAAGAAAAATATAATAAGTACAGAGCTTATAATAAAAGCAATGGAAAGAGCAGATAAGCTGCTGAGAATAATATACGGCGGAAGGTTTAAAGATTGTACAGTGTATATTGAAGAGGTTTAAAATGAGCAGTAACGACAATCCAAACAAAGGACACAGACAGAGAGTTAAGGAAAGATTTTTAAATGACGGTAATTTTGACAGCTTTCAGGATTATGAAGTTCTTGAAATGATGCTTTTTTATGCCTATCCCATGAAGGATACAAAGCCTGTTGCAAAAAGGCTTATAAATCTTTACGGCTCCCTTCACAATGTGCTTAATACGGACCCAAAGCAGCTTATGCAGGAAGCAGGACTTACTGAAAATGTGGCAGTATACATATCAATGTTTCCTCATGTGATGAGGAAGTATACCAAGAGCTTTTATCAGAAAGGAAAAGTTATTGACAGCTTTTTAAAGGCTGTGGATCTGTTCTCGGGACTTTTGAAGGCTCAGCCCTATGAATCATTTTATCTTGTATCTCTTGATGTAGCAAAGAAAGTTATAGCAATAGACAGAATAAATGACGGAAATGCAGTTGAAGTAAATCTTTGTTATGACAATATATTAAAAAAGGCTTTACTTAATAAGGCAAGTTTTGTTATAATAGGACATAATCACCCGTCAGGCTTTTGTGAACCCTCCGGGAGTGACTATAAAATAACAAGAGATCTGAACAGCGGACTGGAGCTTTTAAACATAAAGCTTATGGATCATATTATAATTTGCGGTGACAAGAATTACAGCTTTGCTAAGAACAGGTACTTTGGTATGAGTTACAAAATGTAGGGGAGTGTACTTATGAAGAATAAAAAGTTATACAGAAATACAAATGACAAGATGATTGCAGGTGTTTGTGCCGGTATAGCAGATTACTTTGGAATTGATAAAACTATTGTCAGACTGATCACAGTACTTATCTGGATATTCTCATTCTTTTTTACAATGATTTTAGTATATTTTATATGCTGGATCATAATACCGCCGGATAATAATATAATTGATGGCTGATGTAAATAAAATTTTTGCAAGATATATAAATCAGGAGGAAAATAAAAATGGAAAAGACTATGGAAAAAGTTGTTGCACTGGCTAAGGCAAGAGGATTTGTGTATCCGGGCTCTGAAATTTACGGAGGTCTTGCCAACTCATGGGATTACGGCCCTTTAGGTGTTGAGCTTAAAAACAATGTTAAAAGAGCATGGTGGAAGAAATTTATACAGGAAAGCCCTTATAATGTAGGTGTGGACTGTGCCATACTTATGAATCCCGAAGTATGGGTGGCTTCAGGTCATGTGGGCGGCTTTAATGATCCTCTTATGGACTGTAAGGAGTGTAAGGAAAGATTCAGAGCTGACAACATTATTGAAGATTACAACAAGGCTAACGGTATTGAAGGCGGTGCTGACGGCTGGACTAATGAACAGATGATGGATTATATAAAGGAAAATAATATTCCATGTCCGAGCTGCGGTGCTCACAACTTTACAGATATAAGACAGTTCAATCTTATGTTCAAGACTCATGCAGGTGTAACAGAGGATGCTAAAAATGTAGTATATATGCGTCCCGAAACTGCACAGGGTATATTTGTAAACTTCAAAAATGTACAGAGAACTTCAAGAAAGAAAATTCCTTTCGGTATAGGTCAGATAGGTAAGTCTTTCAGAAATGAAATTACACCGGGTAACTTTATATTCAGAACAAGAGAATTTGAGCAGATGGAGCTTGAATTCTTCTGCAAGCCGGGCAGTGAGCTTGAATGGTTTGCTTACTGGAAGAAATTCTGTACAGACTGGTTGTTAAGCCTTAATATTAAAGAGTCAAGCATCGTATTAAGAGATCATGATCCTGCCGAGCTTGCTCACTACAGCAATGCTACAACAGATATTGAGTATATGTTCCCATTCGGTAAGGGTGAGCTCTGGGGAATCGCTTCAAGAACAGACTTTGACCTTAAGGCTCATGCCGAGCATTCGGGAGAGGCTATGGATTACTTTGATCCTGTTACAAATGAAAAGTATATTCCTTACTGTATTGAACCTTCTTTAGGTGCTGACAGAGTTACGCTTGCTTTCCTCTGCGAGGCTTATGACGAAGAGGAACTTGAAGGCGGAGATGTGAGAACAGTGCTTCATTTCCATCCTGCACTTGCACCTTACAAGGCTGCTATCTTGCCTCTTTCAAAGAAGCTTTCAGAAAAAGCCAATGAAGTATATGCTATGCTTTCAAAGGACTTTAACTGTGATTTTGACGATTCTCAGTCAATCGGCAAGAGGTACAGACGTCAGGATGAGATCGGTACTCCTTTCTGTATTACTTATGACTTTGACACAGAAACAGACGGCTGTGTTACTGTAAGAGACAGAGATACAATGGAGCAGGAAAGAGTTGCTGTTAAGGACCTGAAAGAATATCTTACAAAGAAAATGGAATTTTAAATATCTGATTTATTTGGTTCTTTGTCAAAATAGTGTGGTTTAACGGAAAACCCTCAGTCAGCTGCGCTGACAGCTCCCTTATAAGGGAGCCTGTGTGGGCGTCGTAAACAGATATAATCAAATAAACCACACAGAAAATTGTTGAACTATTTATTTCCCCTGTGGCGTAAGGCTGCAGGGGATTTTTGCGTTTTTGGAATGTAACATTCAATAATATAACAAAAATTTGAAATAAATAGGAATAAAAATAACTTTTTTGGTTGACTTTTATGTATTAAAGGAGTATAATTTTGTTGAAAATGTTCATATAATGGCGAAAAAAATAGGTGTTATTAGGCGTTATTGTGTTATAAAAGAGGGAGGAAGAATGATGAAATGTCCAAATTGTAATAATGAAATTGACGATAAATCAATATTTTGTACATATTGCGGAGTAAAAGTGGAAAAAGATGACAGTAACGAAATTACAGAAACAGTATCGGACAGTAATGAAACAGTAAATGAAGCTGCCGGAGAGCAGGAGAAAGAAGATAAAACAGATACTGATGCTGTCGACATATCTGAAATAAAAGACAGTGGGTTGCAAAATGAATCGGTTAATGAAAGTGCGGTCACAGTTGAAAAGAAGAAATTTAATTTGAAATTTGCTGTTGCTGCTGCTGTAATTTTTGTTGTCGTTGCGGGAGGATGTATATTCGGATATACAAAATATATGAATACTGTACTTTCAAATAAAGCATACAGCAGAGATTACAGCCTTATAGGCAGCGGGACAATAGCGTTTAATTATACTGAAAATATTGGAAAAGGTGAACTTTATTCGGTGAAAAACGGAAAAGGCACTAAAATTGCCGATAATGTAAAAGCAGGAATATATAATGCAAACCCTGTGAAGGATTTTGTAATATATCAGACAAATGAGGGTACAGGAGGTAAAACATATATATACAATAACGGTGAAAATAAAGAATTCAGCGGGGAGTTCTATAAGTACACAGAAGATGGAAAGTATATGCTTTATACAAATGATAATGACCTTAATATTTATGACTGTGATACCGGAATGACTAAAAAGATCGCTGCGGCAGAGGGTGACAAATCGGAATGGATATGCAAATATGACGGTAAAAATAAAGTTGTGTATGTTCTTATGGGAGATAAAAAACGCCTTTACAAAGTTGATATGAACAGTGAAGAAGAAGGCGAAAGTATTGAAAGCAATGTTGAAAGCTTTAATATTTTCGGGCTTAATGCTTATGGCTACAAAAAAGCTGAAAGCAGTGATTATGAAATAAAGACACAGAATTCAGAGGAAAGTATTTCTCTTGACTTTATGAATATAAATAAAATTGAAGCTTCTGTTGACGGTGAAACTATATTATTTACTGCTACAAGAGATGAATCACCTGAGAGTGCAGCTGTTGACATGGGAGATATAATAAGGGACGAAAGAGGAACAGAGGTAAGAGGTGAAAACGAATATGCTCTCTATGCAATGGTTGAAGGAAATGAAGAGCCGATCAAGCTTTTAAGCGGACCTGTACATGACTTTGAATACAAGGAGGATGTAAACAAAACTTATGTATTTAAAGAGGACAGTGTATATTCAATAGATATGCCTGTAAGGACAAGGAAGAATGTAAAGGACAAGGAGCTTTATTACAGCGCTCTTGATGAGTGTGAGGCTGTTAAAATTGAAAGTGATGTAAATGAGTTTATGGTAAGTCCTGACGGAAATACTCTTATTGCAGTAAAGAACGGGGTATCATCAGACTCAGAAACGACAACAACTGAGGCAACAACTGCTGAAAGTAATGACGGTGAACCTAAGGGAGCCTTTTTAAGTGTTGTGTATGCAGAAGAGACGACTCAGGCACCAACGGAAAATGCAACAGAGAACGCAGCAAGCAGTAATGCAACTTCCTCAGTTACAAATACAACAGAAGCAGTAACGGAAACTGCAACCGAAACAACAACAGAAGAAAGGATCGTCGGAGATACCGTTGAACTTGCTGTTATAAGAGGGGACGAAAATAAAAGTGTTGATGTGTCAGCCTCAGAGGCTCTGCTTCATCAGTATCTGAACGTAAGCAATGATTCTGTTGTTTACCCTCTTGCAGTAAACGGAAAAGTAGAGCTGCACATCATAAAGGATATAGACAGGGGCATTGATGATCTGGATAAAAAAGATGAAGTGCTCTCATCAAATGCGGGACTGTTTAATTTTGACAATGTTAAATCAGAATTTGTATATTTTGACAAAGACGCCAAGGCGATTGTAAATTATACAGACCATAAGAAGGTCAATGGGGACAAAGCAGTTGACTATGACCTTGTTTATGTCAATGCAGGCGAAGGCTTTGATGGATATACTCTGGCATATAAAAAAATTCCGGATTACAGTACTCTTGTGGGAAAGTATAAAATGACAGGGGATGAAGTGCTTAATAATATTATTATTGAATTTACAAGTGATCATGCTGTAAATGTATATTCTATAGGAGAAAAGCAGGGAACATGTAAATTTAAAATAAACGAAAATGAATCAAACAAGACTTCTTTAAGGGTCTCACCGGAGTTAAGTAAATCATATAGCCCTAAATGTAATCCTTACTATGATCACAGCACATATACTTATGAATTGCAACAGTGTAATATTATGAATGAAAATTCACTGCTTATACATGATTTTGACGGTGCTTATAAATATAAAGTAAGTAATGATAAAACTGTAACTCTTGAAAAGCTTTCAGATGAAGATTTTAATAGTGCTATTGCAGCTCAGAAAAATACCCATGATAATAATGTTGCACAGCTTAACAGTGAAAAGGCTGCAGCAGAGGCAGCTAAGAGGGAACAGGAAAGACGTGATTCTCTTGATGACCTGGCATTTGATTACTACATATACGGAACTTATGTAACATCATATGAAACTCTTTACAGCTGGCATGGATATGATTACAGCACAACATATCATTATAACAACAGCCATTATGCTGATGTTTATGATTACTATGTTGATTATGAAACCGGTGATATATGGCTTAATACAGGTGGTAATCCATTGGATGCATGGGTTGTAAGATAGGAGGCGATAATATGAGTGAAAAGGGTGAAGAAAAAAGGGCAAAATTTGACCCAATGACAGGTGAACCGTTGGAAGAGAAGAAAGCAAAATTTGATCCTATGACGGGCAAGCCTCTGGAAGAAAAGAAAGCAAAATTTGATCCTATGACGGGGGAGCCCATAGAGGAAAAGAAGGCAAAATTTGACCCAATGACAGGTAAACCGATAGAGGAAAAGAAGGCAAAATTTGACTCTATGACAGGTGAGCCGCCGGAAGAAAAATCGGATAATGTGAACGATGAACGGGAAAAAGAACAAAAGGCAAAGTCTGATACAAAAAAAGAAAGAAAAAGCGTAGATTTTAAAAAATATAAAGAGGCATTAAGAAACTTTTTCAGTGTCGGTAACTTTAAATCTTTTACAAAAAGAAAGTGGTTTAAACCTGTTGTTGCAGTAATTGCGGTTTTGATAGTTTTATTTGCGGCTTTTGAGATAGTGGCATCTGTACCTAAAAACAAAGTTATACTGTCTGCTTTCAAAACCGTACGGGCTGTAATAAGTGAAGAGTCTTTGGATAATGAAATTCTTGGGATATCAGATTTTATTGAATCTGCAAATAAAAAAGGGACTGAACAGAATATTGAACTGGGTGATGATGAAGGTCAAATATCTGTCAATATAAGAAAAGATGGCAAGAACAACAAATTTGAGATTACAGCAGACATTGAAAAAGACGATGATGTTCTGGCAGATATTTATATGTATGATGATGAGAATCAGCGTATACTGGGATTCCCGGAAACATATGATGATGTCTTTACATATAATAAGTCAGACGACAGAAGTAACTATGATGACTTTGTAAATTCTCTGGGGTTGTTTAATTATAATTATTCTGATATAGAGGATTCATTTACAGATGGCGCGGCGGGACTTGCAATTACATCAGTTATAGGAAGGGCAGGAGGACAAATGGCTTCATTTACTGCTAATGTTGTGTCAAGACTTGATCCCTTTGAAGCTTATAGTATGATAGATGTAAGCAAAGCTGAGGGAACAGAGCTTGAAATAGGTGACAGAAAAGTCCGATGCAAGGGATATAGGGTAACCATATCAAAGGAACTTGTAAAAGAGTGCCTTGATTTGTCAATAAAGGAACTTGATAATAATAATGTGGCTGCGGCAATAGTTTCGATTATTGACAATAGTATGACGGAATCCGAGAAAAATAAATTAAAAAATGAAACGGAAAAGGCTTTTGAAGAAATGAAGGATAATGCCGAAGATTTAGATGTAAATGTTTATATTTACAAAGGTAAGATAGTAAGTCTTGATTATAAAATGGATATGGATGATGTGGATATGAAATGTGAATATACACTATCAGGAAAAAACAATCCTTTGGACAATATGGCGGTAAATGTAAGTATAGATGATGATGGAATTGAAAGTGAATCAGAAATCAGGATCGATACAAGCTATGATAAGTCAAAAAAGGATTACAGTAAAAAAATAAGTCTGAGTATTGACTCTGAGGGAGATATGATCGAGGTTTCAAATACTCTTGAATATAATACAAAATCAGGAAGTCTTACGGACAAGTTTATATTTGATACTCCTTTGGGAGAATTTCCTGTATTTAAGCTTGATGCTACGGTTGATGAGCTTAAGAAGGGCAAATATGCAGATATAGAAATAAATAAACTCAGACTTGGGGATGAAGATTTTGATTTTACATTAGAGGGCAGCTATGAATTTGACAGAGAAGGACAGAAAATAGAGCCTTTGAAATCGGATGTGGATATAGATGACCTGAGTAAAAAAGAAATCGGCGAGGTAACAGAAAAAATAAATGAAAAGCTTGAAAAGAATATAGGAAAACTTGATGAAAGTGTTATAGGCTATTATTTGCAGACATATTGCAATTTCTGAAAAGAACAGGCTGTTTCGGATATTTGATCCGAAACAGCCGTTTTTATGAACAGAAAGAGAGCAGTTCGGGTGATTGAGCCGTTTTTGTTGTAAAAAAGTTCTGATTTATAAATGAAATGATAATATAATGTAAATTTATTAAAAATTTTTTGTAATTTTGCAGAAAAATAACTATATTGCCATATTTATTAAAAATAAAGCTTGCAATAATTAAAGTTTATGCTATAATATATATAAGATTTAGAATATATTTATGTGCAGTGTGCACAACTGGAGGCGATTGAAATGAGCAAAAAATATGTTTACTTATTTTCTGAAGGCAACGGCAAGATGAAGGAACTGCTGGGAGGCAAAGGTGCTAATCTTGCAGAAATGACTAATCTCGGTATGCCTGTACCTCAGGGATTTACAATTACTACAGAAGCCTGTACTCAGTATTATGAAGATAATGAGACTATCAATGATGAAATACAGGCTCAGATCATGGAGTACATCGGAAAGATGGAGGAGATCACAGGTAAGAAGTTCGGCGATGTTGAAAATCCTCTTTTAGTTTCTGTTCGTTCAGGTGCAAGAGCATCCATGCCCGGTATGATGGATACAATACTTAACCTTGGACTTAATGATGAGGTTGTTGTAGCTTTTGCCGAAAAAACGGGAAATCCAAGATTTGCCTATGACTCATACAGAAGATTTATACAGATGTATTCCGACGTTGTTATGGAAGTAGGTAAAAAATACTTTGAAGAGCTTATAGATAAAATGAAGGAAAAGAAGGGAGTTACTCTTGACACTGAGCTTACTGCCGATGACTTAAAGGAATTAGCTGAGCAGTTCAAGGCTGAGTATAAGGCTAAAATCGGCACCGATTTCCCGTCTGATCCTAAGGAACAGTTAATGGGTGCTATTAAGGCTGTTTTCCGTTCATGGAACAACCCGAGAGCTATTTACTACAGAAGACAGAATGATATCCCCGGCTCATGGGGTACTGCTGTAAACGTACAGTCTATGGTATTTGGTAATACAGGCGATACATCAGGTACAGGTGTTGCATTTACAAGAAATCCTGCTACAGGTGAAAAGAAGCTCTTTGGTGAATTTCTTATTAATGCACAGGGCGAGGACGTTGTTGCAGGTGTAAGAACTCCTCAGACAATTGACCAGTTAAAGGAAATAATGCCTGAAGTATATGACCAGTTTGTGGACATATGCAACAGACTTGAAAATCACTACAGAGATATGCAGGATATGGAGTTTACTATTGAAAACAAGAAACTCTATATGCTCCAGACAAGAAACGGAAAGAGAACTGCCGCTGCTGCATTAAAGATCGCATGTGACCTTGTTGATGAGGGTATGATCACTCCTCAGGAGGCTGTTTGTATGATAGATCCTAAGCAGCTTGATGCTCTCCTTCATCCGCAGTTTGATGCCGAGGCTTTAAAGGCTGCAAAGCCTGTTGCTTCTGCTCTTGCTGCATCTCCGGGAGCTGCCTGCGGAAGAATAGTATTTAATGCTGATGACGCTATTTCATGGGCTAAGGCAGGAGAAAAAGTCATACTTGTAAGACTTGAAACTTCTCCGGAAGATATTGAAGGTATGAATTATTCACAGGGTGTACTTACCGTAAGAGGCGGTATGACTTCCCATGCGGCAGTTGTTGCAAGAGGTATGGGTATATGTTGTGTATCAGGCTGCGGTACTATTAAGATGGATGAGGAAAACAAGCAGTTTGAACTTGCGGGAAGAGTATATAAAGAAGGGGACTGGATCTCTCTTGACGGCTCTACAGGAAATATTTACGGTGAGGCTATACCTACAGTTCCTGCTTCAATAAGCGGTGAGTTTGGCAGAGTTATGGCATGGGCCGATGAATTCAGAGTGATGGAAGTAAGAACAAATGCCGACACACCAAGAGATGCTAAGCAGGCTGTTGAATTTGGTGCAGAGGGTATAGGTCTTTGCAGAACAGAGCATATGTTCTTTGAGCCTGACCGAATCGCTGCTATAAGAGAAATGATATGTTCCGATACCGTTGCGGAAAGAGAAGCTGCTCTTGCTAAGCTTGAACCGATGCAGCAGGGGGATTTTGAAAAGCTCTATGAAACTATGGAAGGAAAGCATGTAAATATAAGATTCCTTGATCCTCCTCTTCATGAATTTGTTCCTACTGAGGAAGCTGATATTGAAGAACTTGCAAAAGCACAGGGAAAGAGTGTTGCTGATATAAAGAATATTATTGCATCACTTCATGAATTTAACCCTATGATGGGTCACAGAGGCTGCCGTCTTGCTGTAACATATCCTGAAATTGCAAGAATGCAGACAAAGGCTGTTATAAAGGCTGCTATTAATGTGTCTAAGGCTCATCCCGACTGGAAAATTGTGCCTGAAATTATGATTCCTCTTGTTGGTGAGGTCAAAGAGCTTGCCTATGTTAAGGGTGTAGTTACAAAGACTGCAGATGAAATTATTAAGGAGTCAGGTATTGCATTAAAGTACAAGGTTGGTACTATGATCGAAATCCCGAGAGCTGCTCTTACTGCTGATCTGATCGCTAAGGAGGCTGAGTTCTTCTCATTTGGTACAAATGACCTTACACAGATGACATTTGGTTTCTCAAGAGATGATGCAGGAAAATTCCTTGATTCATATTATGAAAAGAAGATATATGAGTTTGATCCTTTTGCAAAGCTGGATCAGGAGGGTGTTGGAAAGCTTGTTAAAATGGCTGCAGAACTTGGCAGATCCACAAGACCTGATATTGTTTTAGGTATATGCGGTGAGCACGGCGGAGATCCTTCTTCTGTTGAATTCTGTCACAGAGTAGGGCTTGATTATGTAAGCTGTTCTCCTTTCAGAGTTCCTATTGCAAGACTTGCGGCTGCACAGGCTCAGATCAAATATCCAAGATAATTTATTTGACAAGGCTGTTGTATGACAGCCTTGTTTTAGTAATGGTTTAAAGAAGGTATAGTATATGTGGAAAAGAAACGGCAGAAGCGTATATTTAAAGTTTTAACAGGAACAGATGATGAAATCTGATAATGTTAAGCAAAGGGATATTTTTAATACATTGAATCTGCATCTGTAAATAAATATTGAATGGATGTGATAAATTGTATAAAAGGAAAAGTAAATTTATTATAGCTGTGATACTGCTGCTGTGCTTAATATTTACAGGATGCAACAAAGCAGGAGATATAGAAACTGATACTGTATTATCGGCAGGTGGTGATCATGCAGTGGGACTGAAAACTAACGGAACAGCAGTTGCTGCAGGCTGGAACGAGGACGGACAGTGTGATGTGTCTGAATGGAATGACATAACGGCGGTTTCTGCGGGATGGGATCACACTGTCGGGCTGAAATCGGATGGTACTGTAGTTGCCGCCGGAGATAATGAATATGGGCAGTGTGATGTTTCGGACTGGAAAGATATAGCGGCAGTTTCGGCAGGAGGTTTACACACAGTGGGTTTGAAATCCGACGGAACTGTTATAGCCACAGGTGATAATTTCTATGGACAATGTGATGTATCAGACTGGAGTGACATTGTATCGGTTTCGGCAGGAGCCTGGCATACAGTTGCTTTGAAATCTGATGGAACGGTAGTTGCTGCAGGGTATAAAGGAAGTTTGCCGGAATATGTATCGGAATGGAAGGATATAACAGAAATTTCGGCAGGAGGGGATATTACAGTCGGATTGAAATCAGATGGAACAGCAGTTGCCATGGGTTATAACGGATACGGGCAATGTGATGTATCGGACTGGAGTAACATTGTATCGGTTTCGGCAGGAGCTTCACACACGGTGGGTTTGAAAGCTGACGGAACAGTAGTTGCTGCAGGGCTTAATAGAGACGGACAGTGTGATGTTTCTGACTGGGAAAATATAGTTGCTGTTTCTGCAGGGAGTGATTATACAATGGGGCTGAGATCTGACGGAAAGGTTGTTGTTGTCGGAAAAGAGCTTTATGGTGTTTATGATGTGGAAGAATGGGAAAATATAGGCAACTGAGTTATTAATATGATTTTTTTAAACATATATTTTTTAATAATAATTATTATTAAAAAATAATATATATTGACAAAATAAATTATATATGTTATAATTACCAATGTAAGGAAAAAGTTTAAATCATAAAGGAGGATTTAATTATGGATTTAAAGGGAACTAAGACAGAGGCTAATTTAAAGGCTGCTTTTGCAGGGGAGTCTGAGGCAAGAAATAAATATACATATTATGCAAGCAAGGCAAGAAAAGACGGATATGAGCAGATCGCTGATATTTTTGAAGAAACTGCAAGGAATGAAAAGGAGCATGCTAAGCTTTGGTTTAAGCTTTTACACGGCGGTATTCCCGATACAATTGAAAATTTAAAGGATGCTGCAGCAGGTGAGAACTACGAGTGGACTGATATGTACAAGACTTTTGCAGAAGAGGCAAGAGAAGAAGGCTTTGAAAGCATTGCTAAGCTTTTTGAAGGTGTAGGGGAAATCGAGAAGGAACATGAGGCAAGATACAGAAAGCTTTTAGCTAATATCGAAGGCGGACTTGTATTCTCAAGAGATGGAGATATGATCTGGCAGTGTGCTAACTGCGGTCATATTGTAATCGGTAAGGAAGCGCCTAAGGTATGCCCTGTATGTGCTCATCCACAGAGTTTCTTCCAGATCAAGGCTGAAAATTATTAATTTAATATTGGTTTAAGAATGATTTAGTTATTTGATGTGAAAATCTGATCGGGTTTGTATGAATTCGGTCAGATTTTTTGTATAATAAAAATTGTTTTTAGAATTAATTAAAATTTGGTAATTTAACAGACTGAAGTGTTGATTTAAGGGGTAAAATATGATATTATGTTATTAAATACTTTATCGGGAGAATGAAAAAATGGAAGATATAAAGATCGCAATACTTGGTGCAGGTACAGTTGGTACAGGCGTATACAAGCTTATGAACAGACAGAAGGATGAAATGATCCATAAAATAGGCAGAAATATGAGTATAGCCAAAATTCTTGTGAGAAACAAAAACAAGGAAAGAGAGGGAATTGACAGTTCACTGCTTACCGATGATTTCAAGGATATTTTAAATGATGAGAGCATAAGCATTGTTGTTGAAGTTATGGGTGGTATTGAACCGGCTAAAACTTATATTGCAGAGGCTCTTAAAAGAGGCAAGAATATTGTGACTGCAAATAAGGACTTAATGGCTTCAAATGGTCATGAGCTTATGGAGCTTGCCAAGGAAAACAAGTGTGATATTTTATTTGAGGCTGCAGTTGCAGGTGCTATTCCAATTATAAGACCTTTAAAACAGTGTCTTGCAGGGAATTATATATCCGAAATAATGGGTATAGTAAACGGTACAACAAATTTTATACTTACTAAAATGACAAGAGAGGGTATGGAATTTTGTGATGCACTTAAAATGGCTCAGGAACTTGGATATGCCGAAGCAGACCCTACTGCTGATATTGAAGGCTATGATGCAGGAAGAAAAATTGCAATTATGGCATCAATTGCCTTTAATACAAGGGTAACTTTTGAAGATGTGTACACTGAGGGAATTACAAAAATAACAGCAAAGGATATAAAGTATGCAAAGGATATGGACTGTGACATCAAGCTTCTTGGTGTTGCAAGAAATACGGAAACAGGTATAGAAGTAAAGGTACATCCTATGCTTATACCCAGCAGCCATCCTTTGGCATCTGTTAATGATTCTTTTAATGCTGTGTTTGTTCACGGTGATGCAGTTGATGATGCTATGTTTATGGGAAGGGGAGCAGGTGAGCTTCCTACTGCAAGTGCCGTTATGGGTGATATAATTGACGTTGCAAGAAATATTCAGTATAACTGCAACGGCAGAATCGGCTGTACATGCTATAAGAACATTCCCGTAAAGAATATTGATGATACTGAAAGCAAGTACTTTATGAGAATGCAGGTAGATGACAGACCGGGAGTTCTTGCCAGTGTTGCAAGTGTTCTGGGAAATACTGATGTGGGCATTGACAGAGTTATACAGAAAACGAAGAAGGGGAATACTGCAGAGCTTGTTGTAATTACAGACTCTGTTCTTGAAAGAAACTTTAAGGATGCTCTTGCTATATTCAAGAGTATGGCTATGATAAGGGAAATTTCTTCTGTTATAAGGGTATATTAAGAAATATAAAGGGCAGAAATATCAAAAATGATGTTTCTGCCCTAATAAATTGGGATCAAAGACTTCCGTCAAGAATTCTGCTAGCCAGATCCGAACGGTCGGAATCACATACATCGGGATAGCCCTGTTCCAAAGCTTTCCTATAAAATTCATATTTATAATTAATTGTTTTAAGAGTTTTCTGCAGTTGAGCGATTTGTTCCTCAACTGCTTTTTTACGTTCTGCAAAAAGGTCATATCTTTGCTGCGCTGTAGAGGAACCTTCGGCACACCAGTCTA
This sequence comes from Candidatus Gallispira edinburgensis, assembly GCA_904395805.1. Lineage (GTDB taxonomy): Bacteria > Bacillota > Clostridia > Lachnospirales > CAG-274 > Gallispira > Gallispira edinburgensis. The sequence goes on along the minus strand of CAJFNV010000095.1, from coordinate 23,517 downwards.
TGTACTGCTTGATGTCCTTTAACTGCATACCTGTGTTTTTTAAGCACTCTATTGTGTTAAGCATTATCAGATCCTTATCTGTAAATACACGTCTGCCGTTTTCACTTCTTTCAACAAGAGGCAGTATGCCTTCTTTATCATAATATCTTAATGTAGATACCGGTATTCCCATCTTTTCGGAAACTTCACCTATTGAATATACCATAATTACTCCTCCTTGAAATAGTTTATATATTAAATCTAATGTTAACTTCATGTTGCTGTATGATTATAGCACTTAAAAAAATCAATGTCAATGCCATAAAATAAAAAAAATTAAAAAAAATCAAAAAAAGTACTTGACATAAAGTTGACTTTAGCTTGTAGAATAAACATGTAACAACTTAAACCGAAAAAGGAGGAAATGATATGAAGAAAAGTCTGGCGGTGTTTTTGAGCGGAATTGTACTTGTGTCAGCACTGGGGATAAGCAGCTTTGCTGATACAAGCAGCACTACTGTTGTTTTGCAGGTGGATAATCCCATAATGACTGTAAACGGCAGTGAAACGGAAATCGATCCGGGAATGGGTACGGCTCCTGTTATACAGGACAGCAGAACTCTTGTGCCGGTACGAACGATAATTGAAGCTATGGGCGGAAGTGTTGAATGGGATAATGATACACATACAGCTTCATTAATGTACGGTGATAATGAAATTGAGCTTGTTACAGGCAGTACAACAGCTTATTTGAACGGAGAAGAAAGAAGTCTTGATACGGCGCCTGCCATTATTAACGGAAGAACAATGCTTCCTATAAGGTTTATAGCTGAAAGTTTTGGCTTTAATACCCGATGGGATGCCGATACAAGAAGTATTACTATTACAAAAGAAGAGGAAACAGCTGATAACTATCAGCCTGAGGTTATTGAAACTCCTTCAGAGTCCTCAAACAAAATTTTAATTGCCTATTTTTCAAGAGCTGAAAATATTGAGCCGGATGATGTTGTTGATGCATCAAGCTCTGCAAGCCTTAATCCTCAGAATGTGGGAATTGAGGGCAATACCAAAATAGTTGCGGATATGATACACAATGAAATCGGAGGAGATGTGTTCAGTATTCAGACAGAAGAGCTTTATCCTGCAGATTATGATGAAAATGTGGATCAGGCTAATGATGAGCTTGATGAGGATTACAGACCTGCATTAAAGACTCATGTTGAAAACTTTGATGATTATGACACTATATTTATAGGTTACCCCATATGGTGGGGTACAGCACCTATGCCTGTGTATACTTTCCTTGAAGAATATGATTTCAGCGGCAAAACCGTAATACCATTTTCTACTCATAAGGGAAGCGGACTGGGCAGCAGTGTAAGAGATATAAGGGAAGCTCTTCCTGATGCAAATGTACTTGACGGATTTACAATTGAAGGTGATAATGCCGTAAATGCCCTGGAAGAAGTAAGTGATGCTGTTGCTGAATTAAATATTGCTGCAAATGACAGCAGTTCAGGTGAATATGAATATATAACGGAAGAGTTAAGCTGTGATAATGACGGCAAAAATATATACGGTGTTATGTACAGACCTGTAAATGCAGGAGATAAAGTGCCTGCGGTCATATATTCACATGGCTTTGGCGGAACAAATGAAAACGGCAGGATCTACGGTGAAGCATTAGCCGCAAAGGGATATGCAGTTTATTGTTTTGATTTCTGCGGCGGAGGAAACAACAGCAAAAGTGATCTGATCCCAAAGGAAATGTCTATATTTACGGAAGAAACAGATCTTGATGCTGTTATTGACACAGTTAAGGCACAGTCATATGTAGATACCGATAATCTGTTCCTTTTAGGCGCAAGCCAGGGTGGAATGGTATCTGCACTGGTTGCAGCTGACAGAGTTGACGAAATTAAGGGTTTAATGCTGTGTTTCCCTGCATTCTGCATACCTGATAATGCAAATGAATGGTTTGACAGTATAGATGATGTTCCTGAAACTTACAATTTAATGGGTATGGACATAGGTCCTGTATATTTTGAAGACCTTTTTGACTTTGACCCATACAGTGTAATAGGAAATTATGATAAGGATGTTCTTATTTTACACGGAGATGCCGATGAGGTCGTGCCTGTAGAATATTCAGAAAGAGCTGCAGAGACATATCCTTCCGCAGAGCTTTATGTTCTGGAGGGTGCAGTTCACGGATTCAGAGGTGAATATGCTCAGACAGCTTTAGATTATGTAACAGAATATCTTGAAAATCACGTAAATTAATTTAAGAAACGGGGGACTGAATTATGAAAAGATTTACAGCAGTTTTATTAAGTACAATGGTTTTATTGGGAGCAATGCCTTTAAATGCTTTCGGGGCAGATAAAATAGAGTCAAGAGAAACAAGAGGCGGAAAAACTTATGTTACAGTAACAAAAGAGGCTGAAAGTGATATGTCAGAAAGAGAAAAGCTGGCTGTTGAAAAATTTAATGAATTATATGAGGACGGTAAGATACCCGAAAATATTGCCGAATCAGAGCTTTACGACATTGTTAATAAGCTTGTATACGGTGAGCTTTATCAGCAGGGACAGCTTACAGATAAGGACAGGGAAATGATCGCCCTTGCATCCCTTACAACTCTCGGTACAACAACTATTTTAAGAACTCATGTGTATTCAGCTCTTAATGCGGGACTTACACCTGTGGAAATAACAGAAACAGTATATCATTGTGCACCTTATGTGGGGGCTGCAAAGGCTCTTGAAGCTATAGAAGTTGTAAATGATGTTTTTGATGAAAAGGGCATCCCTATGCCTGAAAGTCAGGCAACAGTAACGGAGGAAAACCGTTTTGAGGAGGGCAGTGCCGCACAGACTGAATTGTTCGGTGACTTAGGTGACACTAAGCCTGCAGAAGGTGAAGTAAGACTTGGAAGAAGTTTTTTACCTGATTACTGCTTCGGCGATTTTTATACAAGAGAAGGACTTACTATTGAACAGCATGAGCTTTTGACATGGGTTTGTATTAAGGCTTCTTGAATATCCTCTGCTGATTGGATGTCATATTCCTGTAATAATCCGGCTATGATATTCCTTTTTCCTTCTGTCATTGGTTTTACCTTATAAACTTCTTTTTTTGCCATAATTTTAGGCCTCCTATGATTTTATTTTATCATAGAAAGCCTAATTATTAAATAATAATATTTACAGAGTTTTTTTCACATACTCGTTTAAAATACAAAAGCACTTCACATGCCGGAAGTGCTTTTGTATTTTAAATAGTATTTATATTTACAATTTTATTTTCCTGATCCCAGTTTACAAGACAGTTAAGTGCCGTTGCAAGATTTCTGACGGGAATGTATGTTGTGTTGTTTATTATCTGAGCGGGAACAGAAACAGATACACTGTTATTGTTTACAAGCATTGTGTCTGAATTTACCGTTATTGAAATTATGTTGTTATCCTTTGTTATAACTGCTGTTTTTGTATGAGCATCCCAGCTTACTTCCGCTCCCAGCGCCTCTGATATATCTCTCAGGGGAAGGAGAGTATAATTGTCAACTATAACGGGTGCATTGTCTGTGGCAAGTTTTGTCCCGTCTATAATGACTGAAATTGTGTTACTGTTTCCCAAAAGTTCATTTACGGAAAGAGTTGTTTTTTCGTTGTCGAGTGTAAATGTATAATTTGTTCCAGAACGGGTTATTGAATCATATATACATTCTGTAATTTCTGTGCCCGTTTTATCAATTATACCGTATTTTCCGTTGCCGATACTGCCTGAAACCTTTTCTTCATAGCTTGTACTTCCCTTTTTAACAATGGCAAGACCGTTATTAAATGAAAATGAAGTATTTTCATATATTGGCTCAATTATTACATTGTAGTCTTCATCAGCTAATCCAAGGGTCGTAATATAGCCTGCAGAATATTTCTCTGTTTCGGAGTCATATTTCCGGCATGACTTATATGACTTTATGTAGTATAAGCCATTTTCTGAATTAGCAGTCAATATGCCCGGGAGAGTGGCTGTATATTCAAGTGAGTTATCTTCGGTAAGTTTGTAGTAATCATAATTGTTGTCTGAATTGAGCTTTCCTAAAATCATACCGTCTTTATCGGTGAATATGTATGTCTGGTATTCTGCGGGAACTATCAAATTCATATTTTTATCAATTATTCCTACTTTGTTTTTAAACTCATTTTCTCCGTAATAGCCTGCTTCCACATATCCTTTGTCACAATACTGTGTGTCTATGTAGTCATATGTGGTCTGGAAGTAAGTGCCTCCCGTAATATTTATAATTGTCCATTTACCGTCTTTTTTCTGAACGGCAAATTTTTCCCAGCCGGGAATTTCCTTAATATCATTGTATACGGTATCTATTATTATAGTACCGCTTTTGTCAGCTATTCCTTTTAAACCCTTTGAATCGGAAACAACTGTATATTTGGAAACTGCGCTCTTGTCATCAATCCATTCATTGACTTCAAGACTGCTGTAGGCATATACATTAACAGTGAGAAGTGAAATGCCTGCAAGAGCGGCTGCTGTGAATTGCTTTATTTTCATTCTGACTACCTCCTGATACTTTGTATTCTAAGTATATACCCTGAAAATAAAACTATCAATAGTATAATAATTAAAAATTCATTAAAGTTTTTGTAATATTTAATCATATTGTTAAATTATATATCCTAAATCGGCAAGCATTTTTTTGTCCTCATCAACAGTAATGCCTGAAGTTGTAAGCATATCCCCTGTTATAGCTCCGTTTGCTCCGGACATAAAAACACTTTTGCCTTTATCGGGGAGCAGTCCTCTCCCACCGGCAAGCTTTATATATTTATCGGGCAGGGCAAATCTGAAAATTGCTACAATACGTCTTACTTCGTTTAATGTGAGTATTTTGTTGTTTTCAAGAGGTGTGTTTTTAATTGGGTTTAATATATTTATAGGTACTGACACTGCATTGAGTTCACGAATCTGAAGTGCCATATCAATTCTGTCCTCCATTGTTTCACCAAGTCCCATTATGCCTCCGCTGCATATTTCAAGACCTGCAGACTGAGCTGAATTGATTGCTTTTATTTTATCCTCCTGACTGTGGGTCGTGCATATGTTTTTAAAAAAGCCTGCTGATGTTTCCAGATTGTTGTGATAGCGCATAACACCTGCTGAATGTATTGCTTCAAAATCACTTTTTTTCAGAAGTCCGTGAGATGCACAAAGGCGGATATTACAGCTTTGTGATATTTCTCTGTATGTATTGCATAGGGATGAAATTTCAGCTTTTGAAAGTTTTTTACCTGATGTAACTACTGAATAGTGCATTATGCCTTTATCTGCATTGTACTTGGCATCCTTTTTTATTTCTTCTGTACTTAAAAGGGTATATGTCTGACAGTCAGTATTATAATGGGCAGACTGGGCACAGTACTTACAGTCCTCGGGACATTTGCCGCTTTTGCCGTTTATTATTGTACATATGTCAAAGGCATCTCCGCAGAAGTGCTTTCTTATTTCATTTGCATAATTGCAGAGTTCTTCCAGATCATAATTTATAAGGGGTATTAAATCTTCTTTTTGTGGTATATATCCGTTTATTATTTTGTTGTAAAGTTCCATAACATATCCTTTCGTCAACTTTATTTACTTATAATAGGTTTACGATTTCAAGTTTATACAAGGGCGAGAGATTTTCGCCCTTATTTTGTTTAATATGTTAAATACTGTTTTTCAAGTCAGCGTACATTTGTTTAACAGACCTGTTATTTACAGGGTTAATTGCATAGGGTGCAATTTCACAAAGAGGTTTAAGAACAAAAAACCTGTTTTCCATATCAATATGGGGGATTGTAAGCTTTGTATCATTTAATATTATATTATCGCACAAAACAATATCAATGTCAAGTGTTCTTGGTCCCCAGTGTATTTCTCTTTTCCTGTCTGCACTCATTTCAATTGAGTTTACCGTTTTTAAAAGATTATGGGGTGAATATATTGTTTCGATTTCCGTACAGCAGTTTAAAAATTCATCCTGCTCTGTGTAGCCGTAGGGTTCTGTTTCAATATAAGAAGATACCTTTGTTACTCTTATGTTTTTATCTTCTTTAAGTGAAGATATGGCAAAATCAAGGTATGCTTTTTTGTCGCCGAGATTTGAGCCTATGCTTAAATATGCCTTGCTCCATTTTTTGGTTATCTGGGCTGCAACGGTCTTAAGGGGCAGTCCTACGGGAGCGGAAGGCTTTTCTATTTTTACTGTAACTGCGCTGACATTGAAATTGATAAGTATTTCATCTGCAAGCCTTGATGCAAGAGTTTCTATAAGCCTGAAAATATTATTTCTTACATATAAGGTAATAAATTTTGATACCTCGGCATAATTTACAGCCTTTGTTATATCGTCATTTTCGGCAGCAGATTCAAAATCCGTATCCATAATACAGGTTACAAAAAATCTCTGCCCCAGTGTGTTTTCTTCCTTTAAAACTCCGTGCCTGCCAAAGCAGTCAAGGCTTTCAATAATTACTTTTCCCATATTTACCACCTGCCTAATATTTTTTCTGTCATTAATATGGCTCTTTTATTTTCTTTTACATCGTGTACTCTTACAAAGAGAGAATTTTTTATAACTCCTATTACCGTTGTTGCGATCGTGCCTTCAACTCTTTCATTTACGGGAAGATTAAGGGTAAGGGCAATAACGGATTTTCGGGAGGTGCCTAAAAGAAGGGGGCAATTAAGTTTGTGAAGTTCTTCAAGTTTGTTTATGATCTCTAAATTCTGTTCATAGGTTTTTGCAAAGCCTACTCCCGGGTCAAGAACTATTTTGTCTTTATTTACACCGTGCTTTTCCGCAATAGAAATACTTTCTTGAAGGTCTGAAAGCACATCTTCAATAAAATTATTGTAAACCGCTTCCTTTCTGTTGTGCATAAGACAGCAGGCTAGGTTATACTTTGCTGTTATTTCGGCAACTTTTTCATCATATTTAAATCCCCATATATCATTTATAAGGTCGGCACCTGCCTTTGCCGCTGCTTCTGCAACGGCTGATTTATAAGTATCTACGGATATTGGTATATCAAAGTTATCCTTTATTTTTTCAATAACGGGGACTACTCTTGATATTTCTTCATCATCACTTATAAGTGTGTAGCCGAGGCGGGTGGATTCACCGCCCACGTCAATAATGTCTGCACCTTCATTTATCATTTTTTCGGTGTGTTTAAGGGCTGTATCAAGGGTGTTGTGTGTGCCTCCGTCGCTGAAACTGTCGGGAGTTACGTTAAGTATGCCCATTACATATGTTCTGTCCTTAAATTCCCTGTTTCCTATTATCATTACAAATTCTCCTTAATATTTTATGTTTTTGTTTCGTCTTTCTTCCTGCCAGTAGCATTCCTTTTGTGCTTTGCAGTTGTAGCACTGTCTTGAAAGTTTATCTGCCTTGCATATTATATCACTCAGATTTTTTAGTTCTGATGTATCTTTTCTGTGATTTAATATGGCAGATATAATTTCCTGTATTTCACTTTGTGAATAACCGCAGTCTGTAAGTATCTCTTTTGATATCTCGGCACTTTTTTTGTTGTGATCATCATCTTTAAAGGCTCTGCCTGTGTCATGAAGAAGAGCTGCGGCATATATTATGTCCTTTTTTATGTTTAAATTGTTTTCCAAAGACAGAATATAAGCTATGCGGGCAACATCAAGACAATGGTCTGTGCCGTGTTTGCAGAATATCCTTGTTTTTTCTTTATTATTTATTATATTTATAATTTCATTAAAAAGGCTGTGTTCTTTTATTTTATTGTATCTTTCCATAGTTTCATTAAAACAGTTGTATATTTCTCCCATAAATGAAAGGGAGCCGAAAACCAGAATGTTGTCATATTCAAGGGCTGAACTTACAGCTTCCTTAATTGATTTGCAGGCTGTTACATTTTTGTTATACCTGCTTATAGCTTTTGCATAATCTTCGGCAGGTAATGCCCTTGGAGAGTCCGACTCAATCGTAAATATCTTTTTGGCAAGGGGAGCAATTATTTCTGCCATTTTGCTGTAATCCTTATCTTTTAAAACTCCTGTTATAAAAACAACATCTCTGTTTTTAAAATAAAGTTCAGTGTTTTCTTTTAAGGCTTTTACACCGTGGGGGTTGTGTGCTCCGTCTATAATAATGAGAGGATCGGAACTTATTTTCTCAAAACGGCAGTGCCACTGAGCATTTATTAAAGATTTTTCTATATTGGTTATATTATAACCCATTTTATTTAGCTTTTCAAAGACTTCTATTGCAAGGCAGGCATTTTCTGCCTGAAATTTACCCAGCATTGTAATTTCAACATTTTTATAGCTTTTATAGTCGAATGTTGTTTTATCATTGCTGTATGTTATGTTTTTAGGGCTTGATGCAAAAGTAATATCATTGCTTTTTGCCTTGAGCACTTCTTTAACTGACGGTTCCTGTTGTGCAGAAACTGCTGCACTCTTTATTATACCTGCTTTTTCATATGCAATTTCTTCTATAGTATTGCCCAGAAATTTAGTGTGGTCAATTGATACAGGTGTAATAACAGCAAGTATTTTATCGGTTACGTTTGTGGCATCAAGTCTGCCTCCCATACCTGTTTCTATTATTGCAAAGTCACAGTTTTTTTTACTCAGCCAGTAAAAGGCAATGGCTGTTTCAAGTTCAAATACGGTAGGCTTGCAGTCTGAGTTTTCAAGTATTGACTTTACTTCTGATGTAACAGAGGCAAATTCTTCTTCGGATATTCTCTTCTTGTTGTAAGTGAGGATATCCCTGTAATTCAGTACGGCAGGGGAGGTGTATCGTCCCACATTATAGCCGTTTTTTATAAGTCCTTCTTCTATAAAGGCGCCCACTGAGCCTTTGCCGTTTGTGCCTGCTATATGGATCGTTTTTATTTTCCTTTCGGGATCACCTAAAAGGGAGCAAAGCTTTTCCATATTTTCAAGTCCCGGTATTATTTTATTTTTTGAATTTTCCTTTATGTAATTTAAAGCTTCTTTATATGTCATGGTTATCTTCCTAAATATTTAATAAGATTTAGTATATCACAAAAATTTAAAAAAGTATATATTAAGGTAAAAAAATATGATATAATGAAAAAAATACAGAAATAGGTGGGAGGGTAAATTTTATGGAAACAAGACAATCTGCAAGGGCAATATTGTTAAACAGTGAAAATCAGATATTTCTGTTTAAATTTGAATTTGGGTTTTTATCAGATAAAAAGATATTGTGGGTCACTCCGGGAGGAGGTATCGAAAAAGGGGAAACTTTTGAAGAAGGACTTAAAAGAGAACTTTATGAAGAACTGGGAATAAAAGATGAAATAGATCCTAAATGGGTATTTAAAAGAAATAAAATTTTTGAAAAGAAGGACGGAATCAAATTTCTATCTGAGGAAAAATATTATCTTGTCAGGATAGAAAAAAGTGATTTTAATTTTGACGGCTGGGAAGAATCCGAAAAGAAATATACAAGGGATCATAAATGGTGGTCCATAGAGGATATAAGAATGTCGGAAGAGGAATTTTTCTGTGATAACTTAGGAGATATTCTGAAAGAACTAATTGAGGGAAAATTGGAGCAGATAAAAGAAATATAATAAAGTTGAAAGGGAAGCGGGATGAAAACACTGATAATAAACGGGTCGCCGAGAAAAAAGGGCGACACAATGTATTTTATAAACAAAATTAAGGAAAGTATTGAATGTGATGTTGTAAGTGCATATTATAGGGACTTTTCTCCCTGCATTGACTGCAGAAAATGTAAGGGCGGAGAGTGTATATATAATGATGATATGACAGAGCTTTTAAATAATATTGACAGTTATGACAATATTATTGTTGCTACGCCTCTTTACTATAATCAGCCTACAGGTGTGCTTATGGCTATGATGTCGAGAACTCAAATGTTTTTTATGAGTAAGAAAAAGTTAAAACCTAAAAAGGGTTATGTTATTGTAGTTGGGGGAGGGGATTCTGTAATAAATTCTGCTGACGCTGAAAAGACTGTAAGAATAATGCTTATGGGGCTTAATGTGAAAGTTGAGGGATATGTAAGGTGTCTTAAAACATCTGAAATAAAACCTGAAAATGATATTGAGGCTAATAAAGAAATTAAAGAGATAATAAAAAAAATAAAAAATTAAGGGACTGCAAATTGCAGCCCCATCTTTTGTAAAATCATCCGAAATGCCGTCCCCAGTTTTCTGACACCTAGCCGAGCTAGGTGGGTTTCCGCAGATCTGTCATCTGCCTTCCGCTGCCCAAAGGGAATTAGCTTGCGGCCTGACATAGGCAAAACAATGTAGGAATCCCGTTCAAAAAATGTAGGTTCAAAAATAAAAGGTCGCGAACATTCCAGACAATCTATATAAAATAATTTTATCAGAGGAAACAAGCTTTTTGTTTCCTTCTGATAAGATTATACAATATTGTGTGATTAATTTCAAGAGTTTATTCATTAATTTTTACTTTTCATTTACATTACAAAATTTGTAAAAAAATATAAAAAAATAAATTGTGTTTTAGGGCAAAATATATTATAATAAAACCAAGGATTTCGGGAGCGTGAAAGGCAAAGAAATCCGTCGGTATCATGGTGTCAAACATTTTTGCCCCTGAACCATTAAAATAACTTAATAAAAAAATTGTCATAAAACATAAATTAACAGTTGACAAAGAACTGTATAAATGATAAAATTTTAAGGATATAAATAAATGAAGGAGGATATTACTTATGTTTAAACCTAAGCAAACTACAATTAATAACTGCTTGTTTGATATTCCTTCTCCTTTTATTTTCTTTTTGGATTTTATAAGGCAATAAAGGTTTTTATTTGAATTCCTTTATTGCCTTTTTAGCGTGTGGAAAAAGTCAGTAATTTAACAATTCAGAAGGAGGCGGCTTATGTGTATAACAGAAAAGATTTGTTAGGCTTAAGAGATTTAAGTGCTGATGAAATTATGACTATACTCAATACTGCAAAGGATATGAAGGAAAAAATCGACAATCCCGAGCTGAGAACAGACGTTCTTTCAAAAAGCAGTATTGTAACCCTTTTCTATGAAAACAGTACCAGAACTAAAATGTCATTTATGCTTGCAGGAGAGTATCAGGGGGCTATCGTAAAGGACCTTGGAGTGGCTACAAGCAGTGTTTCAAAGGGTGAAAGCCTTATAGACACAGGTGTTACTCTTGACCAGATGGGTACAAATGTAATGATCATAAGACACCAGCTTACGGGAGCTGCACATATTCTGGCTAAGAATGTTAAAGCTAGTGTTATAAACGCAGGTGACGGCTCTAATGAGCACCCTACACAGGCTCTTCTTGACCTTTATACTATTATGGAAAGAAAGGGCGGTTTTGAAGGACTTAAGGTTGTGATTCTGGGTGATATTTCCCATTCAAGAGTTGCAAGAAGCAATGCCTTCGGACTTACTAAGCTTGGTGCAAAGGTTACTCTTGCAGGACCTTCAACTCTTGTAAGCAGTTCAATGAAAAGTCTTGGGGTACAGGTAAGCACCGATATTCCTTCTGCAATAAAGGATGCCGATGTTGTAATGGGACTCAGAATACAGTTTGAAAGACAGAGAAATATGCCTTTCCCTAATCTGAGAGAGTATTCAAATCTTTTCGGTGTAAATAATGAAATACTTAAATATGCCAAGAAGGATGTTCTTGTAATGCATCCCGGTCCTGTAAACAGAGGTGTGGAGCTTAGTACCGAAGTTATAGACGGTAAGCATTCCGTAATAAATGTACAGGTCAAAAACGGTGTTGCAGTAAGAATGGCTGTATTAAAGCTTTTGACAGAAGCCAACGAAAAAAGATAGGAGGTATTTTATGAGCAGTATTTTAATTAAAAAGGGCAGACTTATAGACCCGGCAAACGGTGTTGATGCTGTTAAGGATATACTTGTTAAAGATGGTAAGGTTGCTGAGATAAGTGATAATATCGAAGAAAATGCCGATAAGGTAATTGATGCCACAGGACTTGTGGTTATGCCCGGACTGATCGACCTTCATGTGCATTTCAGAGACCCCGGATATGAAAATAAGGAAACCATAGCAACAGGCTCAAGGGCGGCTGCTATGGGCGGATTTACAACGGTTTGTGCAATGCCGAATACAAATCCCGTAACTGACAATGCAATTATGATAGAATATGCTTTAAGCCCTAAGAGAGATGCTGTTGTAAATGTTCTGCCTATCGGAGCAATAACAAAGGGGCAGAAGGGCGAAGAACTTGCCGATATAGGACAGATGGCTGCGGCAGGTGCCTGTGCTATATCAGAGGACGGAAGAAGTGTTGACGACCCTGCACTTATGAAAAATGCAATGAGATATTCAAAAATGTTTGACCTGCCTATATTTGACCACTGTGAGGAAATAAGACTTGCAAAGGGCTCAATGAATGCAGGAGAAAGAGCATCTATTCTAGGTTTAAAGGGTATAGGTGATGATTCAGAGGAAGTAATGGTATCAAGAGATATTATACTTGCTAAGGCTACGGGAGCAAAGCTCCATATATGCCATATAAGCACCGAAGGAAGTGTTGAACAGGTAAGAAATGCAAAGAAAATGGGACTTCCTGTTACAGCTGAGGCTGCTCCTCACCACTTCACCCTCTGCGATGAGGATATTACCGATTATGATTCAAATTATAAAATGAATCCTCCTTTGAGAAGCAGGAGGGACCTTGAAGTCATAAGACAGGCTTTAAAAGACAATACAATAGAGGTTATTGCGACTGACCATGCACCACATCATATTGATGACAAGAACTGTGAATTTGAAAAGGCTGCAAACGGAATAATAGGTCTTGAAACAAGCTTTGCTCTTTCATACACAGAACTTGTCGATAGGGGACTTATATCCCTTAATGATATGGTCGCAAAGATGACTGCTAATCCTGCAAGGGTCTTAGGCTCTGACAAGGGACAGCTGAGAGTAGGCTCTGCAGCAGATATTGCAATTGCAGATATAGATAACAAATATACAATTGATGTAAACACTATGGTTTCAAAGGCTAAGAACACTCCTTTCGGCGGAAGAGAAGTAAAGGGTAAGGTACTTTACACTATCTGCGGAGGAGAGGTTGTTGTTGAAAAGGGAAAACTTATGAAATAATTGACAATTCATAATGCATTATATAAGGAGGTTTTGAAATGATCATTGATAAGCTTATAGATAAAATCAAAGCTACGGGAAATCCTACTGTTGTAGGTCTTGACCCAAGATTAAATTATATTCCTGATTTCATAACAGAAAAATATTTTACAAAGTATGGAAATACTCCGAAGGCTGCAGCAAAGGCTATGTATAAGTTTAACAAGCACATAATAGATGCTGTATTTGACATTGTACCTGCTGTAAAGCCTCAGATCGCTATGTATGAGAGATACGGCATTGAGGGGTTAAAGGCATATGACAAAACATGTAAATATGCAAAGAGCAAGGGACTTATTGTAATAGGTGATATAAAGAGAAGTGACATTGCATCAACTGCTGAAGCATATTCAGACGGACATATAGGCAAGGTTGAAATAAACGGTGCGGTATATGACAGCTTTGCACAGGATTTTATAACTTTAAACCCATATTTAGGCTCTGATTCCATTACTCCTTTTATAAAGGACTGTCAGGCTTATGAAAAGGGACTTTTTGTATTGGCTAAGACATCCAACCCTAACAGCGGTGAAATTCAGGATCTCCTTGTTGACGGAGTGCCTATATACGAAAAAGTCGGAGAGCTCATTGAAAAGTGGGGCGAAAGCACAAGAGGTCAGTACGGTTTCAGCTCTGTAGGTGCTGTAGTTGGTGCTACTCATCCTGAGCAGGCAAAGAGATTGAGAGAGGTAATGCCTCATACTTTCTTCCTTGTACCGGGATATGGTGCTCAAGGCGGCAAGGCTGAGGATTTGGCGGTTTGCTTTAATGAAGAGGGCTTAGGTGCTATTGTAAATTCTTCAAGAGGTATCATAGCTGCCCATATGAAGGATGAATATAAATCCTGCTTTACAGATGAGAGAAACTTTGCCCAGGCTGCAAGACAGGCTTGCATAGATATGAAAAATGATTTAAGGAGATGTATTTGACCATGAAGAAAACCATTAAAGCTGAGTTAATACTTGAAAATGGCGTTAAATTTAAGGGTAATGCATTTGGCTACATTAAGGAGACTGTTGGTGAAGTAGTGTTTACAACAGGTATGACAGGATACCAGGAAACTCTTACAGACCCTTCATTTGCAGGTCAGATCGTAGTTATGACTTATCCTTTAATAGGAAACTATGGTATTAACCTTGAGGATATGGAAAGCAGGCGCCCTTTCTTAAAGGGTTTTGTTGTAAGAGAAAAATGTGATGTGCCAAATAACTGGAGATGTGAAATGGACCTTGAGGACTTTTTATATCAGAATAAGATAATGGGTCTTGAAGGGATCGACACAAGAGCTCTTACAAGAATACTGAGAGATAACGGTACTATGAGAGGCATTATTACAACAAGAGTTGATGACCTGACTCCAAGTCAGATAAAGCAGAAGTTTGACACATATACAAATGCCTATGCCGTTAAGGAAACTACAATTGATGAGCCTTATACAATAAGCGGTTCAGGTACTCATCTTGCGGTACTTGACTGCGGTATAAAGCAGGGTATTATAAGAGACCTTGCAAAGAGAGGATGTAAATTAAGTGTATTCCCTGCATTTACATCTGCCGAGGAAATGCTTGCAGTTAAGCCTGATGCTATATTTTTAGGCAACGGACCCGGAGACCCTAAGGATATCCCTACAGTTGTTGATACAGTAAAGACACTTATTGATACAGGTATCCCTGTACTTGGAATTTGTCTCGGACATCAGCTTATAAGCCTTGCTCTGGGATGCAATACAAAGAGATTAAAGTTTGGTCATCACGGAGGAAATCACCCTGTTAAGGACTTAAAGACAGGAAGAGTATACATTACAAGTCAGAATCATGAGTTTGTTGTATGTGACCTTGCTGATGATGTTGAAGCTACATTTATAAATGTAAATGACGGAAGTATTGAGGGTATAAGACATAAGACTAAGCCTGTTTATTCAGTTCAGTTCCACCCTGAGGCCAGTCCGGGACCTCTTGATACCCAGGTATTGTTTGACAGATTTTTAAAGACTATTGAGGAGGTGAAAACTCATGCCTAAGGATAATTCAATTAAGAAGGTATTGGTTATAGGTTCAGGACCTATCGTTATCGGTCAGGCGGCAGAGTTTGACTACTCAGGTACACAGGCATGTGAGTCTATTAAGGAAGAGGGCATTGAGGTCGTTCTTGTAAATTCCAACCCTGCTACTATTATGACTGACTTAGGTATGGCTCACTACACATATATTGAGCCATTGACTATAGATTTTATCGAAAAGGTAATCGAAAAGGAAAGACCTGACAGTATTATTGCAGGTATGGGCGGTCAGACAGGACTTAATTTAAGCTGTGAATTGTATGATGCAGGTATTCTTGACAAGTACAACGTAAGAGTAATAGGTACTTCAATTGAATCCATTAAAGAGGGCGAGGACAGAGACAGCTTTAAGCAGTTAATGGAAAGAACAAATCAGCCTATTGTTGAAAGTGATATTGTTACAGATGTTGAATCTGCTGTTGAGTTTGCAAATAAAATAGGCTACCCCGTAATTGTAAGACCTGCTTATACTCTCGGAGGTACAGGCGGTGGTATTGCAGCAAACGAGTCTGAGTTAAGAGAAATATGTACTCAGGGCTTACACCTTTCAAGAGTTGGTCAGGTACTTATTGAAAAGAGTATCGCAGGCTGGAAGGAAATTGAGTTTGAGGTAATGAGAGATGGTGCAGGTAACTGTATAACTGTATGTAGTATGGAAAATGTTGACCCTGTTGGTGTACATACAGGAGACAGTATCGTAGTTGCACCTGCACAGACATTATCAGACAGAGAATATCAGATGCTTAGAAGCGCTGCTATAAACATTATCAATTCAATAGAGATAAAGGGCGGATGTAATGTTCAGTTTGCCCTTGACCCTAACAGCTACAACTATGCTGTAATTGAGATAAACCCAAGAGTTTCACGTTCTTCAGCTCTTGCATCAAAGGCAACAGGTTATCCTATTGCAAAGGTTGCCGCAAAGATCGCTTTAGGCTATAACTTAGATGAAATAAAGAATGCCGTAACAGGAAAGACATTTGCCTGCTTTGAGCCGACTATCGACTATATTGTATTAAAGTTCCCGAGATGGCCATTTGATAAGTTCTTTGGCGCTAAGAGAACTCTTGGTACAAAGATGATGGCTACAGGTGAAATAATGTCAATCGGTAAGAGCTTTGAGGCTGCTCTTTTAAAGGGCGTGCGTTCACTTGAAATAGGTCAGTACGGTCTTGAAAGAAAGAGTGCAAAGGAATTATCTCTTGAAGAACTTAAAAAGAGAGTTGTTAAGCCTGATGACGAAAGACTTTTCTACCTTGCTGAAATGCTGAGAAGAGGTTATAAGGTTGAAAAGGTTTGTCAGATCACAGGTATGGATCTGTTCTTCATTGCAAAAATCGCTAAGATCGTTGAAATGGAAGAAACTCTCAAGACTATGAAGCTTGAGGACTTTACAGAAGAAAACTTAAGATTCTTTAAGGAAAAGGGATTTTCAGACAAGGCCATAAGCAAATTTGTAGGATGTATACCTCCTGATATTTATGCTCTCAGAAAGAAATGGGACATTATGCCTGTGTTCAAAATGGTTGATACCTGTGCAGGCGAGTTTGAGGCTGTTACTCCTTACTACTATTCAAGCTATGACAGCGAAACAGAAGTTGTTGTAAGCGACAGAAAGAAAGTAATGGTTATAGGTTCAGGTCCTATAAGAATAGGTCAGGGTATTGAGTTTGACTACTGTTCAGTACATTCAATAAAGGCTCTTAAAAAAGCAGGTATTGAAACTATTATTGTAAACAATAACCCTGAAACAGTATCAACTGACTTTGATACTGCCGACAAGCTTTACTTTGAGCCTCTTACGGAAGAGGATGTATTAAATGTAGTTGAAACAGAAAAGCCTGACGGAGTTATACTTCAGTTCGGCGGACAGACTGCAATTAAGCTTGCTAACTTCTTTGATGAAATGAATATACCTATTCTTGGTACATTGCCTAAGTATATTGATGAAGCTGAGGACAGAGAAAAATTTGATGCTGTTCTTGAAGAACTTGGCATTTCAAGACCAAAGGGCAAGGGTGTATGGACACTTAAGGAAGGTATTGAAACTGCAGAGGCTCTCGGATATCCTGTACTTGTAAGACCAAGCTATGTTCTGGGCGGTCAGGGTATGGAAATAACTCATAATGAAGAAGAGCTTACTCTTTACCTTACAGAAGCCTTTGAAAAGGACAGCAAAAATCCTGTGCTTATAGACAGATATTTAAGCGGAAGAGAAATTGAGGTTGATGCCATATGTGACGGTACCGATGTGTTTATCCCCGGTATCATGGAGCATCTTGAAAGAGCAGGCGTTCACTCAGGCGACAGTATTTCAATTTATCCGCCCCAGCATATTTCAGATGATATTAAGGAACAGATCCTTGATGTTACAAAGAAGCTTTCAATTGCTCTTCATGTAATTGGTATGGTAAATATCCAGTTTATTGAATTTAAGGGTGAGCTTAATATAATCGAAGTAAATCCTCGTTCTTCAAGAACTGTACCTTATATTACAAAGGTAACGGGAGTACCTGTTATTGATGTTGCAACAAGAGTAATGCTTGGTGACAAGCTTGCCGATATGGGATATTACACAGGTATCGGTTCAGAGCCTGATGTTGTTGCCGTAAAGGTCCCTGTGTTCTCAACGGAAAAGCTTCCTCAGGTTGAAGTAAGTCTCGGACCTGAAATGAGATCTACAGGTGAAGTTTTAGGCGTTGGAAGAAATCTTGAAAATGCACTTTACAAGGGATTTATTGCAGCAGGTATGACTATACCTCAGCCGGGAAGTACTATTCTTGCAACTATTTCAAGCAAGGATCATGATGAGTTTGTAAAACTTGCTAAGAGATGTGTTGATTTAGGTTGTAACTTCCTTGCTACAAAGGGTACAGCAAGAGCTTTAAATGAAAACGGTATTAACTGCAAGGTTGTAAAGAAAATAAGTGAGGGTGTGCCTAACATTATTGATACAATAAGAAGCGGTGTTGTGGATCTGGCTGTGGACATTCCAAAGAAAGCCAATGATACACATTCCGACGGATTTAAGATAAGAAGAACTGCTGTTGAAAGTGATGTTACTCTTATTACTGCAATGGATACCTTTGCTGCAATGGTTGATGTAATGGAAAAGAAGATCGACCAGGATAAGCTTGAAATATTTGATATTAACAGAGATATGAGAAAATAAATAATTGAAAGAAATGCCGTATTTCTTTCGGAATAATTGGGCGGTTAAGCCCGATGTTATTAAGTTAAGAGATTCAAGAGATTTATATGGCAGATGTGAATATTTGCTTATTGGTTACTGACCAATATCCCTCCACCAACTTCGTTGGTCCCCCTCCCTTTAGGCAAGGGAGGCTTAGTTAGTCACAAAATTTAATGTGTATTTTGATATGATGACTTTGTGGATTTGCTTAAGTTAATGACATTGGGGGTATGCCGCCCTTTTTGTTACAGTACTTTATTTGGAAATATTTGAAGATATGGATACTATTTATTACACAGAGTTTTTAAGGAGAAAAAATGGATAGTAAAAAGAAATTGTTGCTTAAATTATTTATATCCACCTTTTATTTAAGTGCTTTTACCTTTGGAGGGGGATATGTAATTGTAACATTGATGAAGAAGAAATTCGTTGACGTTTATCACTGGATAGACGAAGATGAAATGCTTGATCTTATAGCAATAGCCCAGTCTGCTCCCGGAGTAATGGCTGTAAACGGTGCTATTGTTGTGGGGTATAAACTTGCAGGACTTATAGGCTCATTTGTGGCAATTGTTGCAACGGTCCTTCCGCCTTTTATAGTTATATCAATTGTATCGGTGTTTTACACGGCTTTTAAAGACAATGTATGGGTAAGCCTTATGCTTGAGGGTATGGAATCAGGTGTAGGTGCTGTTATTGCCTCAGTTGTTTATGATATGGGTAAAGGCGTTTTTATGAGCAAAAACAAAGAGCTTATAGCAATTATGCTTATAGCTTTTGTTCTTAATTGCTTTTTAAATATAAGTGTTGTTTATATTGTAATAGCCTGCGGTGCTCTGGGATATTTACAGACTCTCTGTAAAAGAAGGAGGGCTGAAAAGTAATGGATATAAAACTGTATCTGGAACTTCTTATAAGCTTTATTAAAGTCGGAGCTTTCAGCTTTGGCGGAGGATATGCAGCCCTTCCTTTAATTCAGGATGAGGTAGTGACTTCCCATAACTGGCTTGATATGTCTGAATTTACAAATTTAATAACAATTTCTCAGATGACACCTGGGCCTATTGCCATAAATTCAGCTACATTTGTGGGAATCAAAATTGCTGGCATCCCCGGAGCAATAGTGGCAACAATAGGCTGTGTGCTCCCTGCCTGCTTTATAGTAACTACTCTTGCATGGCTTTATATTAAGTTCAGAAAGCTTGACACATTACAGGGTATTCTTACTACATTAAGACCTGCAGTTGTGGCTATGATAGCAACAGCAGGAGTATCTATACTTGTTTCAAGTTTCTGGGGCGGTGAGGATATAGTGCTCTCGGGAATAAAGATAAGTGCCGTTGTAATTTTTGTAATATGTATGGTACTTCTTATGAAGTTTAAAATGAATCCTATACTTGTTATGCTCCTTGCAGGTGTAATGAATGTAGTTTATTCTGTTGCCGCAGGAGTGGTGTAATATTAAAATGAAAGGGTAGAAAATATGGAAAATAAAAAGCCTGTTGTGGCATTTGTATGCGTTCACAATTCATGCAGAAGTCAGATCGCGGAAGCCTTTGGAAAAGAGCTTTGCGGAGATGTTTTTGAAAGCTGTTCCGCAGGTACCGAAACAAAGCCTGAAATCAACAGGGATGCTGTGAGAATTATGAAAGAGAAATATAATATAGATATGGAAAAGACACAGTATTCTAAATTGATCAAAGATATTCCGAACCCCGATATTGTAATAACAATGGGGTGTAATGTAAAATGCCACAATATTCCCTGTAAATACAGAGAGGACTGGGGACTTGATGACCCGACGGGAAAAAGTGATGAAGAATTTATAAATGTAATAGAAAAAATAAGAATTAAAATAACAGAGTTATCTGAAAGGATTGCTCAAAATAAATTAAATATATAAATTTATTTAAACCCTCGGACTTATAGTGTCGGAGGGTTTAAAAAATATATGGAAAGGTTAAGATAAGCTGCAAATATGCACCATAACAAATATGGTATCTGTAAATAAGCTGCAATGGGCTTTACTTTATAAAAATAATAAATCATAACAACTATAGAAGCAATAAGAATAAGAAGCCAGATGTAGGCAAATAAAAGTTTTGAAAAGCCGAAGAAAATTATGCTCCAGCCGAAATTAAAAATAAGCTGAATTACATACCATTTAAGGGCTTTTTGCCTGAAAGGACTGTCTGATGTATATACTATGTATGAGGATATACCCATAAGTATATACAATATTGTCCAGACAATAGGAAATAATATTGACGGCGGATTAAGGGCAGGCTTATTGAGTGTTTCATAGTATGCCATACCGCTGCGGCTTAAAAAATAGGATAAAAAGCCTGTGACTAAAGGTATAAGTATTGATATTATAAGAGTTTTTAAATTTGTTTTTTTCATAATGATTTTCCCGTATATTATAATTCTTAATATATAGTATGTGAATTTTATGTGAAATAATACATTAAATTGGAATTTGGGGGAGTGAGGGGTGTTTCAAATTTCAGCTATGCACCGCAAGAAGTATGCGGACACACCGCAGGTGTAGCTTTCAGCGGAGCTGAAAGTGCTGAATAGCTGAATTTTGAAGTGACTGAGGAATTAGGAGTTGAAGTTAGTTAGAAATAAATTTATTTGTTAGTACGGTAAATAGGAATTTAACAGAGTGTGAAGTTGAATCCCTCCGTCAAACCTAGAAGGTTTGACACCTCCCTTTAGGCAAGGGAGGCTTAGTTAGTTGTGAAATAATGTATGTTTTTAGGTAAGGGAGCCTTTGTTTTTACAGATTTGAAAGGTAATTTAAACTCCTAACTCCTCATTCCTAACTTCTCACTCATATAAATACATTCCTAATTGATTATTGTCTGCAATAAATAAAAAACAGCAAGAAATGCTATGTTAATAACAAGAAATGCTATGTAATTTAAAAGCTATAAGTTATATAATATATGTATAATACATAACAGTGACAAGTGGCTTATATAATGTATTTTTACCTGTATTTCAGGCAATAATTATTGTAATAAAAAAACATATATAAGCTATGGAGAAGCAAAAAATACGATAAGGAGTGGATATTTTTATGAAACTGACATTAGAGGGCTTAAAAGACAGAAAAGCATGGGAAAGTGCAGGGATCAAGCTGCCTTCATATGATATTGAGGCTGTTTGTGAAAATACTAAAAAATCTCCGGGATGGGTCCATTTCGGTGCAGGAAACATTTTCAGAATTTTTATCGGAGGCATTGCCGATACACTTATTTCAAAGGGCGAAATGGATAAGGGTATTACATGTGTTGAAACCTTTGATTTTGATGTAGTGGATAAGATATATAAGCCTTATGACAATCTTGTACTGGCTGTTACATTAAAGGCTGACGGCTCAACTGACAAGGCTGTTTTAGGTTCTTTGACAGAGGCTATAAAGGCTAATTCTGATATTGCTGAGGACTGGAAGAGATTAAAGGAAATATTTGTAAACAAGGATCTTCAGATGGTTTCATTTACAATAACAGAAAAAGGTTATGCTTTAAAGGGCTCTGACGGAAAGTATTTCCCGTTTATTCAGGCTGATATTGACAATGGTCCCGACAAGGCTAAGTCTGCAATGGCTGTTGTCTGTGCACTTTTAAATGAAAGATATAAGGCAGGAAAGGCTCCTATAGCTGTTGTATCAATGGATAACTGCTCACATAACGGTGAAAAGCTGCAGTCATCTGTAGTGACTATGGCTAAGGAATGGCTTGATAAGGGTTATGTTGACAATGGCTTTGTTGATTACATTACCGATGAAAAACAGGTTTCATTCCCATGGTCAATGATCGATAAAATTACTCCAAGACCTGCCGAATCTGTAGCAAAGGAACTTGAGGATGCAGGTGTTGAGGATATGGCTCCTGTTATAACTTCAAAGAATACTTATATTGCACCTTTTGTAAATGCAGAAGGACCTCAGTATCTTGTAATTGAGGACAAATTCCCTAACGGCAGACCTGCTCTTGAAAAGGCGGGAGTATATATGACTGACAGAGATACCGTAAACAAAGTGGAAAGAATGAAGGTTACAACATGCCTTAATCCTTTGCACACAGCTCTTGCGGTTTACGGATGTGTACTTGGATATACACTTATTGCAGATGAAATGAAGGATAAGGACTTAAAGAAACTTGTTGAAATAATAGGTCTTAAGGAAGGTATGCCTGTTGTTACCGATCCGGGAATCCTTTCTCCCACAGACTTTGTTGACGAAGTTCTTAATGTAAGAATGCCTAATCCTTTTATGCCTGATGCTCCTCAGAGAATCGCAACAGATACTTCTCAGAAGGTTGGTATCAGATATGGTGAAACGATCAAGTCCTATGTTGAAAAGTACGGTGATGCGGATAAGCTTACATGTATACCCCTTGCAATAGCAGGATGGTGCAGATACCTTTTGGGTGTTGATGATGAAGGCAATAAATTTGAACTTTCATCTGACCCTATGATCCCTGAATTAACTGAACAGTTAAAGGGAATTGAGGTTGGAAATCCGGAAAGCTATAAGGGACAGCTTAAGCCTATACTTTCAAATGCAAATATATTTGGAATTGATTTGTACAAGGCGGGTATCGGTGAAAAAATTGAAGGTATGTTTAAGGAACTTATTGCAGGCAAGGGCGCTGTAAGAAAGACTCTTGAAAAGTATACTGCTTAATTTGCCCCCTTTATTAATTATATATATGAAAAACTGATTATTGTCAGCTTTTCACAAAACAGGTATGTTTTGGGATGCATGCCAGGGCGGACTTGTTTTAAAGTTATTTTTTAGTCTGCTGATCCTAAAGGCTCCGGAAAAATCCGGAGCCTTTAGTGTTTTCAATAATTATAATTATTGGTTCTTTGCCAAATAGTGTGGTTTAAAGGAAAACCCTCAGTCTGTTCAAATCAGCTGCACTGATTTGAACAGACAGCTCCCTTATAAAGGAGCCAAGGGGGCGGACACGCCGCCTTTTTAAACAATCAGGTTTATGCTAATCCTTTAAGTTGACAGCATTGCTTACAAGGGAGCCTGAAACAGAT
>CAJFNV010000094.1 GCA_904395805.1 Candidatus Gallispira edinburgensis | reverse complement strand
GTATGGCGCAGTTGGTTAGCGCGCCAGATTGTGGCTCTGGAGGCCATGGGTTCGAATCCCATTATCCACCCTTGCAGCGTTAAGCTGTTTTATATATGTGGGACATTAGCTCAGTCGGCTAGAGCACTTGACTTTTAATCAAGGGGTCTCGGGTTCGAATCCCGAATGTCTCACTTGTTGAAGACTGCTTGAATCTTAGGGTTTGAGCAGTTTTTATTTTTACTGTTTTATACTTGATCCTGACATTGACTGATTTTTGACTGACTAATATATTTATTTAGTTTATCTACCTCATAAGATATTTGTTTTTTATCAAGATGTGTATATATCTCTAATGTCATTTTTAGACTTGAGTGTCCTAATAAATATTGTGCAGTTTTAATGTCTACCTTGCTATAATACAGAGATGTAGCATAAGTATGGCGGCATATATGAGGAGTAAAGGCAATATTCGTACCTGATACTTGATTTAGTGTTTTCTCAATACCAGCCCAAAATTTGCGATAACTTGATTTTGTCATATACTTACCATTTGACATTGAAAATAGTCTGTTACCTTTTAAATTATTCAAATAAACAGATAATTCATTAAATAATTTATCTATAATAGGAATAGTTCTATATCCAGCCTGACTTTTTGGTGACTTAATATCTGATTGATTCCCATTAAAGTAAAGACTTTTATTTACAGTTATTGTCCTATTTACCAAATCAATATCATCAATGACTAGAGCAAGTGTTTCACCTCGCCTTAGTCCTGCATATAACATTATATATAAGAAAATTTTTTGCTTTGGGGCTAATTCTGCAACATCAATAAAATATTTCTCACTATCAGATAATATATGTTTTTCTTTTGTTTGATGTTCAACAGTTTTTATTGTTTCCATTATATCTTTTGTTATATATCCATTAACTTTTGCTTGTTTAAAAATTTGTTTTAATGTTAATCGGACTATTTCAGCGGTTCTTGTATGCTTTTCGCTTATAAGTTGATTTAATAATTGCTGTACTTGTACAGATTTAATGTTAATTATTTCTTGATCATTGAAATAAGGTATAATATGTGTATTTAAAGCGTTTGCATACATTGTGTATGTATTATTGCTCAAATTACATTTATATGTTTTAAGCCATATCAGAGACCAATCCTTTAAAGTAATATTTAGATTATTATTTATAAGTCCATTTTCAAGCTCGAATCTAAATTCCCTTTCTTTTTTTTCAATCTCTTTGATAGTTCTACCGTAAATCGTTTTTAATTTCCGTTTTCCATTTTCATGGTATCCTATAAGTATTTGTTTACAATATCTGCCATCAGCTCTCTTTTTCATTTAATACACTCCTTTATATAAGTGCGTGCAACATAACAATACCATTACACGCACTTGTTGTCAATATAATTTTTAAGTTAATAATTTATACTAAGCATATCTATAATTCTTAATATGTTGTTTTTTTCGCCATAAATAATACTCGTCTACATCAATATACCATCTGCCCATAAGGTTGTATGCAGGGAAATTTTGCGAATGTACCCACTGTAAAGCTGTTGTTCTGGGTATATCAAATGATTCACAAAATTTTGTCAACTTCATCTGTTTTTTATCTATATAATCAAGTCCTTTCATTTTGTCTATAAAATACTACTGTTTACAAGGGTATGGGGTATTGTCCCATACCCATATACAATGAATATCTGTGTCAATAAGTCTTATATTTTTTGTAATATTTACTGTATTAAGGTACAATTTTATTATCAACTAATAAATTTTTGTAATAATTTATATCTTTTGATTTTGCGTTTAGTTCTTTAATATAATCTAAATATCCCCAAAATCCAAATTTATTTAAAACTCTTTCATTATGTAATTTTACTGTGTTGATCACAATATTTTCTAAATCTGTATATGACATATTGACATTACATTCTTCATTAAAAGCACGAGATAAAACGTAATTAATTATATTTTTTTCAACAGAGTTTCGATCTTCCAATGAAATATCCTTTTGTTCATCTAATGAGATATTTACAAATAAAATTGCAATTAATGATACAATCAAATATTGTGATTCATCATCTGTAAGATATGGATAATCTGTGTAAACTTCCCTAGTTAGTATTCTTTTTGCATGAAGATAATAATTATCTATACTCTTTTTAATTTTTACATCTGAGGGAATTTTAGAGTTATTTAACAAAGATTTATTTTTACAATATTGCGTTATTTCTCTTTGAGATAATACTTCATTACTATTCCAAGAATTTATCATATCTGAAATTTGAATATTGTCCATAACATTTCCCAAATTGTATTTGTCCATCTCTTCGAAACTTATTGAGTCTATAGGCACAATGTTTCCATTCGCGCATATTTGTATACTGTATAGTATTTTTGTGTCATTATTGTATACTAATTTATGTTTATGACTTGTATATCTTCCGTATGAAATATTATTATTTTCTTTTGCTCGACCTGTTTTTACCCATTTATGATTTTTTATATCACGCATTTTTATTGTCTTAGCATTTTTATTTTGAAAATTAACTTCCCAATCGCCCTGAGATCCAATAGTCAAATATTGATTAGCATATTTATTATAAAACTCTATAGCTGCATGTATATTATTATCGTGAAATTCATCCTCAGATATGCTTATTGATACAGGGGTATCAATTTCTTTTGGCTTAGATTTATTCCAAACATCAGTATAAATATATTCCCCCAACTTATTTAAAGCCCGTATACATCTAATACCTGCATCGTTTAATACAGTCCCATTCTCCACTAGTGACAGATGAACAACTTTCATTTTGTTGTTGATAATTATGCTTACCAATTCTTCTATAACCTGTGGAGCTAAAAATGGATCTCCTCCTGTTAAGGTTAAATAAAATATTTCATCAAATTGTGTCAGTGCTTTTTTTAATATTTTAGTTGGCATGTCTATATTTTGAGCTTCACCACGCATGCAATGTTCACATTGTAAATTACATCTTCTTGTAACTTCTAACATTAAGTTATAACAAATCAATTTATTTTTATTTTTCATTTTATTTATCTCCTTGTATAAAACTTATTTTTTATTTTTAACATATTGTATTCCCACATAATAGTCATTGACATTATAAGTAGTCCATTTACCATCTTTGATATATGTTTTACTGTATTTTATTGTGTCTATAAACTCTAATACATCAATGTCAAGCCTGTTCAATAACAAGTCAATATCTTTATAGGTATGATATGTGGCTTTTTCATTGTTATATAAAGCAATTTTTTTAATACTATGTATAAAATCATGGTCTGTTCTTCCATTTTTGTTTTTGCATAGCCACATTAAATTTTTAAAATAATTGTTGGTTCTAGACTTATCTTTATGATGTACTTCTAAATCTTTAATAGAATAATCTTTTATGGGATAGGGGTTATTTACATATATAATAGCAACCATTTGATGAGCAGGTTTACATTCTCTGATAGTTTTTGTGCTTCCTGCTTTATTTCTAACTTTCTTCCCTCTATATTTTCTGGCAGGCTTGGATAATGTATAGGTTAAATATCCACCTTTTGTTATACTGGGGTTTACAATGGTATACCTGCCCTTATTATTTTTGTGTATCAATCTACCCCAGTTAGAGATGAAGTATTTGTTCCAATTTGGAACTTGTGTAAAGATTTCATCTCTTTCAATCAATTTAATTTTATTATTTTGTAAAATCCTCTTACTTAAAATCATTAATTCCTTTCCATCTTACAGCTCCGTAAGATTATATTGTATGATAATAGTTATATGTGAGACACCCCTTCTTACACATATGTGTGAGCTTTGCTTCACACTATATACATACTTATACAATGGTTGTAAATTTTTCCAATAGAATTTTAAATAAGCTATATTTTATCAATGTTTTTGGAAAAATTTTTTAACGATTTATGGTTGTAATTTTTTCCTAACAAAAAGTCAAAAAGAGTTGGATTTTTCTACAGAATTTTAACTTTTTAACGTACATTTTTGTTTTAGCAGCAAACTATATAAATGGCTGCTAATTTAAGCTAAAAGAGATATTTTAATATTCTCGCCTGTATCAAGAAATGATTTATCATCTTTAAATATATCGGGATCGATAATTTGGTATTTATTATATTCTTTACCAAGTTCAGATATTTTTTTTTGAACTAATATACATTTAGCATCTGCAAGCTCACCGATATATTTACTTATGTTGCCTTTGTCAATTTGTAAATCATCTGTTAATTCTTTATAAGTTACTGATTTATTATTTGTCAGATTTCTTATTAAAGTAAGATATATTTTATATGCAGTCTGAGAAATTCTCCGATCAATTAAAGCACAACATACTGAAAAATAGAATAAAATATAACCACCAGTATACTCTTTTAACTTACGACTTTGTTTTATATGTATGTCGTCATACAAATTCGACTTTACATCAGGTTTTAAAATAATCCATTTGTTTCTCTCTAAATTTTCTAACACTTTTTTTAGTGTTTTGCTGCTTATACATGGCTTATCAATGTAACGAGGTTTTAGCAATTTTTTAAGATTTTTTACTCTAAATCCTCTTCGTCCGAAACTTTCTGAATACATGTCTAATAATGTTAAAATCATATATTCATTACCGCTTAATTTACGCAGAATTGTATCTGTCAACACGTTGCAAGGAAGTTTTGATAATTTGGCATCGATTGTTAGAGT
The DNA here is from genome assembly GCA_904395805.1 of Candidatus Gallispira edinburgensis. Lineage (GTDB taxonomy): Bacteria > Bacillota > Clostridia > Lachnospirales > CAG-274 > Gallispira > Gallispira edinburgensis. The sequence goes on along the minus strand of CAJFNV010000094.1, from coordinate 58,184 downwards.
TGTTCCTGTATGATAATTTTGACAAAACGCTTTATCACATTGTGACTGTACAAAATTTCTTTGTGTTTGATTCTTTATGGACTCCCAACACCCTAACAAATTATAATCTGTGTGTAAGTATCTTTTGACATCATCATCAATAACTGAAGTTGGCTTCGGAGGTCTGCACCGTGAATTATATTCATGAGCTAATTTATAAATTCGTGGTTCAGAAACACCTTGTTTTTGATACATTTTGACAATTCTACCTAGCCAAAAATTTCTTTGGTGTATATCTGCACCTTCATAGAATACTTTTTTAATACATAAATAACATTGAGGTGTGCTTTTATCTGCGTAATTCCAAGTTACTTTTGTTTTGTATTCTGCAAATTCAAATTTAGCTTTTTCATTACTTATATATTTTTGAATATAAGTATCAATATTATCTAAAGTATATGCTTTGAAAAGTTCGTTCTTCTTATAGTCGTTAAAAACGACTTTCGTATATTTCCACTTATCTTTATTTACATAATCATATATGCCTTTTTCGACTTTGTGATTATACGATGTGGGAACTCTTACAATTTGCGTGGATTTGCAAGCTGCTAAATCAGCTCCCACTAGCTCTGCAAGCTGATAATTTAATTCTGTTATTGATTTAATATTACAACTTGGCTTTATACTTATATAAAAATGATAACCATTGCCGCTTGCAACACCGCAGCATATAAATAGTGAGGGGAATTTATCCTTTATTTTAGCTGAAAAAGAAGTAATATCTTTATTTGCAAGATCAGGATAATCTTGAAAGTCAAAATCTAAATATAAGACTTTTCGCTGCCGCTGATTTTCTTTTAAACCTTTAATATTATCTCGATTTGTAGCAAGTTGAGTATACACATCATAACTATACTTATATTTAGCAACAGCAGCCTCAAACTCGATATAGTTTTTGACAAATAAGGACTTCTGAAAAGGGGTGTCAGCTCCTTTTCTAAGACATACGATGCGGATATATTCATCTGCTTTCAAGTTCTCAGGATATAGCATTGAATAGAACTTGAATAATTGTAAGTTAGTTTGTCTTATAGTAATGCTCCTTTCGCTATAATAAACTAAGGCAAAATAACTAGATCAAATATAAAACAGTTACAAATTATAAGTTTTTGCTTATTTTTTCAACCATTTTTAAAATTTACACTTGACAGAATGAATATTAATATGATATAATTAAAATTGAAAAAGATAAATTTAAGTATACATGTTAATATTCTAGTTATTATTACCTGTAACAATAGTTGCTTTTGGTGATATGATTAAATATGCAATTTTAATCATAAAACTATTTAAGATAGATAATGCCTAAAATAAAATTCAAAAGGGTGAAAGTTGAATCTTATCTCAAAGGCATTTTAGATGGGGGTGCCTCATCTTTAATAATATCATATCTAAAGTAATTTGTCAATAGATGTATAGGATATATTTTTATAGTAATGCTTTTTTGTGAAGTTTTACTATTTTTTTTGCTTTATAGAAAATTACTGTATCAATTTGTGTAATTTTATAAAAAGAATTCTAAAAAGTTGCACAAAAGAAGGCGTTGAATATGTACTTATATTGTTCAAAATATATATTGACGCTTTTTGTTTATAAAATGTTTGTTTTATTGAAGTTTTAAAAATCAATAATTCCACAGCAAAATATATATTGTTTTTTGTAATATTGAAAATGATGTTATTAAATGAAAGATTTTGGGTTCGAGATTTTAAAAATTATTGTGATATGCGTATACATTAGATAGGGGTGCCACGACCTGAACCGCCTTTGTAGCAAATGTAATATACCCCGGAGTACATATGCCGCCCCCTATGGGACAACACAACATTTTACTTGACTATCAGCAATAAATATGCTATTATAATAATACAAGAGGGGCAGCCTCAACGGTTGCAGCCCCACATAAAAGTTGATTTTTAAAATGATCGCCCTATATGTGAGAGTGTAGGGCGGTTATTTTTTTGTATACGCCAAAATGATGATTATTAATATCAATACTAATATGTATTCATAATAATTCATAGGCTTAGCCCCCTTTCAGGGCATTATTTACAACCGCCTTGTCAATCCCTCTTGTAGATAGGCACAAGCCTATCAATATATATTATATCATATGATGACAAATTATACAATACCTTTCACACCAGATCCACAAAAACTTTGTATTTACTGTCTATCACCTTGTATAAGACGTTTTAACAATTTAAACCTATATTTATGTCACAAAACAACAAAATCGCTTACAAGTCAAAATAAACGCAAAATAGAGGCTAGATATAAATTCTAGCCCCTTTTTGTTTTAAGCCTCGCTCAATATATAATTTACTGCTTTTTCTGCTTTACTGCTTGCAGACACTATAAATCTACTATCATTTTTTAATACCTGTAACCAATTCTGAATATATGCAGCTGAATTTTTAAATGTCTTTGATGTCTCTATGTTTAACATATTTAATAACATTGCACTTCCTAATTCAGCAACTAATTCTTCTTTACTGTAAACTTCATTTCCAAACATTGCTTTATTTTCCGTGTCTAGTCTGTTTAATCTTGTTTTGTGCCCTGTGCTGTGTATCATTTCATGAAATAATGTACTATAAAATTCCTCTATATCTTTATACTGTTCCTTTGCGGGTATTTTTATATAATCACCTGCGGGGCTGTAATATGCTCTATCTAATATAGTTTCGATTATTTCTATATTTTCTCTTGCTTTGTAATTATCTTTAATATTCTCCGCTGCTGCAATAGGTTCATTCTCTGTTAGATCATTCTTATTTCTAGGCTCTACACCCTCAACCTGTGAGATATGAAATACATTGTAATATCTTAACAAAGATATATTCTTTACTTCTTTTGTTCCGTCTTCTTGTATCTCTTCTACTTGCTGAATCTTCCAAAATACCACTATTTCAGATTTAGCGCCTCTTTTAATATGTCCGCCTAAGTTATCCCATTGTTTAAATGTCGCATATTCTCCTGCATGTTTTAATAACATCTGATTCAATAATGAATAAGATTTATTACTTATTCTGTTATATGCTCCGTTTATTGTGCCCGTCCAAGGTTTATGCCACGGTATCACACCTTTTTCAAGCTGTTCAATTATTCTGTTTGTAACCATTTCATATACTGATTTCATGTGAATTCCTCCTTAAAATATATTTTATTTGTTTGTTGTTAATACAATTATACACAAATAAATGTGAACAGTCAAGCAAATATTCACATTTTTATGTGTACAAAATTCACGAAATTATTCACAAAAATATGTGCACAATACCGATAGACAATTCACAAAAATATGTGTATAATAAGCTTACAAGGTCAAACAAAGCAGACCACACAAAAATAAACAATACAACAAATCAAAGGAGGCATACATATGTGTATAGCAAAATCAGAACTTGAAAACAGAGTACAGAATTTAAGAAACTTGAAAACAATGAAAGAAGAGCTTGAAAATGAAATCCATTTTGTAGAGCATGAAATCATTGAGTACATGAAAGAGAATGAGCTTGACACTGAAATAACAGTAAGTGCAAAAATTACTTACAAGTCACAGAGTAGAACTACATTAGATAAAAAGAGATTATCCGAGGTTTTAGGTGATGACTTAAAGCCGTATGAGAAAACTACTTACTACAATGTATTAAGAATTAAATAATCTTTAACCGCCGTCAACTGAAATAAGGTTGTAGCTTCAACGCAAGCGGCGGATTCATAGAAAAAAATATATTTATTTAAGGAGGAAATCACTATGAAAAAATCAATCGTAACAACAACTGTAACAATGATCACAAGTCTTGCAATGGCTGCCGCTGTAATAGCTGCACCAATGCAGCCGTTGACAGGCAGAGGCGACACCATAACAAAGGAATGCACGGTTATAAGCGTTGCATATGAAGAAGGGGGCTTGATCCTTAACCTTGCAGACAGTAACGGGAATCTATACCAGTATACAGAAGTAGAGAACTTCTATTTTGACAGTCCTATTTCTTGCGTGGCAACCATTACAGACGGAAATATAACAGCCGTTGACTTTGAATGATCTAATCAGTCCGCCCGACAGGCGGGGCAGGAGGTTCAAGCCCTCCGCGGACTTTATATAACTAATATATGGTATAGGCTTGTAGGAAGTAGTTACAAGCTGAATATAGTAGGAAGTAGTTACTATAATACTGAACTTTGACAATTTAATAGTGCAGCCTTGAGGGATACAGCTATTATTAACTGTAAATACATAGTAATGTACTATAGGAACTGTAGGGGATGAGCAGCACAAAAAATAAACTCAATAGCAAATGCTATCAGGTTTAGGATAATGAGATAATAGCTTGTTTATATCGGTTTAAAGCTATTTGTTTTGAAAGATATAAGCAAGCTCAATATAAAAAATATATCTAGGGAGGCTTTACTATGAACATAACAGATATTAAAGAAAACGATCATATTAAACTGAGTATGACAAGCATAACTGTAAAAGATGAGAACGGAAAGACTAAAGGCATTGTAACTAATTGCCGGATACCTAAAACTGATCCTAGAATAAGCTTCAGTATTTTTAGTAAATTACAGAAGGATTTAAAGGGAACAGGATTCCACACAACAAGTGTTATGTCTGAAATTGTTATTAATAATAATGAAATGTACTATTTACATGATGTGTTATTAGAAAAAATGGTTTCAGAATATTTAAACAAATATAAAGGTAATAAGAATGTTTTGGATGCTCTTAAAAAGGATATAGCATTGATAGAAAGTAAGAAACAGTTACTTGCGGCTTTAGAGTCAGGCGGAATTAAAGTTATAAGATGTTTATTTATATAGAAGGAGGCATTTAATATGAGTTGGAAAAAGGAATTAAAAAGATTATGTAAAGACTTTTGTATCTCTAACGATACATACAAGAACCTTGCAGATCAGACAGAACAGAGATACAAGAACGCAGCTACACCCGGATTTTACAAGGGTGACAGAGAGGCATTCTTGTATGACAGGGCACAGGCGGATCTAAGGGATTTGCTTATACAGAGTTTATAAAGGAGGAAAAATTATGGCAAGGTACATAGTAAGTATTATTAATGATTTGTGTTACAATTTCAAATTATGGAAGTATAGTATATGGAAAAATTACAGGATTAACAAGAACTGTAGAAAAATGAAGAGCAGGCTTGACGGTTTTATAATTAAATAGGAAGAAACTATTGCAATTAATACAGAATGTGATATAATTAAATTACAATTATAATGAACGGATCAAGATTTATATGATAAGGAGGCTTAAGTATGGAATTTTTAATCGGTATATGCTTTTTATTGTATGCTTTATTTAAGGAATGGAAATAGTTGTTAGACATGTAAAAATATAATGTAATACTAATTAACAGTAAAGGACACTTGTTTTAAGTGTCCTTTTGTATTGAACGGAGGAATTAAAATGAGCTTTGAATATGATATAGTTACAACAGTAGAATTAACCGATGAAGAAAAGAAAGTTATAAAGCCGACAAATGAGAGATTTCATATTTATAGTATGGACTTCAATAATATAAGTAAACTGTCAATTGGAAGACTGAAATATATGTCTGATGAGCTTGACAGGAAAAAAACAATCTGGCAGTGGAAGAATACGGGAACATGGATTAGGTTTAAGGATATGCTTTTGATTAACAGCGATCATAAGCGTTGTGACAGATATTTAGATTTAGCAGAAGGATTTTTAAATCTTGATAGAGACAGTCAAGTAAAATATTATAAAAGCATCGGGGTAAATGACGAATTAAATGAAGATGAAAAATACTTTATGATTCATGTGACAACTATGTATGCAGCGGTGTTAAATTATGAATCATATAAAGAAATAGAAACATCTATAATAAAAGATTTACTCAATAAACATGCAGAAATTTTAAAGATATTAGAGCATCAAAGATTTAGTTACAGAGAATTTAATAATTGTGATGATACTGCTGAAGATATTATAGATTTGAAGATCAATGATATTTGCGATAAGATACATTGTTCTGATGAGATAGCAGATGAATTGTATAGTGTAGCTGAGAGTTTTTACCATTTGGGTAAAATATTTGGCAAGCAAATAGAAAGACATAAAAGACATAGTGCTCAGACTGCGGTTAATTTATGAATTAGTAATTTAAGGGGCATATCATATTTAAGCTTATCTGTTATTATTGAAAACTTTATAAAAAAGTGCTATAATATACACATAAATATATGCACATAACAGGAGAAAAGATATGATTAACTATAATAAATTAATGAGAAAATTGAAGGAAAAAGGGATTACTACTTATGTGATCAGAAAAAAAGCTTTAATACCGCAGGGTACATTGACAAAGTTAAAGATGTGCTCGGCAGATTCAATGGAAGAAATCGAAGAGAAACTGAGAAATTATAAGGAAACTCATGGAGGCAAAGATTTTGTATGTGATGTCAGTACAAAAACAATTGAAGATATTTGTCAGCTTCTACAATGTCAGCCGCAGGACTTGATTGAATGGGAGGTTGACTTGAAAGAAGAATTATCGTATGAGGCGATAATTGCTAATAAGGACTAAATTATTTTGTGTTCAAGAAAACACTTGATAACTTGAACAATTAAAATGAGCTTGTTTTAAGTTGATTTTATGATAAATATCAATTGTTTTTGTGTAAGAAAATATTTGTACCCTTTTTTGAACAATTGTTGATTAAACGAGGAGGGGAGAAAATGAAATATGGTTATGCAAGAGCAAGTACTAATGAAGAAAAGCAAGATATAGATAGACAAAAAAGAGAACTTGTTTTAATTGGAATTAAAGAAAGTAATATTTTCTGGGAATACGAATCAGGTTCTCATGAAAACAGAGAAAAATTGCTGCAACTATTACAAACAGTGAAAGCTGGAGATACAATTGCTTGTACTGAAGTAAGCAGATTGTCACGATCAACAAAACAATTATGTGAAATACTGGAGTTTGTGCAGAATAATCATATAAAGTTGATAGTCGGAGGTTTTGTTGTAGACTGTACAGGAGATGAAATTGATCCTATGACAATGGGGATGCTGCGTATGATGTCTGTATTTTCTCAAATGGAAAGAGAAATAACAATACAAAGAATTAAGTCGGGAATGGCTAACGCAAAAGCGAAAGGTAAAGTCGTGGGCAGAAAAAGAACTACTATTAATGATATACCCCAGTCCTTCTTCAGATATTACCCTAGATATATAAACAAAAAAATAAATTTGTCAGAGTTTTCAAGGTTATCAAATATAAGCAGAAATTCAATATATAAATATTTAAAAATAGTAGAAAGTGAAAATGACAGATAATTTGATCAAAGGTATTTACATTCCATGAAACATATAGTATAATGATATTGTCATGTAAGAGCTTTCTTATAATGATTTGTTGTTTGTTGAACCACGGACTTTTGCCCGTGGTTTTTTTATTGCAATAGATAAACACCCCTAAAATTTTTGGGTATGAAAGCTATAGTATAAGATGGGTGGGTGATTCGCCCGGTCATTTTATTAATGGTTATTCGGTACATAATCAATAAACATTTAAAAAGCCTAGTAAAATCAATGTTAATACTAAAATTGTAAACAAATTTGTGCAAATAAAGTGTGAAATTTAGGTATAATTCGGAATCAGGCTATGAGCTTGATGCTAACAGTTAAATTTGTAAGTATTTATCGCTAAAATTGATATATATGACTGAAAGAAAATTGATAAATATAGCCTTATCGAATAAATGTTCGGTGAAAATCGCTGGATTTCGGGCAACAGATATTTCTGTGTTTAATATTCTGATAAAATTATAGCAAAATAGTAGGAACTTGAAATGCTAGAAAATATCAAGAAAATTAGGGTGGTAAATATTTAAAATCGTGTTCGGTTAAAATATGAACAAAGTATGAATAAATAAGTAATATATTCATAATTAATTCACAAATACACACACCATCAACACTGCTGCTTTAAGTACAGATGTGATGCCACAAACTGAACATATTTTTTAGGGGGTGCCAAAAAAGGCACTACCCCTATATATAAGAAATATAATTTTGAAGTTGTACCTGCTGTAATTAGGTATGATATACAAGACGAATCTTCTAAACTAAAAGCATTGATTGCTGCTAACTTTGGACGTACTAAAAATAATGAGAGTAAACAACGTAAGGCTATTGCGGAATATGTAGAGTTGTGTGGATACAAGAATGGTGGAGATAGAAAATCAGAGTGTCAGAATGACACTCTGAAATTATCGCTTGATGAAATAGCTTCTCAACTTGGTATATCAAGAAAAACTCTCAATAGAGCATTATCCATAGAACGTAACCTCACCGACTCTATGAAAGAATTGCTGGACACTGGTGCAATTACAAAGACACTAGCTTCAGATGTAATAGCAACTTTATCCAAAGAAGAACAGGAAAAACTTATAGAATCTATGGATGCAACCAAACAAATTACAAAAAAAGAAGTTCAGAAATATATTGATAAGATAAAAAAACTGGAAAACACACCAAAGATTAATTCTGTTGATATCACTGCCCTTGATAATATTAAACAACAACTTCAGAACAAAGAACAAGAATTGCAAAATTCTAAAAACGATTATAGAGCACTTTATTCCAATTATCAAAATAAAGATAGAGAATTAAATCAATTAAAAGAGAAGATAAAAAAGGAAGAAGAAAATTCCCCATCAGGTTCAACTACTGGTCAGCAGAGAAAGTTTATAAAGAATTTATGTTATATGTCATTTGGTGGAATATAAATAAATATCACCGATTCCTTCGTCATGAAATCGAGAAATATGAATGGGAAAAAGAAAATAAAACAGCATAAAAACAGATAGAAAATCAAGTCCGAAAATGAAACAGAGAGGGGCTTGGTTTTTGTGCTCAAAAATAAATATAACTAAATGAAAGAGACAGTCCAATGAAGATTCAAAGCCTTGAGAAAGCTTGAATTTTACAGGGCTGTCTCTTTTTTAAAGTGTTAGGGGCAAAAATCGGTATTAACCGACAGCCCTTTTTTAGGCTATAGACTTTATTTAGTTAATAACTTTTTAATAATTATTAGGTAAATTTTCCGTTCTAAATTCACCACTCCATATATAATCGTCACTTTCAAATTCCCATTTTACAAGTCCTCTACCATCATTTGCTGATGATGGCTTTAATTCTTCTGAATTAAACCAAAACATAAACGAAGTCTTAAAATCTGTAAGGTTTTGGAAGTAAGGCAAAATGGTATAACTGTTATTATCCACATAATATTCTAAAGCATAAGTTCTGCCGCCAAGCTTTCTGGATTTTCCATTGGCATCTATTATATCTATAATGCGGAAAGTGCCCTTGGGAGTAGCACCCATTGTTTTGTCATTATTATAAAAGGCTCCGCTAATACAAAAAACATCTCCATATTCTTCAATATAACCTGGACTATCATATAAATACAGAGTATCACAATTTTCATTATAACCAGTGTAATTTTTTTCTTGATAATCAAGTTTTCTTAATTGCCAAGGTTCATTCAATCCATCATTAAGATCAGATATCCATATTTTATAAGCATCAATATCGCTCCTATAAGCGACACTTATATTTTCAAAAAAATTGAGTGAATTAACATCAAAATATACATTTCCATTGGGTGAACCATAAGTCTCAATAAATGTCCCGTTAATATTAATTTTAATATCCGTATCTAAAAATTGTATGTGGGCTTTCCCTAAACAATTATCTGTTGGCAAGAATGTTGGCAAAACATCTATTTCATTTTTGTCAACATTACGGGTGATTGTTATAACTCTTGAATACTCATTCCATGATGTATTAAATCCATAATTTAACAGATCAGACACCATTAAATAAATTTTATTATTAAATTTAGTTGAAGGTATAGGGTAATTATTAATATATACTGCAGTATTAGAATATGTGCTGTATCCGCTTGCTAAAACAGGCATGTTAGTAATTTGAAACATTAATGTAAAAGTTAATACGAAACAAATTATCTTAATAACTTTTTTCATATAGATACCTCCCTGATTTTAAAGTACTTTTGTAAATTTGAATTGTTCACTACTTTTTATTTCACCACCAAATAGTGTATGCCCATTGATAGTTAAAATCAAATTGTTATTTTCTTTGCTTAAGTAATAGTCATAGTATATTTCTTCTTTACTGTTGTTACTGTCGCCTATTAACTTACCGTTCCCAGCAATGGCTGTATTAATAATATTTTTATCAGTTTCACTGTTATTGAAATAACTTGTTGGTATTATTGCGTTATTATAATCTTCTGTAATATCTGTACCATAGCCCAAATCTATTTTTAAAGAATTATCAATTGATTTTATATATTGTTTAGTATAGTTTGTATAATATATTTTAATATTATAACATATATCGTTATCTTCACACATTAACCCAACAAAAATGCCTTTTACAAAATCATTATCGCCTTTCCATTTACCAATAAGTCCTTTGCTTTGGGCTATAGACCATTTATCCAGCATTTCTTTTGTATCAATAAAGTCTGTATCAACTGTTTTTAGTTTTTCTATACCTTCAGTAATTTTACCGGAATTAATCAAATTAATAGCATCAACATATAATATCCCATTATTACAATCAATTATTTTAGATGATATCTCACCAGTATAATCTTTATAATATTCTTTGTCTTTTATCGAATTTAAAACTTCCAATGCTGTTTTATAATTATTCATATGCATATATGCATCCGCAATTCTGATTTTACTATCAGCATAGTCATTTAATAAACTAAAATTTTCGATAGCTTTGTTGTAGTAAAAGCTATCAGAATTTTTCAATGCCTTTTGATAATACTCATCGCCAAGTTTATAATAACACCAGTGCAATAATTGTGTACCTTCCGAAAAATCAAGTTTTTCATTATGTATGTAATCAATGGTGCCATTTATATCTCCGCTATCATATATTGTCATAGCATTATACACTTGACTGGATTTTTTATAGAATTCTTCACTATCTTTATAGTCATCTAACTCTGAAAAATTATTCATTGCCGCATAATAATCTTTATTATTATAACAGTCTAAGGCATATTGATATTTATTTTTTTGTGCTAAGTTTGATCTAATAGCCAAAACTACAATTATAACAAAAACACAGCAAATTAATACAATTAATGTAATCTTATTTTTTCTTTCTTTTATTGTGACAAGCTCTGCTTTTTTAGCAACTAATGTCTCTTTTTCTTTGTTTAAAAAATCTAAATTTAATAATTTTTGATTTAATTCCTTAGTTGCACCACATTTATAACAACTATCAGTTTCATTTACAGCTCCGCAAGGGCATATCCAATAGTCATCTGTTTCACAAAAAAGAAAATTTGCTTTAATACCGTTTTTAGTTAATTCCTCTATATAAATTTCTTCTAGATCTTCAAGAGATGATGTAGTTTTAAAATCATTAATAATTTTCAATTCTGTATCACATTGATTTTCCCAAATTTCACCATCTAAAAAAATTATTTTATTTATCTTTAGTTTTATATTGGCAGTGTTATTACGAATATTAATAGGCTGTCGATCTCCAAAGGTTGCATTCCTAGCTGCATTGACATTTGTATAAACAACATTAGATATATTCCCTAAACAATTATTTGCAGGGTCATAACATGTTATTTCTATATATATGGACGATACTGACTTGCTTGTATTAATAAATTTAATTTGAGCCAAAGTATTTTTAGATTTATTATCCTTAAGAATTCTGGTGTGTATGCAATGTACAGGGCAGCCCTTTTGAAACATATATGACTGCTTATCATCTATAATTGTATATCTATTTTCCATATTATCGCCCCTCATTCTATACACATTTTATTTGTCAAGAGTTTCATCCATATCAGGTAAATCGTCAATGAAATTTTTTTTAGCAATTATTTTAATTTCAGCTATATCATTAATAAGCTCACCAAATCCTTTTATCAATAGGTAATTAAAACTGATTATTATAGCACCGACTATACTACTTAATATAACAATACCATTACTTTCAGATAATCCTATCAATAGGGATATAATTGCTATTAAAATACATAACACATATAAAATTTTAGCAAAACTTTTAATTTGATCACCAGTTTCAGATTTTTTCATTAGTAACACCTTCTTTATCTTTATTTAATTATATTATATTATAACATATAAATTATACCACATGTTTCTTTTTGGTTCAATAAATATCGACAAAATAATACATTTTAAAATTCAACAAATAAATAATAATTCTTGTCATAATATAAAATATATGCTATTATTAAAAAAGATTAAAATACATTATGATATAAGGTGGAAGTATGGAAAAAACAATTTTAATAGGTAATGGAATAAACATTCAATTTTCAAATGATAAAAGTGAATATACAAATAGCCAAATAATTAAAAGAACCTTAGATATATTATGTGGTAAATAATATATTGATCCATATACAGCAAAAGGAACCAGACTCAATCGGTTCCTTTTTTGTTTATATATAAGTTGTGGGTGAACAAATTGTTCACTGTCTTTTTCTTGGAAATTATATAATAATGTACTTTTAAGATTATACTAAATAATGTTAGTAAACGGATGTTTTATCTTTTTTAACAATATCAATATATTTTTTTAAAGTATTTCTGCTAATTCTATGTTTTTTCATTAAATCAATATACTTAATACTTCTGTCGTTGAGCAGCAATTTAATATCCTCTCTTAATTCATTTGTCATTTTGTCAAGTTTACCTTTTGGTCTACCAGACTTCTTGCTGCTAGCAGCTATACCGTCTCTAATTCGTTGTACTGTTGCGGCTCTTTCTTGTTCTGCTCTGTCAAGCTCAACTATTAAAAGCAGTTTAACGGTACTTTCAAGACTTGTTCTAGCCACTAAATTTTGAGCTTTTGCTACATTCAATAGTTGTTTAATATATGGAGTGCTTACCGTCTGATTATCAATAAAAATAAGCTCTACTCCTTCATTAAGAAGTTGCATATATTTTCTGTAGCCTTCTTCTGCCTGCCGTGTAAATCTATATATATCTTTGAATACAATAGTATCACCAGCTTTTACAATGCTTTCAAGCTTGCACCATTCTTTGCGATCAGTAAAGTTCTTGCCGCTCTTATCTTCTTTAAATTCAAGTGTATATTCAATATGATTTTCTTTTGCGTATTTTTGTAATGCGTTTTCTTGTCTAGTAAACTTCTGTAAACCTCTTTCTTCCTCTGTACTGATTCTCATATAACTATAAACATTACACATATAAGTATCACCTCTCAATATTATTATTTAAACTATAGATATTTTGACAATTAAATTATAATGTCATTTAATCTATTTGTCAATATAAAATGATGTTTTTTATAAAAATATTTTGCGAAATGGTTATTTTGATGGTTTCGGGCGATGGTTCGATAAATTTCTATACAAAATTAAATATGTTGATATTTCTTAATAAAATAATACGTTTTTATGCATGGTATTAATATAACATCAAATGAACAGTAACATTTGATATAAATGCAATATTTATTGTAGATATAAGCATTTATCGTCTTTCTTTAAAGATATATGTAATATGGTAAAGAAAAAAGCAATGATTTTGATTTAGTTCGGTAAAGTGGCTTAAAATCTATGGTTTTGGGTAATTTATTATTGAATGGTATAAATTGAGGTAAGATCAGAAAACTTGTAAAATATAGATTTTTTAACATGTTTTATTATTTTTCTTTTATTTTATTGTGTACAAAAAACAGTTCGATAATTTCCTGTAGATTGGAATAAACTAATATGTGAAAACGAAGAAGATTGCACGCACCTTATTTTTTTAACTGACTGATAATTTGACTGACTTAAAACTGTTTATTATTATTAATTACGGTATAATTAACATTACTATTTATCAAGAATTTAAAGGATAATGGTTATTTTTGTGTGTTTTGTTTCAATGCTTTTCTTGACTTTTAATCAAGGGGTCTCGGGTTCGAATCCCGAATGTCTCACTTGTCAAAAAAGCCTGATTTTATCAGGCTTTTTTGCTTTTTAGGATAAATTTAAACTCTGTAAATGATAGTGTTAAAGTAGTTTGATGTTTATTGAAATAAATGCTGAGGGATCAACTCTCAGCATTTATTTTTATAAGGTAAGGTTATTAAATAAATTGTTTGCAATGATATATATAATTAGATTTTTATAAAAATAAAAAAAATTTTATATTTTTATAAACTTTTTATTTATTGAAATATCTAATATATGTAAGAGGTAAAAAGGAGGATAGATTTATATAAAAATTATTGATATAAATACCGGTATGAAGTATATAAAATTTAAGTAATAATGATATTGGTGGTGAATATAAATGGAAACGAATATAAATGATAAATTGAATGATTTAATCAGAGATAATCAAATAAAATACTTTAAGATTGCTATGAGTTATATGAAAAATAAGGATGATTCCTTAGACGTATTGCATAACGCAATTGTAAAAGCAATTAAAAATTGCAGACAGCTGAAAGAATTGCAATATATGGATACATGGTTTTGCAGGATATTGATAAATGAATGTCTGGCTTTTATAAAAAAGAAAGAAAAAGAAATAACTATTGAATATATTGAAAGTTATGGACAGAGTGAAAATTTTGAAGATGAAACTGAAAATATGATGATTTTGAACCAAGCAATTAATAAATTGGAGAACAATTTAAGAAATATTATTATTTTAAGATATTTTAACGGTATGAAAATATCAGAAATTGCTGAGGTTACAAATACAAATCCAAATACTGTAAAATCAAGATTATACAAAGCGCTTTCTATATTAAAAAAGGAAATGGAGGTCGAATTTTATGAATGGCAGAAACAATAAAAATTCATTGGATGAGTTTGATAAGTACCTGGAAACGATGGTTTCAAAACATAATGATGTAGAAATCCCTGATGAATTAAGTATAGTTGTAGAAAAGGCAATAAATGAAGGCGAAGCATTGCGTGATAAAAAGAAGCCCGGTTTGTTTCTTATTAAAGTTTCAAAATTTGCATTGGCATGTTCATTGATTGTTGTGTGTATGTTGAATATTTCACCGACATTTGCAAAAACAATGAAAGAAATACCTGTTGCAGGTGAAATTTTTAATTTTTTCACTTTTAGGGAATATCATTATGAGGATGAAATAAAGTATGTTAATGTTAAGGTGCCTGAATTTGTTAATACAGGTAAGTCTAAACTTGAAAAGAAAGTAAATAAAGAAATTAAATACTTTGTTGATAAAGAGGTGGCAGAAAGCGAGAAAATTATAAAAGAATATTATGATGCATTTATCAGTACAGGCGGGAAGAAGGAAGACTTTCATCCTGTTGAGCTTACTGTGGATTATAATATATATCAAATGAGTGATGAAATTGTTTCATTTTCAATTTCAAAATATGATAATACATTTAATGCTTATAATACAAAGAATTTTTATAATATAGATATGAAAACAGAAGAGTATTTGACAATTAAAGATTATCTTGGAGATGATTATAAGGAGAAGGCTGTAAATGCTATAAATAAAGAAATAGAGTCATGGACTGATGAAAAAAAGGATTTATTATGGAAGGATTTGAATTTTTATGATTTGATTTCTGAAGATACTAAATTCTATATTGATGAAGATATGGATGCGGTTATTGTATTTGAAGAATATGAGATCGCAGTTGGTGCGGCAGGAGAAATACAATTTAGAGTTCCAGTCAATAATAGTTCAGCAGGGAAATAAAGAACAATAAAGTTTGAGTTTATGATGGTCATAAAAATGTGTTAGAAGTAGTATTCTGCAGTAAGTTGGTGTTAATATTTTTTCGGAGAAGCCGGAGCTTTATAATAAATTATAAATATTATTTGCATATACTAAACTATATTTTAACAAACTTAGGTTATAATATTAATGTTATAATAAAATTAAATATAAAGTATGTAAAATTATGAAAAAAATGTAGAAATTTTATAATTCTTGTGTTAGAATATACCTTAGTATGAATAAATATAATTTTGTAAAGAAGGAGATTATTATGCGTAAAACTAAAATTGTTGCAACTTTAGGTCCGGCTTCAAACTCTGTTGAGCAGATAAAGGCTCTTATAGAAGCAGGTATAAGCGCTGCAAGACTGAATTTTTCTCATGGAGATCATGAAGAGCATGGTGCAAGAATTGCTAATTTAAAGCAGGCAAGAGAAGAGCTTGGAGCTCCTATTCCTATTATCCTTGATACTAAAGGTCCTGAAATCAGAACAAAGGATTTGGTTGACGGCAAGAAGGTTCAGCTTGAAGAAGGTCAGACTTTTACTATCACTACAGATGATATTGTTGGTGATAATACAAGAGTGGCTGTTACTTATGAGGATATTACAAAGGATTTAAGTGTTGGATCTACTATTCTTATTGATGACGGTCTTATTGAACTTACTGTAATTGATATAAAGGGCAATGATGTAATATGCAGAGTAGTTAATTCAGGTTTACTCGGAACTAAGAAGGGTGTTAATTTACCTAATGTGCATATTAATCTTCCTGCTCTTACAGAAAAAGATATTGATGATATTAAGTTTGGTGTTTCTGTTGGTATTGACTATATTGCAGCATCATTTATCCGTTCAGCAAAGGACGTTCTTGAAATAAAGAGAGTGCTTGAAGAGTGTGGCGGAAGTGATGTACAGATCATATCAAAGATCGAAAACAGAGACGGTGTTGAAAACATTGATGAAATTCTTGAGGTAACTGACGGTATTATGGTTGCAAGAGGTGATCTTGGTGTTGAGATTCCTTTTGAGGAAGTTCCTCTTGTACAGAAGATGCTTATTAAGAAATGTATTGAAAAGGGTAAGCCTGTTATTACAGCAACACAGATGCTTAACTCTATGATCGACAATCCCAGACCAACAAGAGCTGAAGTTAACGATGTTGCTAATGCTATATATGATTATACTGATGCAATTATGCTTTCAGGGGAAACTGCTCAGGGTGATTATCCTGTAGAGGCTGTTACAGCTATGGACAGAATTGCAAGAAAAGTTGAAGGCTCAATAAACTATGCTGAGAGATTTAACAAGTCTTATTTAAAATGTCTCAGAGTAAGAAATATTACAAGTGCGGTAAGTCATTCTGCTTGTACAACTGCAAATGACTTAAATGCAGCAATTATTTCTACAATTACATTGTCAGGAAGAGCTGTAAGAGAGGTTGCCAAGTACAGACCTTCTACAGATATTTTAGGCTGTTCTCCTGTTGAAAGAACATGCAGACAGCTTAACCTTATATGGGGAACAACTCCAATGCAGGTTGGCTTTGAGCATGAAAGTATGTCTGCTTTATTTGATGCTCTTGCAGACAAGGCTCTTGAACTTGGACATGCTAAAAACGGAGATCTTATGGTATTTACAGGAGGTACTCCTCTTGGTACAACAGGTTCTACAAATACAATTAAAGTTGGTATTGTAGGCGATGTTCTTTTAAAGGGAAGAGTTATGAACAAGGCTTCAAAGTTTACTGCTCATACTAATATCTGTACAAGCTGTGATGATGCAAAACTTCATTTTAAGACAGGAGATATTTTTGTTACATCAAATCCTGATAAGGGACTTATTCCTTATATGATGAAGGCAGGAGCTATAATTGTAGGATCTGATGACAGTAAGTGTGACTTTACTCATGCTATAGATCTGGCAAGAGTTTTAAAGATACCTTGCATTCTCTGTGATATAGATGTTGCATCAACTATACCGGATAAGCTTCTTGTAACTATTGACAGCAATAAGGGAATTGTTTCTATTGAAAGAAATTAATAAATGTTTCAGGCTGGCTTGCAATAAGTCAGCCTTTTTCACACATTAAAAAGCGGTACACATTCAAAAGTGTACCGCTGTAGTTATATGTATATTAAATTATACAACCTGTCCCTTTGTAATAACAATTGGATCCTCAGGCGTACCTATAACCTGTTTGCCGTCGCTTATAACAGCTTCTTTATCAATAATTGCGTTTTCGATCACGCAGCCTTTTCCTATATAAGAACTCTTCATTATAATTGAATTATCGACCTTTGCACCTTCTGAAATAGTAACCTTTCTGAATAATACGGAATTGGAAACCGCACCGTCAATAATGGTACCTGTACCGACAATTGAATTCTTTACCTCAGCTGTTGAATTAAACTTAGCCGGAGGATCATCACTTGGCTTGGTGCTTATATAAGGCTCGCTCTTGAATATAGACATAACTTCAGGCTTAAGGAAGTCCATATTTGTTTCCATATATGCTTCAACACTGTTAAGTGTGTTCCAGTAGCCTTCGAAATCGTAGCCATATATATTAAGATGGTCTTTGTTTCTTAATATTATATCTTTAACAAAGTCATAATATCCCTTTGGAATAGCTGTTTCAAGAAGCTTTATAAGAAGAGGTCTTGAAATAACATATATACCGAGAGAAATATTATCGCTCTTTGGCTCAATAGGCTTTTCCTCAAAGCTTGTAAGTTTCATGTCATCATCAAAGGTCATGACACCGTAGTCATGAGGATCCTTTGTGGTGCCTGCAACATTTTTGGTAACAATTGTTATGTCAGCACCCTTTTCAACATGATATTCAAGAACTTTCTGATAGTCCATTTTATAAATGGCGTCACCTGAAACTATAACAACATAAGGTTCATGACTTCTCTTAAGGAATGAAATGTTCTGATAAATTGAATCAGCTACACCTCTGAACCAGAAGTTGTTTTCGCTTGTAAGGAAAGGAGTGAATATGTATAAACCGCCTTCCTTTCTGTCAAGATCCCACCATTTAGCAGAAGATAAATGGTCCTGAAGGCTTCTTGAGTTATACTGAGTAATAACCGCAACCTTGTTGATGGAAGAATTTGACATATTACTCAGTGCGAAGTCAATTGCTCTGTAAGAGGAAGCGACCGGCATAGCGGCAATTGCCCTTACCTTACAAAGTGCTTTTAATCTTTCACTGTTGCCGCCGGCAAGTATAATACCTATAGCTTTCATAATTAAATTCCCTCCTCTATTATAATTACAGATTTTCCGCTTGGAAGCTTGCTGTCTGTGTAATTTTCGGCAACTGTTTTACCGTAAATTACGCAGTTTTTACCGATCTCAATACCATCGGGAACATTGGTATTGTTACCGATAACAGTAATGCCTGTGTTATAGATCTTAGGCTTTCCTTCGTTTGGAATGTTATCCCCTGTACCCATAACAACATTGCTGCCTATAACTGTATTCTGGTCAATTATACATCTGTCAATTACAGTATTTTTGCCTATATGGCAGCCTTCCATGATTATGGAGTCCTTTATAACGGCACCTTCTTCAATAACAACATTTTTACTGAGAACGGAATGCTCGACCTTACCTTCAACCTGACAGCCCTCTGAAACAATACTTGTCTTTATTTCTGAGTTTGGACCTGCATACATAGGAGGCTGAAGATTGCTGTTTGTATAGATCTTCCAGAAGTCCTCATATAAGTTGAATTCAGGCAGGGTCTTAATAAGTTCCATATTGGCTGCCCAGTAAGATTCAATTGTTCCTACATCCTTCCAGTAATCCTTAAATCTGTAAGCATAAAGAGTCATACCTTTGTTAAGCATTGAAGGTATAATGTGCTTTCCGAAGTCACTGTCTGAGTGAATTCTGTTATCCTCGATAAGTGCTTCTCTTAACTTATCCCATGTGAATATGTATATACCCATACTTGCAAGATTGCTCTTTGGATGTTCGGGCTTTTCTTCAAATTCATATATCTTGTCGTTTTCATCGGCATTCATAATACCGAAACGGCTTGCCTCTTCCATGGTTACTTCAAGAACTGCTATTGTAACATCGCAGTTGTTCTGCTTATGGAATTTGAGCATAGCTGCATAGTCCATCTTGTAAATATGGTCACCTGAAAGAATAAGTACATATTCAGGCTTGTTTGCATCAATGTAGTCAATGTTCTGATAAATAGCATTAGCTGTGCCTGAATACCATTCTCCCTTTTCGCCTTCTCTCTGATGAGGTGCAAGAATGGAAACACCGCCGTTTCTTACGTCGAGATCCCATGGGACACCTATACCTATATGCTGATTAAGAGTAAAAGGCTGATACTGAGTGAGTACACCTACAGTGTCTACTCCGGAATTAACACAGTTACTCATTGGAAAGTCAATAATACGGTATTTACCGCCAAAGGCAACGGCAGGTTTAGCCTTATCCAGTGTAAGGATACCTAAACGACTTCCCTGTCCTCCGGCTAAAAGCATAGCCATCATTTCTTTTTTGCGCATAGCTGCATTCCCTCCATTCGCTATGATTTATTTAACTATATAATAACATATTTCTATGGTGAATTACAACAAAAATTATGAAATTTTTAAAAAAATTAAGTTATAAATCGTAAAACATTGTTTTACATTAAATTACAGCATATCAATTTTTTCCAAAAAATTAAAAAAATTATATATAATTATATAAAATTTTTACAAAAGTTTAAATTGATAGCTTTTAAGAATGATTTTGTGGTAATATATAGGTAAATATATTTTCGGGAGGTTATTATGAAATTCGGATTTATAAGAACAGCTGCGGCTACGCCTTATGTAAAGGTCGCTGACTGTGATCACAATACTTACAATATTATTAAATGTATAAATGAAGCTGTTAAAAACAATGCGGAGCTTATTGTTTTCCCTGAGCTTGCCGTTACGGGGTACACCTGCGGTGACTTGTTCTCTCAGAGGTGTCTTTTGGAAGGAGCAATGGAGGGATTAGAAAAAATTAAAATTTATACCGGGGGAAAGAATATAATAGCTGTTGTGGGCTTTCCTTATAAATATCTTGGTAATCTTTATAACTGTGCTGCCGTATTATATAACGGAAAGACTTTAGCTGTGGTACCTAAAAGTTTTCTCCCTAATTATAATGAGTTTTATGAAATGAGATGGTTCAGAGAGGCTTTAAATGAAACAAGAATTATCGATTTTTTAGGCGAGGAGGTCCCCTTTGGTACAGATGTTATAATACAGTCATCCTTTATGCCTGAATTTACTCTGGGAGTTGAAATATGCGAGGATCTGTGGAGTGTTATACCTCCTTCACTTAATCATGCTCTTGCGGGAGCGACAATTATAGCAAATCCTTCTGCGGGAAATGAAATAACGGGCAAGGATGTTTACAGAAAATCTCTTGTTGAAAGCCAGTCAGCAAGAATTATAGGAGGATATGTATACGCCTGTGCGGGAGAAGGTGAGTCTACAACTGATGTAGTTTATTCGGGACATAACCTTATATGCGAAAACGGTGTTACATTAAGTGAGTCAAAGAGGTTTGAAAACGGAATTATATACGGTGATATCGATGTATATAAAATGGCAAGTGAAAGACAGAGGAATACATCATTCAGGACGGATGACAGCAATTATACAATTGTTGAAACTGACTTTAAGCCAAATTCCTGTGACATAGACAGATTTATCGATCCTGCTCCTTTTGTGCCTAAGGATCTGAAAAAGAGGGCTAAGAGATGTGAGGAAATAATCAATATACAGGCTTACGGACTTAAAAAGAGAATTGAACATATAGGCTGTGAAAATGTTGTTATAGGCATAAGCGGCGGTCTGGATTCAACACAGGCGCTTATTGTTACTGCAAGAGCCTTTGAGCTTGCAGGAATGGACAAAAAGGGAATAATAGCCGTTACAATGCCATGCTTCGGAACTACGGACAGAACATACAACAATGCTGTAAGTCTTGTAAAGGAACTGGGTGCTACTCTGATAGAAGTAAATATTAAAAAGGCAGTAATGCAGCACTTTGAAGATATAGGGCATGACCCTGATGTTCACGACCTGACCTATGAAAATTCACAGGCAAGGGAGAGAACAATGGTATTAATGAATATGGCGTCAAAATACAAGGGCTTTGTTGTAGGTACAGGTGATTTAAGTGAGCTTGCTCTGGGCTGGGCGACCTATAACGGTGACCACATGAGTATGTATGGTGTAAACTGTTCAATACCTAAGACACTTATTAAATACCTTATACAGTATGTGGCAGACACCACAGAGGACAAAAAGCTTAAAGAAATTTTAACCGATATACTTGATACGCCTGTTTCTCCCGAGCTGCTTCCTCCCGATGAGAACGGTGAAATCGCACAGATAACAGAGGATGTTGTGGGACCTTATGAACTTCATGACTTTTTCCTTTACAACATGATGAGATTGGGTTTTGAGCCAGACAAAATATACTATCTTTCACAAATTGCCTTTAAGGATAAGTATGACAAAAAAACGCTTTATAAGTGGCTCAGAAATTTCTATTGGAGATTTTTCTCACAGCAGTTTAAGAGGAGCTGTCTGCCTGACGGACCTAAGGTGGGTTCAGTAAGCTTAAGCCCGAGAGGGGACTGGAGAATGCCAAGCGATGCTTCTGTTAATGAGTGGATGAAGGTGCTTGATGAAATAAGGGACAAAGAATGAAATTTACTCTTGTAATAAAGGGCGTTTAGGTATAAAATGAATATAAAAATGTGTGCTTTGTTTTTATGGTGTTATAATAAATTGCGGGCGAGCAATGCTCGCCCCTACAGGGAACAGCAACAGCTTAAATAAGCGGTTGGAACTTATGTGATTTGGTTTTATAACAGCCATATACAACAGCTCATAAAAACGGAAAGGAAATATGAATATGGCTAAAAAGGTTATTGCTGTTTTATTCGGAGGACAGTCATCAGAGCATGATGTGTCAAAGGTAAGTGCGGCAAATATTATATCACACATTAATCAGGACAAATATACTGTTTTGCCTGTATATATAACAAAGGAAGGACATTGGCTTTTATATGACGGTCCTGTTGAAAATATACAGAATGATACATGGGAGAAATATGCGACCGAGGCAATTCTGAGTCCAGACGCCACACACAGGGGAATATTCAGAATAGTAGGGGAAAAGGTGAAGCTTATGCCTGTGGACCTTGTTTTCCCTGTGCTCCATGGTGCTAACGGTGAGGACGGCACAATTCAGGGGCTTTTTGAACTTGCAAAAATTCCTTATGTGGGCTGCGGTGTTCTGTCTTCTGCTGTGAGTATGAACAAGGCTTTCACTAAGATCATAGTTGAAAAGCTTGGCATTGATCAGGCAAAATATACCGTTGTGTACAGAAATGAGATTGAAAACGATATAGAAAGCTGTATTGAAAAGGTTGAGGATGTATGCGGCTATCCATGCTTTGTTAAGCCTGCCTGTGCAGGTTCAAGTGTGGGTATTACAAAGGCACATAACAGGGATGAGCTTGTTGACGGATTATGGACTGCCTCAAAGGAGGACAGGACTGTTGTAATAGAAGAAAACATTACAGGCTATGAGCTTGAATGTGCTGTGCTTGGAAATACCGATGTCAAGGCTTCTGCAGTCGGTCAGGTCCTTGCTGCTGCAGAATTTTACGATTACGATGCAAAGTACAACAACAAGGAGTCAAAGACTGTTATTCCTGCACCTATTCCGGAAAACAAGACTGAGGAAATAAGAGAAAAGGCAGTAAAAATATTTAAGGCTCTTGACGGAAGAGGTCTTTCAAGAGTTGACTTCTTTATGGAGGAAGGCACTGAGAGAATAGTGTTTAATGAAATAAATACTCTGCCTGGATTTACTCCTATAAGTATGTATACAATGCTCTTTAATGAGGTTGGCTTGAGTACGGAAGAAATTATAGATAAGATCATTGATTTGGGCTTTAGCAGAAATGAGGACTAATGTTATGGACAAAAGACCTATAGGTGTATTTGATTCTGGTGTGGGGGGACTGACTGTTGCAAAGCAGATAATAAAAATGCTGCCACATGAAGATTTAATATACTTCGGAGATACTGCAAGGGTTCCCTACGGCTCAAAAAGCAGGGAGACCGTTACTAAATTTTCAGAGCAGATAATAAGGTTTCTGCTGACAAAAAATGTTAAGGCTATTGTTATTGCCTGCAATACAGTAAGCTCAAACTGTTATGAAAGTCTTTCCGGAACTTTTTCGGATCTGCCTATAATAGAAGTTGTTACTCCGGGAGTTGAAAGCTGTCTTAAAGCTACAAAAAACAAGAGAGTAGGTCTTATAGGTACTCAGGGCACCGTAAGCTCGGGAGCATATGAAAAAAGGCTCAAAAATGCCGACAGCGGAATACAGGTCTTTAAGAAGGCTTGTCCTCTCTTTGTGCCACTTGCTGAGGAGGGCTGGACAGATAATGAAATTGCAAGGCTTACAGTCAGGGAGTATCTTACAGAGCTTGTTGAAAAGGATATAGATTCCATTATACTGGGATGTACCCATTATCCTCTTTTTAAGGCTACAATAGGTGAATTTGTAGGGGAAAAGGTCACTATTGTTGACCCTGCAAAGGCGACGGCTGTTAAACTTAAGGAATATTTACATAATAATGATATGCTTACAGATAACGAGGGTGAGGGCAGAAGAGAGTTTTATGTAAGTGATAATTATGCCAATTTTGATAAGATATGTGAGAGCGTGCTGCACTATACCTGTAGGGCAGAGAAAGTAGATATTGAGAATTACTGATATAGATGCTGAATTGCGCTTAACATGGTTTGAATCTGGTTGTTAAAAATAACAAAAAATGTCAAAAAAACAAAAAGAAAATCAACAAATTGTTGACTTTGATGGCGGATATTGTTAAAATAAAGGTGAAAATATATAAAAACAAGTATTTGCATAAATGTGATTTGTTAAAAGTGCAAAGGGGTGGGGGAATGGAAAATAGTTATAAAGTTGAAAATGACAGGCCTATAAAAAGGCCCTATTCCAGTGACAGAGTTATAGTAAGAAGTGACAGGGTTTATAAGATTGATGATAAGCCTATACAAAGAGGGAAGGTGTATCACTATGACTTTGATGATTCCTATGTTACCGGTGAAGGTAATAACGGCAAGAGGAGTACAGGATTTGATATTAACGAAATAAACGCTAAAATCAAATCAATGCCTAAAAAAACAAAGGTGCGTCTGGCAACAGCAGTCGGTGTAATATGCCTTATAGGAATTGGAGCAGGAACAATAAGTTCGGTAGCAAGTCCATCTGCAGTAGCCAAAAAGTTTGTTGTAGCATCATATAACGGGGATTTTGATAAGGTGTATTCCTGCCTTTATTTACCGGAATCTCCGTTCCTGAAAAAGGAAAATTTCGATGCTAAAGAGAACGTAAATGAAAAAAATGAGAAAAAAATAAAAAATGTTAAATTAATATCCAAAGAAGACATAGGCACGGATAGTAAAGAGTTTTACTTTGAATATGACGGAAATGAAAAGGGAATGTATACCGATGTTACATTAAGAAAAACGGGGGAAAGAGTTATTGGTGTTTTCCCGGAATGGAAGGTTTATTCTGAAAATTATGTGGCATATGGGGCTAAATTGACAGCACCTAATAATTACAATCTTAGTATTGACGGTATAGCTCTTACAGATGAAAATGCAAAGATATTTGATAATGAAGAAGACGGCATAAAGACATACAGAGTTGATGTGTTCAGTGGTTCAAATGTAATAGATGCATCAGCAGAATACATGAAAAGTGATTCGTTTAAATATTATTTGAGCAGTAATAAGGAAATAAAAATAGATAATCTTGAACTTGATGATAATATTAAAAAGACTGTTGTGGATCAGTTTGAAAAATTTATACCTTTTGTATATGGAGAAATTGCTAACAGAAGAAATGCTGACGGATTGAAGACATATATTGGAAATGAATATTTAAATGATGTTAACAGGGAATACAGTAGTACATATAATTCAATTAACAGCAATTCAAGATATAGGATAACGGGCATTTCATTGAATAATTTTGAAACTGAGGTTGACAGAACATATGTATATGAAGGGAAATTTTATGTTGAACTGAAAATGTCATTCAGATACAAGGTAAACAGCAGTTACACCAGCATTTTTGGAAGAAATAGGACTACATCAAATACATCAAGGGCTGTTGTATACGGTACTTATGTGAAAGAAAATGAACAGTGGAAAATTGCAGATTTAGATTTGAAGAAACTTTATACATAGAGGGGGAAGGTTTTTATGGCGAAATTTTGTGATCAGTGCGGAAAAGAACTAAAGGATGGTGAGGTGTGCAACTGCATACAGAATAAAGTACAGAAAAGTACAAATGAAAATGTCCAAAATGATACGGAGCCTTCAAATGGCAACGGAAATTCTGATATTGGAAGTATAATAAAGGGGATTTCAGATGCAATAGGCAGCTTTCTTGATAAAATATATTATAGTGTAACTCCAAAGGATAAAAGCAGTAATAAAAGCAGTGCCATTGCATTGAGAAAGCTTCTTACATTTTCACAGGAAGATTATATTAAGCCACTTGAAAATGTATATGAAAGAGGGGCAAGAATAACACCAGATCTTGTTCAGCCCTGCAGTGATGAAACTATTATAAGACAGTATGATATTTGTACAGTAAGAGCTGCAATAAAGGGTTTGTGGCAGGATGGAAAGCTCCTTGTTACAAATAAGAGAATATTATTCAGATTAAGCGGTAGGAATTGGCTTGGTAAAGAACAGACAAGCAAGGAATTTGAAATTGATGATATCGCAGGCATTGATATGTCTTACAGCTCAAAAATAAATCTGGGGTCTGCACTGATAAATATAATTCTTGGTATTATACCTATGTTTATAGGAGCTCTTATTGGAAGTGCCGTTCCTCTTTTGGGAGCTATACTGGGTTTAATATTATTTTTATTTTTCTTAATATTTTTAAGAGGTCACCATATATTTAAATTTATTGTATTTTTTACATGCATTGCGTTGATGAGCGGAATAGGAATTGTCTGGGGAAGTGTAGGCGGAGTTATTGTGTCAATATGTTTAATAATAACTATTGTACAGCTTTATCTTGCTTCATTAAGACCTCATTTTACATTTAAGGTAATGACAAAATCAATTGCAGCTGCACCAATTTCTGCCGGAGGCATGGGAATTTTCTCAGGGTTGCCGTCAGGTATATTTGGAGCTATTCTTCCGGGCAAGGATGCAGACAGAGCAATGGATGAGCTTGGGGCAATGATAAGTGATATTAAGGAATATGGTGAGCTTGGAGTAAATAAGTGGAAAGCACTTTAGTGCTTGTGTAACTTAAGTAAATATGCTTCTACTGTGATTTATTTGCTTAAGACTGCTAATTTATATCTTATTTAAAAATTTAAATGAAAATTTTAATATAAATTTTCTTGACTTATACCTCTATAGGTGTTATCATGTTATTAATTAAGATTTAAAGTGTTGATGAGGACAGTAGCTTTTGTCAGTCATTCAGAGAGGAATGCATTTGCTGTGAGCATTCTATGACGGCAGAATGTGAAAACCACCTCTGAGCGGCTCCAATAAAGCCCGGGTAACTTACGTTAAAAGTTTAAAAGCGGCAGTTTTACTGCAATTAGGGTGGAACCACGGTAACTCGTCCCTTTGGGGATTGGTTGCCGTTTTTTTATAAGTAAAAAAGGACAAGCAATAATATTATAAAAGGAGTGTAAAAAATGGTAAATGTTACTTTAAAGGACGGAAGTGTAAAGGCTTATGAGGCAGGAACTACTATCCTTGATATTGCAAAGGACTTAAGTGAAGGTCTTGCAAGAAATGCCTGCTGCGGTATGATCAACGGGGAAGTTGTTGACCTTAGAGAGGGTGTTAAAGAGGACTGTCAGGTTGCTATATGCACATTTGACGATCCCGAGGGAAAGAGAGCTTTCAGACATACTGCGTCTCATATTTTAGCTCAGGCTGTAAAAAGACTTTATCCCGATGCAAAGCTTGCTATCGGTCCTTCAACAGAAGACGGTTTTTACTATGATTTTGACGATATAGTTTTCAATCCGGAGGATTTTGAAAAGATCGAAAAGGAAATGAAGAAGATCGTTAAGGAAAATCTTCCTATAGAGAAATTTGAGCTTCCGAGAGCAGAGGCTATCAAGTTTATGGAGGAAAAGAATGAGCCATACAAGGTAGAGCTTATAAATGATTTGCCTGAGGATGCTGTTATTTCTTTCTATAAGCAGGGAGAATTTACTGACCTTTGTGCAGGTCCTCACCTTATGAGCACTAAGCCTGTAAAGGCTGTTAAGATAATGAGCGTTGCAGGTGCTTACTGGAGAGGAAGCGAAAAGAACAAGATGCTTTCACGTCTTTATGCAACAGCTTATACAAAGGCAAGCGACCTTGAGGCTTATATCAATATGCTTGAAGAAGCTAAGAAGAGAGATCACAGAAAGTTAGGCAAGGAACTTGGTCTTTTCTGTATTTTAGACGAAGGTCCCGGATTCCCATTCTTCCTGCCAAAGGGTATGGTACTTAAAAACACCCTTCTTGAATACTGGAGAGAGATTCATACAAGAGCAGGATATGTTGAAATACAGACTCCTATGATGCTTAACAGACAGCTCTGGGAGCGTTCAGGTCACTGGGATCACTATAAGGAAAATATGTATACAACAAAGATAGATGATGTGGACTTTGCAATCAAGCCTATGAACTGCCCGGGCGGTATGCTTGTTTATATGCAGGAGCCTCATTCATACAGAGATCTGCCTATAAGAGCAGGTGAGATCGGTCTTGTACATCGTCATGAAAAGAGCGGTGCTCTCCACGGACTTATGAGAGTAAGGTGCTTCTCACAGGACGATGCACATATATTCATGACACCTGACCAGATAAAGGACGAGATAAAGGGTGTTGTTGCACTTATTGATGAGGTTTATTCTCTCTTCGGATTTAATTATCACATTGAGCTTTCTACACGTCCCGAGGATTCTATGGGAACTGATGAAGAATGGGAAAGAGCTACTGAAGGTCTTAAGGGTGCCCTTGATGAGCTTGGAAGAGATTATGTTATAAATGAAGGTGACGGTGCATTCTACGGTCCTAAGATTGACTTCCACCTTGAGGACTCTCTGGGAAGAACATGGCAGTGCGGTACTATTCAGCTTGATATGCAGCTGCCTGAAAGATTTGAGCTTGAATATACTGACAAGGACGGTACTAAGAAGCGTCCTGTTATGATCCACAGAGTTGTATTCGGTTCAGTTGAAAGATTTATAGGTATACTTACAGAGCACTTTGCAGGACATTTCCCAACATGGCTGGCTCCTGTACAGGTAAAGGTACTTCCTATTTCAGACAAGTATGCCGATTATGCTACAAAGGTTGAGGCTGCTTTCAAGGAGGCAGGAGTAAGAGTTGAAACCGATCACAGAGCTGAAAAGATAGGCTACAAAATAAGAGAGGCAAGAAATGAAAGAGTGCCTTACATTGTTGTAGTAGGTGAAAAGGAAGCTGAAGAGGGTGCAGTTTCTGTAAGATGCAAGGCTGAGGACTTGGGCAGCTATAAGCTTGAGGACTTTGTTGAAGAAATTAAGGAAGAGATAAAGAATAAGACAAAGCGTTGGTGATTTATGTTCTTTTCCCGAAAAGAACCAAAAGGAAGGGGAATTTTCGATATTCCCATTGCACCGGAAGAAGTAATCCGGACATCCCTTGTAAAATTCGGCATAGCTGAAATTTGCAAGGGATGGCTTTCAGCGAAGCTGAAAGTGCTGAACACCCATTATCGACCCTTGCGGCTGAAAAGTTGTTGTCTTATGCAGGTTTTGACCGCAAGGGAGTGTTACTTCCCCGCTTTCGCCAGCATTGCACCGAAAGATTTATCGGACAGCTCGGAGAGCTGGCTTTCAGCGTAGCTGAAAGTGCTGAACCCGTTGGTCGACGGCGGCGGGGATTTTTTGTAAGCTTATTGGTTTTATAAGGGATTCATTTTGTTTATATTAGTTGGAAGTTTAAAATTAGTTTGAGATGAATCTGCGGAGGTGAAGAGAATGGCTGATAATGGAAACAGAGCCGAAAAAAAGCCCAACCTTATATCATACATTCCTGATTTAAAGGTTGTGGATGCTACATTAAGAGACGGAGGACTTGTAAACAATTTCAGATTTACAGATGAATTTGTAAAGGATCTGTACAAGGCAAACATAAAAGCAGGCGTTGACTACATGGAGTTCGGATACAAGGCTTCCAAGGAAATATTTGACGAAAAGGAATTCGGCAAGTGGAAGTTCTGCGTTGACAGTGACGTAAGAGAGATCGTTGGTGAGAATAACAGTCCTCTTAAGCTTGCTGTTATGCTTGATGTGGGAAGAACAGACAAAAACGATGTTCTTCCAAAGGAGGAAAGTCCTTTTGATCTTGTGAGAGTTGCCACATATATCCATCAGATACCTGCGGCAATTGATTTGATAGAGGATGCAAAGGCTAAGGGTTATGAAGTATCCGTAAACATAATGGCTGTGTCAAAAGTAAGAGAAGAACAGCTTTATAACGGACTTGAAATGCTTGCCCACAGCGGTACAGACATTATATATCTTGTTGACAGTTTCGGCTCTTTCTATCCCGAGGAAATTGAAACCCTTACTCAGAGATATGTTGAAATAGGCAAAAAGTATAACAAGAAGATAGGTTTCCATGGACACAATAATCAGCAGCTTGCCTTTGCAAACACAATTACAGCTCTCAGAAACGGAGCAACACTTATTGACGCTACAATGAGCGGTATAGGCAGAGGTGCAGGTAACTGTTTTATGGAACTGCTTCTTGGATTTTTGAGAAATCCAAAGTACAATGTTGTTCCTACAATGGACTTTGTTGAAAAACATATATTGAAACTTAAGGAAGAAGGCGTTGTATGGGGATATGACTTCCCTTACTTTATGACAGGTGTTTTAAACTGTCACCCGCGTTCCGCAATTAAGTTTACTCAGGATAAGAGGACTGATTACAAGAATTTTTATAATGAGATACTTGAAATGGATTGATAATCAGGTGTTTTGATTAAAGCTTTAGTGTAAAGGTGAAAAAGCCTTTCCGCTAAAGCTTTTTTGTATTATCAAATATTTATTATATACAAATTTTATTAAATGTTGTAAAATATTTATAAGGGTACATTTATTTTCAGGGGAAGGGGATTTATTTATGGCGGTTTACTGTATGGTGTTATTAAAGACTTTTTTGAATTCACTTAAGAGGGCATGTCCTGTTATACTGTTCTTTTTGCTTTCATTTGGTTTTGTGTACTTTGTGTTTGGTATGCAGTATGTAATGATCGCATCTATCGTAACTATATTTTTTCAGATGAGGTACAAGAAAAACAACAATACGTTTTGGGGCTATGTAAAGCTTTTGATTGTAGGCAGTCTGCTTATACTTCTTGCTTACATAAGCTCATGGAATTTAAGGCTGAACCTTTTGCTTAATATATGTGTACCATTTTTTCTTGTTTTTACGCAGAGTTCTCAGTTTAATCCGAAGGGGTATTTTTCATATGCAATGTTCTTTGTATTTCTGTCATTAATGCCGCCGGAAAGTACATATGAGTTTTTCATGGAGCTTGTTGTTTTCTGGTTCTGTGTGCCCCTTCTGGCTGTTTCCATATGGTTTTATGTGAGATTTTTTCTTAAAAGGGCAGACCTGTCTGTTACTCTTGAGGGTACGTTGTATGAGCTTTCGGAGCTTATAGAGATGCTTGTTTATCCCGAAAAGAAAAAGGAACTTGAAAAGCGTTTTCAGCAGCTTATTTATGATTTTCACCACATTTCATATCATCAGAAGTTTTTTGCGGTACAGACAAAAGAAAATCAGATCTATGATATGGTGGGGACACTTATACAGAGGTTTTCATATCTTATTACTGATTTTGAGTGGCAGGATAAGCTTGATTTGGAGCATATTCTCATATTAAGGCGTATTTCATCCTTCTTAAGGGAAACCTCATTTCAGCTTGAATCAGGTTCACAGGATCCACTGATCAGAGAGGCTCAGCGGCTCCTTGACAATATGACAATTCATGAAGGCAGACTTCGTATTTTTTCAAGAAGTGTTCTGCATATGATAATTCTTCTTTTAAAGACCTGTAAGGAGGAGCAGGGAGTTGCGGAGCCTATAAAAAAGGTAAACAAGAGGAATTTTATAAAGGATATAAGATCAAGGCTTTCCGTTGAATCTTTTGAAATGGGCTTTGCAATACGACTTTCAGTTGTTATGGTCGTAAGCTCTCTTGTAAGCTATATTATACCTGTTACTCATTCTTACTGGATACCTTTTAATGCCTTTCTTCTTCTCCAGCCAAGCTGTGAGGAAAGCAGCTATCGTATGAAAACAAGGTCAATAGGAACATTTATCGGCTGCGGTATTGAATTTATAATTTATCCTCTGCTGCCTGGTATTGAAGGACAGCTTCTTTTTTCTCTTGTTATGGTTTCATTAATGTACTGCTCAATGCCCGGGACATGGTATCAGCCTATATTTTCCACCTGCTATGCCCTTACACTGGCTGCAATGACAATAAATGAGACAACGGCAATTACTTTAAGGATCTTGTATCTGGGAATAGCGGTTGCAATTGTGGCTGTTGTAAACAGCCTGTTCTTCCCCATAGGAAAAGAGTCCAGGTTCAGATATAATATAAAGGCTCTTTTCAGGCTCCATAACAATTACTGGGATATTATAAGGAACGGACTTTATGCAAATACGGACCTTTCCGTTTCATGCGGTATTCTTACATATTTTCACATGCTTTATCAGGAAGACATTGATTATTTAGATAAAAATCCTTCATTCCCTATGAGGAATGATTTGTATAAAGTTTTGCTTATATTATGGCATATGTTTGCAGAGCTTGAACAGATACATTATCTTGTGCGTACAGAAAGCATATGTTACGATGAGTATGAGGAAGTACACAGACTTATATATGCTATACAGAAAAAGCTGTACCCTATTATTGATTACAAGGATTTTTCGGAACTTAAGGATCAGATAAGCTTTAAGGAACCTGAGGTGGAATATGTATTTAAGGAGTATTTAGGTCATGCGGAGGAGCTTTTGAATTATAAGTGGTGTATTCCGTTTTAGTATGATATATTAGAACAAAAAAAGACTGCAACAAAACATAAATGAGTTTATTGCAGTCTTTTTATTAAGTGTTGTTAATTAATTTCGGTAAATTTGTTTTCAGGGATGCTGTATTCATAAATTTTATAGTTCTCATTGTCAAAATCATATGCATAAAGATAGATACTGTTATTTGATATATTTTCTCCCATTATAGTACTTCTGTTTGTTATATATGTGCCTTCAGCAAGGAACTGCAGGTTGTTGTTTTCATCAATATAATAAATTTTTCCTGAGCCATCATATAAATAAACTGTTCCGTCTGCTTGCCCTGCAAGATAGTACATAGTATAACCGTAAGAAACTGAATTAAGCAACTGACCTGTTGAGTTGTCAACAATTCTCATACAATAGCTTGTGTCTATATATGTTTTGTTGTTTGCTGATATACATTCATAAATATGTTCCATTTTACTAAGATATATAAGTTTTTTATCGGTGTTATCATATATGTTCATTCTGTAAAGCTTTGTTACATTGCTGTCATCGCTTACAAAGAAATATATATAATTATTGCTTACGTTTAAAACCTCTATATAGCCTGTGTATGTAAGGTGTTTTTTTATTTCAAGGGTATCTGTATCTATGCTGTAAAGAACCTCTTTATTATTTTCAGGTGATGTATAATATATTGAGTTATTATAGAAAACTACATTATCTATGTTACAGTTTGCAAAGAGTGTTTTTTGTGAAAAGTCCTTATTACAGCGGTACAGATTTTTATAATTACCGCTGCTGTCATAAGCTGTATAGTATATATAATTATCTGTGACATAGAAGGTTTGAATCTCGTCGGGAAGCTTTACATCTCCTGCACCTTCTTTTGTGTAATAGGTTGTACCCTTACTGTTCATTATTAAAAAGTGAAAAGACTCTCCGCTGTCTGCATATACCATTGATGACATTAATATGACACACAGGATAGCAGATAAAAATAATATTGCTTTCTTCAT
Source organism: Candidatus Gallispira edinburgensis (assembly GCA_904395805.1). Taxonomy (GTDB): domain Bacteria; phylum Bacillota; class Clostridia; order Lachnospirales; family CAG-274; genus Gallispira; species Gallispira edinburgensis. The sequence goes on along the minus strand of CAJFNV010000094.1, from coordinate 24,097 downwards.
GAATATTCCCCCCCTCTTTGTTTACGGTTTAAGAGTTTTAATTAATTTCCGTAAATGTATTGCTTATGATATTGTACTCATATATTTTATAGGTATTATTGGCATAATCACTCATATAAAGATAGATCCTGTTATTTGAAATGTTTTCTCCCATTATAACTCCTCTGTCTTCTATATATGTACCTTCTGCAACAAACTGCAGATCGTTGTTACTGTCGATATAATATATTTTACCGATTATGTCGCATAAATAAACAGTTCCGTCAACCTGCCCCAAAATATAAAGATCAATATCATCGTAATCAATAGTATTAAGTATCTGCCCTGTTCTGTCATCCATGATTTTTATAGATCTGAATGTGTCTATATATACTTTGTCTCCCGCAGCAAAACATTCGTAAATATATTCAGTCTGAGTAAGGTAGAGAAGCTTTTTGTCGGTGCGGTCATGTATACTCATTTTATAAAATTTTGTTGTTATGTAATCATTGTCCATAACAGCGAAATATATATAGTCCTTTTCTATGCTGTAAATAGCCAACTCTCCTGTGTATGTAAGGTATTTTTTAACTTCAAGGGTATCTGTATCCATACTGTAAAGGACTTCTCCCTCGTATACAGGTACTGTATAGTATATTGAATTGTTGTAATAAAATACATTGTAGGGACTGCAGCTCGTAAGGTGTGTTTTTTGTGAAAAGTCTATGCTGCAACGGTAAAGGTCTGCCGTATCATAGTTGTTGCTGCTGTAGGCAGTGTAATATATATAATCATCTGCGACATAAAAGTTGTTTGTTTCATCGGGAAGCTTAATATCACCTTCGCCATCTTCCGCATAATAAATTGTGCCGTCCTTATTCATCATATATTTATAAAAGGCATTTCCGCTTTCTGCATATGCTATTGATGACATTAATATGACAGATATAATAGCGGATAAGAATAATATTGTTTTTTTCATAGTTGATTACCTCCTCGTTTTTGTCTGTAATTTAAGTATAAAATTAAAAATGTTCTTTGTCAATAAGTATATGAAATAAAATAATTGTAGTATTTTGTAATTATTTTGCTATAAATAATTGGAATAAATCTATTGAAATTTAAAGAATAATGTACTAATATATATCAGAGGGGGATGGATGTCACTATGGCGGATCACGTCTCCCATGTGATACAGACTTCGTGATTATGAGGGTGAACGGGTCCTGAAAAATAAGAACAGAGTACAGGGAGAATATTATGGACTTATCAATTATTATTGTAAACTACAATACAAGGCTTTTGACAATGCAGACTGTTAATTCGGTCATTAAAACAACAAGAGGTATTGAATATGAGATCATTGTAGTTGACAATTCATCTAAAGTAAGTGAATATTTTGAAATGGAGGATAAGCGTGTAAAGATTCTCTCCCATGTTGAAAACAAGGGCTTTGGTCATGCCTGCAACATTGGTGTAAATATTGCCATAGGCAGATATATCCTTTTCCTTAATTCGGACACAATTATGGAAGAGGGTACATTGACAGGTGCCGTTGAATATATGGACAGGCATAGTGATATTGGCTGCCTTGGAATAAAGACACTGCTTAAAGACGGAAGTTTTGACCACGGCTGCAAAAGAGGATTCCCCACACCTTTTAACAGTCTTTGCTATGTGCTTAAGCTTGACAAGCTTTTTCCAAAGGTCAAAAAGTTCGGAGGATACACCCTTAATTATTTAAGCCAGGATGAAACAAATGAAGTGGACAGCGTAAGCGGTGCCTTTATGCTTATTCCCAAAAGAGTGCTGGGTAAGGTGGGGCTTTTTGATGAGAGTATTTTTATGTATGGTGAGGATATTGACCTTTGTTACAGAATAAAGCAGGCAGGCTATAAAGTGGTTTATTATGCAGGGGTCAAAATGACCCATTTAAAAGGTCAGAGCGGTTTACATACAAAAAGTCCTGTGGTTATTAAGCATTTTCATGACGGTATAAAGAGATTTTATGATATGTATTATAAGAATAAGCATAACTTTGTGGTTACATTTCTTATGCATACTGCAATTAATGTGAGATATGTTATGACACTTGCGATTTCTAAGATAAGAAGGTAATTTAATGAAAGTTGATATTTTAATGGCGGCATACAACGGCGAAAAGTATATAGGAAAGCAGATAGAAAGCATTATTGCACAGACTTATGAGGACTGGACACTGCATATAAGAGATGATGCTTCAACTGACGGAACAATGGTTGTTGTAAGGCAGTATGCAAGAAAATATCCCGATAAAGTAAAGTTTTTTACAAACAGAGAAAATTCGGGAAGTCCAAAGGCTAATTTTTTTGAGCTTATAAGGGAGTCCGATGCCGATGTAATATTTACATGTGACCAGGACGATATATGGGAAAAGGATAAAGTTGAAGTTACACTTAAGGAGTTTGAGGGAGTTGATACTCCCCTTCTTGTACATACGGATCTGACTGTTATTGATGAGAATGACAATATTATTTTTCCTTCAATGATAAAAAGTCAGCATATAGATGTAAAGGGGACCGGATTAAACAAGCTCCTTGTTCAGAATTCTGTAACGGGATGTACTATGGCATTTAATCGTGCTCTTGCCGATATTCTTAAGGAGCCTGAGCTTATTCCTGTACATGACTGGTGGATAGCAGCTACTGCTGCTGTGTTTGGAAATATAAAATATGTTGACAAGTGTACAGTAAGATACAGAAAGCACAGTGACAATGCCTGCGGTGCCCAGAATATGGACAGTCCTAAATATATTGCGGAAAGGGTAATGGACAGGAGCAGGGCTAAAAAAATGCTTGAGCTTGGTTATGTTATGGCTGTTGAGCTTATGGAGAAGTATAAGATGCCCTATGAATATAAGGCTATGCTTAAGGCTTACGGAACTATGCCCGAAAAAAATAAGTGGCAGAAGCTTGGTGTTGTTGTGAAGTATGGTATTTGGAAGAGCGGTTTTGTAAGGAAGATAGGGCAGATAATTTTTATGTAATTTGAAAATTGCGGAAACTTTATATTTGATATAATGCTGTTTAGTTGATTTAAAAGTTTTTGGTAAGTGAGATAAATTAGAATTTAGGAAAATCCCTCCTCCATCAGAACTTTTGACTTCGTCAAAAGCAAGGCTACGCCTTGTCGGATAAGTCTTTCCGATTCAATAAACGCAAGCGTTTCTCCCCCTCCCTTTAGGCAAGCGATACTGTCAACTTAAGAAAAATCAATGCTTCGCAAATGCAAGCATTTGCTAAGTTGAAGCAGTTAGGAAAGAAAAATCCCTCAGGCTGTTCAAATCAGCTCACTGATTTGAACAGCCAGCTCCCTTTAGGCAAAGGAGCCAAGAGGGCGGGCACGCCGCCTTTTTGAACGGGTAAGTTTATGTTAATCCTTTAAGTTGACAGTATTGCTTTAGGCAAGGGAGGCTTAATTGGTTGGAAATGTTAAGGTGTTGTTAGGGGGTGATGCAGTAAACCGGAATTGGGCAGTTAAAGAGAATTATCAGTTATTTTGTGACAGTTTCTGTAAGTTATTGTAAATCATATTTACTGAAAAATAATTTGAAAGAGGTAAGAGCAATGATCATAAAAAAAATAATGGATTACGGAAGGGACAAGGGGTTCAAGGCTCTTACCGTTAAATTAAGAGAAAGAATCAGGTATAAAATTGAAACTGACAGATACATGAGGGAAAATGTGCTCAGTGAAGAGGGACTTGAAAGGCAGAGCCGTGAGAAGTTTGACAGGGCTGTAAAAATCAGCATATGTGTTCCCGTGTACAATACTGAGAGAAAAATGCTTGAAGAAATGCTTATGTCCGTATTAAACCAGACTTATTCAGACTGGGAGCTTTGCATTGCCGACGGAAGTACAAGCAATTACAGATATATTGAAAGCATAATAAGAGGAATAAATGACAAGAGGATAAAGTATGTTAAGCTTAATATAAACGGGGGTATTGTGGACAACAGCAATGCTGCCTGTTCACTTGCAACGGGGGAGTATATTGCTCTTCTTGACCATGATGATGTACTTTCTCCCGATGCCCTTTATGAAGTAAGGCTTGCAATTGACAAGGGTGCCGATTATATTTACAGTGACGAGGCAAGCTTTTCAAAGAGTGTAAATAATCCTGATATTATTCATTTTAAAGATGAGTTTTCAATATTTAATTTAAGAGGCAATAATTATATTTGTCATTTATCTGTTTTTAAGAAGGCTCTTTTTGACAAAGTAGGAGGATTCAGAAGAGGATTTGACGGAAGTCAGGACCACGATCTGATATTAAGGCTTTGTGAAATTGCCGAAAATATTTATCATATTCCCAGGGTACTTTATTACTGGAGGGTCCACAGAAATTCTGTGGCAAGTGATATAGAGGCAAAGCCTTACTGTCTTACAACAGGGGTAATGGCTGTGGAAAGTCATTTGAACAGAATGAAAATAAGCGGAACTGTGGAAATTGCAGTCCCCAATGCTTCTGTTTACAGGGTAAAATATAAGTGTCTTGTAAAGCCTGCAATTATAAATAACATTGAAAACATTAAGGGTGTCACAAATGAGTATATTATAGTTGCAAAGCCTGATTTGAAATTTCATGCAGAGGCAGTAAATGAAATATGTCAGATACTCCAGCTTGAAAATGTGGGCATGGTCGGGGGTATGGTCATAAAAAACGGTAAAATACAGTATGCTACACTTAGTGAAAAGGGCGGCAGAATGTATTCGGAATATGCAGGCACGCCTGAGATAAGCGACGGATATATGAAAAGACTGAAATATGCTCAGAGAGCTGATTATATACCATGTCAGTTTTTCGGTATCAGAAAGTCTGTCCTTGAAAATATGATGTATTTTGAAGATAACCTGTGGGAGGACGACAAGGTAATTGATATGTGTAAGAGAATGAGAAAGCATGGGTATGAAATAGTGTTTGATCCATGGGCAAGGGCGGAGAGATAAGAGTTAAAAAGCTTCCTTTTGTTGTGAAAGGAAGCTTTTTAAAGTCTTGCTGTTTGATTAAAAATTACTGCCGTTCCAGCCCCAGTTTTCAACCTCTTCATATTTAACATAAATTTTAGAAGCATCCATACCAAGGACCTCTGAATAAATGTCGCATATTTTTCCTGTAAGAGTATTGAATACAGAAGGTGAAGCCTTGCCGTATACCTTTACTTCAATAAAGGCTATTGTTCCTTCATCGCTGCCTTTAAAGTAAAGGGGAACGTTTTCTTCAAAGCCTACCATAAGCCATGCTTCGCTTTTTCCGGGAATGGTTGTGATCGCCTGACCAAGCTTTGTTTTTATTGTGTCTCTCTGCTCTTTTGTAAGTTTTGTGTTGATTTTTGTGTTTATAAATGGCATAAAGTGTTCTCCTTATAAATCGTTTTATATTAAAACAGGGGTTATTTCAAAGTTGAAATAACCCCATTTTTTATTGTTTCAGAAAACAGCAAAGCTGTTTTTTGATTGTGTTGCAATAGTTTTACGTTACATTTAGGAATATCTCATTTTTTTGTTTTAAATATGCTTACGCATATTTACTTGCTAATGCAAGTGAAAGCTAACGCTTTCAAACAAAAAAACTCGATAACATACCTGACGCATGAGAGAAAGCTAGCTTTCTCTCATTGCGTTACGGTATGTTACATCATTCCGCCCATGCCTGCGCCACCTGCAGGAGCCGGCTCAGGTTCCTTAATATCGGCAACAACTGACTCAGTTGTAAGAATTGTAGAAGCTACACTGTTAGCGTTCTGTAAAGCACTTCTTGTAACCTTTGTTGGGTCAATAATACCTGCATCGAACATATCTACATATTCTTCTGTAAGAGCATTGAAGCCATAGCCTTCCTTGCTTTCCTTAACGTTGTTGATGATAACAGCACCTTCAAGTCCTGCATTTGCACTTATCTGACGAAGAGGAGCTTCAAGAGCCTTTAATACAATGCCTGCACCTGTCTTTTCATCACCTGTTAAGTCCTTGCATGCTTCCTCAACTGCTGTAATACAGTGGATATAAGCAGAACCGCCGCCTGCGATTATACCTTCCTCAACTGCTGCCTTAGTAGCTGCAAGAGCATCTTCCATACGAAGCTTCTTTTCCTTTAATTCCATTTCAGTTGCTGCACCGACTTTAATAACAGCAACACCGCCTGCTAACTTAGCAAGTCTTTCCTGTAACTTTTCTTTGTCAAATTCAGAAGTTGTTTCTTCGATCTGTGCCTTGATCTGACCTACTCTTGCTGAAATTTCAGCCTTGTCGCCTGCACCGTCAACGATAATAGTGTTTTCCTTGCTTACAGTTACGCTCTTTGCGCGTCCCAGCTGATCCATAGTTGTATCCTTAAGCTCTAAGCCTAATTCGCTTGAAATAACTGTACCGCCTGTAAGAATAGCTATATCCTTTAACATTTCCTTTCTTCTGTCGCCAAAGCCGGGAGCCTTAACAGCTACACAGTTGAAAGTACCTCTTAACTTGTTTACGATCAATGTTGTAAGAGCTTCGCCTTCAACATCCTCAGCAATAATTAAAAGCTTGCTGCCTGACTGTACGATCTGTTCAAGAAGAGGTAATATTTCCTGAATATTTGAGATCTTCTTATCAGTAATAAGTATATATGGGTTATCAAGGTTAGCAACCATCTTTTCCATATCTGTTGCCATATAAGCTGATAAATAACCTCTGTCAAACTGCATACCTTCAACAAGGTCAAGTTCGGTCTTCATAGTCTTTGATTCTTCAACAGTGATCACACCATCGTTTGAAACCTTTTCCATAGCATCGGCGATCATTGCACCTACTTCTTCATCAGCTGCTGAAATAGAAGCAACCATAGCTATATGCTCCTTGCCTGCAACCTTCTGGCTTAAAGTTTTGATCTTTTCAACTGCTGCATCTGTAGCCTTAGCCATACCTTTTCTTAAAATGATAGGGTTAGCACCTGCTGCAATATTCTTAAGACCTTCCTGTATCATAGCCTGTGCAAGAACTGTAGCTGTAGTAGTACCGTCACCTGCTACATCGTTAGTCTTTGTTGCAACTTCCTTAACAAGCTGAGCACCCATATTTTCAAATGGATCTTCAAGCTCAATGTCCTTTGCAATTGTTACACCATCATTTGTAATGAGAGGTGTACCGAACTTCTTGTCAAGAACTACGTTTCTTCCCTTAGGTCCCAATGTTACCTTTACTGTGTCTGCTAACTGATTTACACCGTTTTCCAAAGCCTTTCTGGCTTCAACACCGTATTTGATCTGCTTTGCCATAATACAACTTACCTCCTGTAAATATCTGATTTATTATTTAATTATTCTACTACAGCAAGAATATCTCCCTGCTTAACAACAATGTATTCTTCCTCATCTAATTTAACTTCTGTACCGGCGTATTTAGAGTAAATAACCTTTTCGCCTACCTTAACTTCCATAGGAACTAACTTGCCGTCAACAACAGCGCCCGGACCAACAGCAATAACTTCTGCTTCCTGTGGCTTTTCCTTTGACTGAGTGGTAAGAATGATACCGCCCTTTGTAGTTTCTTCAGCTTCCAACTGCTTTAATACAACTCTGTCGCCTAATGGTCTTAAACTCATAATACAATTCCTCCTTATATTATAAATGATATTTCTCCGGTTTGTTAGCACTCATATCTATCGAGTGCTAAACCATGGTTATAATATAACATACTATCCAAACTTTGTCAATAGTTTTTAATAATTTTTTTTACGAGTTTTTTCTTAAAAATTTAGTTGAATAAAATGTTTGACATTGAGATGAATTTGTTATACTATGTAATTATATTTAAGTAAAGAAATATATTATAAAGTTTATTATTTACGGAGGTGCTTTATATAATGTACGATTTTGACGAAATCAAAAATGTGGATCCTGCTGTTGCAGATGCCATTAATGCCGAGCTTACAAGACAGAGAAACAATATTGAGCTTATAGCTTCAGAAAACTTTGTTTCAAAGGCTGTTATGGCTGCTATGGGTTCACCTCTTACCAACAAGTATGCAGAGGGTTATCCGGGAAAGAGATATTACGGCGGATGTGAAAAGGTGGATATAGTTGAAGATATTGCAAGAGAAAGAGCTTGCAAGCTTTTTGGTGCAGAGCATGCAAATGTTCAGCCACATTCAGGTGCTCAGGCAAATATGGCAGTATTCTTTGCTGTATTAAAGCCCGGTGATACCGTACTTGGTATGAATCTTGCCCACGGCGGACATTTAACTCATGGTTCACCTGTAAATATGAGCGGTAAGCAGTACAACATTATTCCTTACGGTGTAAAGGAGAATGACGGTACTATTGATTATGAAGAAGTAAGACGTCTTGCTCATGAGCATAAGCCAAAGTTAATTATTGCAGGTGCAAGTGCTTATTCAAGAATAATCGACTTTAAGTTCTTCAGCGATGTTGCTAAGGAAGTTGGAGCTTATCTTATGGTAGATATGGCTCATATTGCAGGTCTTGTGGCTGCAGGTTTACATCCAAATCCAGTTCCTTATGCTGATTTCGTAACTACAACTACTCACAAGACTTTAAGAGGACCAAGAGGCGGTCTTATTCTCTGCAAGGAAGAGCATGCAAAGATTATTGACAAGGCTGTATTCCCCGGAATACAGGGCGGTCCTTTAATGCACGTTATTGCTGCTAAGGCTGTTTGTCTTGGTGAAGCTTTAAAGCCTGAATTTAAGGAATATGCAAAGCAGGTTGTTGCCAATGCAAAGGTTTTAAGTGAAAGACTTATTGAAAACGGCTTTAACATTGTATCGGGAGGTACTGACAATCATCTTATGCTTGTTGATTTAAGACCAATGCACATTACAGGCAAGGAGCTTGAACATGATCTTGATGAAGTAGGTGTAACATGCAACAAGAATGCTATACCGTTTGATCCTGAAAAGCCGGGTATTGCAAGCGGTATCAGACTTGGTACTCCTGCTGTTACAACAAGAGGTATGGTTGAAGAGGATATGGTTGAAATTGCAGATATTATTGCCCTTGTTGCAAAAGATTTTGAAGGCAATAAGGCAGAGGCTGCTGAAAGAGTTAAGAAACTTGTTGAAAAGTATCCTTTGTATTAATTCGGATTTAGTTACAAAGTGAAGTCATAGACTTAAAAAATTCGATGCAAATAAATACCGCAAATGCAAGCATTTGCTAAGTTGAAGCAGTTAGGAAAAAATTCCTCAGTCTGTTCAAATCAGCTTCACTGATTTGAACAGCCAGCTCCTTGGATGCTTAGGCGAGCAGTATTGCAAAGAAGGAATCCCTCAGTCAAGCTTACGCTTGACAGCTCCCTTTAGGCAAGGGAGCCTTAGTTACTTGCAAAGCAATGCGACCAGCCCTTTAGGCAAGGGAGGCATAGAAGAGGCGGTTGAAAGAGTTAAGAAACTTGTTGAAAAGTATCCTTTATACTAATCAGTTGTTAATATATTACAAAAAAATATTAATAAATATGTAAGAAATTACTAAAAAGGGAAACTGTTGTAAATATACAGTTCCCTTTTTTGCTTTTTTGTGATATATTTAAAATATACTATATATAAGAAATCAGGAGGAGTGATTATAATGAAAAGATTTATTGCACTTATGCTTTCCTGCGTGTTTGCTTTTGCCTGCACAGGCTGCAGTGAAATCGAAAAGGAACATTTTGACAAGTCAATGTATACCGATATGGAGGGTACGGCGACAATTGATCAAAGTGTAAAGGTATCAATAGATCCCGAAGTTTTAGGCAAGGCTGTAGTTGAAATAACCAGTGATATGTCAGAGGTGTATGATGGTGAAAGTATAGATGAAAATTCTTTTTCTCCTGAATCTGAGACATATTCAAGTTATGCAGATGAGTTCTTAAATGAATTTTTAAATGAAATAAGGATCGCTCTTGACGAGGATAAAATGTTCAGCTATTCCGTAAATACAGAGGGCGGTATGAACTTTGACGATGGTTATTCAGACCAGCATATGACAGTAAGCTTTAATAACATTACTCTTGACTGCGGAAATGTATATGGCAGAGGCGACAAGGTATATATGGATAAAAAGCTTTTCTACACACTGGGAGCTATAAACTATATATATGACACATATACACTTGGAGAATATTTCAATGCCCTTGATGAATTTTTTGCTGACAAGGAATATGTTTCAATGTCATATGAAAATGTTATGGCTGGTATGGGAAGCGGAGATGTTGCTACAGCAATGGCAGGTAATGCTCTTCAGAAACAGTCTGAGGTAATGTATGAACAGGTTAAGGAAGTTCTTGTAGGCTTTGATTCAGGCTGCGTGACAAGGATAGAAAACGGTACAAGATTTGAGCTTGATTCAGATGAATTCGCAGATTTAAGTACAAGATTTGCAACATATTTAAGACAGCACAGTGAGTCAGCATCACAGCTTGTAAATGATTATATGGCACTTGTTTTTGCAACAAGCATGGATATTTACGGCAGTGATACAGAAGATATTCTCGGTACTTATGAGGATATGGAAATAAGCAGTGATGATGTGATAATGGCTATGGAAGGTCTTAAGGAAGCTGTTAATTCGCCTGAATACAAGACTATATTTGATACACTTAAAATAAACCTTGTAAACGATATTACAACAGTTGACAATACACGTGTTGATAAGGCTGTTTACACCGGCACTTATAATGAGGGAACTGCCTTTACAATAGAGGCTGTCAATACTGTTGCAAGTACGGAAAGCTATGATTTTACAAATCTTGATGAAGTAAACTCAGCTGAATATTCTGAGCTTTTTAACAAGCTTATGGATTTCCAGATGGATCTGTATTCAGGAGATTACACATTATCTGCAGACTATGTATGCCCTGACTGCGGCGAAACCTTTGCATATACAGATACAGCTTACTGCAACAAGTGCGGCTTTGTTCATGATTATTATGAATATGATGAAAACTGTGACAAGCAGCCCGGATGTGAGCTTGCGGCTGAGGCTAATCAGGTAATTGCATAAATATAAGTTAAATATATTAAGAGAGAATTTGTCAGTCCGGCAAATTCTCTTTTTTATTGTTAAAAATATTAGGTTTTGTAAAAAATGATTGAAAAATACATATTTTGGGAGTATACTGTCTTTATTGCGTTTTTAGGAGATGATGTAAATGAAATATGTTTTTCAGTTCGGAGTAATTCTGGCAATTACATTTATTGCGGAAATGTTTTACAGATATTTACCTTTGCCTGTTCCTGCAAGTATATACGGACTTGTTATTATGCTTTTTCTCCTTGTTACGGGCATTATAAGGCTTGACTGGGTGAAGGAGAGTGCCCGGTATCTTATACTGATAATGCCCCTTATGTTTATACCTGCAGGAGCAAAGCTTGTGACAATGGGAGATATGATTCTGCCTGTATTATTCCCTGTGCTGATTACAGTATTTGTAACTACAATTATTGTAATGGTTATTTCGGGAAGAGTTACTCAGTTTATAATAAAGAAGGAAAGTAAAAATGATAAATAATATTCTGGAAAACAGTGCCTACTGGGGAATAGCCGTAAGTGTTGTGGGCTATGGTATAGGAGTGATTTTAAATAAAAAATTAAAAACAGGTATAGCAAATCCCCTGCTTATATCAATTGTTTTTGTTATTGCTGTGCTTTTGGTTTTTAATATTGATTATGAAAAATACAGGGAAAGTTCTGAAATATTAAGCTGGCTTCTCACACCTGCAACTGTGTGTCTTGCAGTGCCTTTATATGAACAGATACATCTGCTTAAAAAAAATTACAAGGCTGTTATGGGCGGAATAATTTCGGGAGTTTTTGCAAGTCTTATAAGTGTTGCTCTTTTTTGCCTCATGTTCGGACTTGACAAGGGGATAGAAATTTCCCTGCTGCCAAAGTCCATAACAACTGCCATCGGTATGAGCCTTGCTGATGAACTTGGTGGCATTGATACCCTTGCGGCGGCAGCAATTATTGTAACAGGTATTGTGGGAAATGTAATGTGCAGAGGAGTATGTAAGATATTTAAAATTACAGAGCCTGTTGCCGTAGGTATAGCAATAGGAACATCTTCACATGCCGTAGGTACTTCAAAAGCCTTTGAAATAGGTGAAGTTGAAGGGGCAATGAGCAGCCTTTCTATTGCTGTGGCAGGTATAATTACTGTGGCTGCAATACAGATATTCGCATAGCATTCAGCTTAATATAGCATAAAAACTGCTTTAAGTATAGGCGGCGGCATATTATTCCATGTGCCGCCGCTGAATTTTTATTGATTTCTTAAACTAATATCCATACTTCCCGAGCGAAATCCTTCCAGATCAAGAACTACATAGTCATATCCAATTGATTTAAGCTTTGAAATTATTTCAGCTCTGTTTGAAATAATTGTGCTGAAATATTCTTCATCTACTTCAATTCTTGCTATGTTCCCGTGTATTCTCAGCCTTACATTGTAAAGACCTAAAGATTTAAGATAGTTTTCGCCTTTCTCAACTTTTTTAATATCAGCGGTTGTTATAGCTGTGTTATAGGGAAATCTTGTTGCAAAGCAGGGAACAGATGGTCTTGACGATGTGGAAATATTATAATAATCAGCTATTTCTCTGACATCTTTTTTTGTAAGCCCTGCATCGGCGAGAGGGCTTAATATACCAAGCTCCTTAAGGGCTTTTATTCCCGGACGGTAAAGGTTTAAATCCTCTTTATTTGTTCCGTCGAGGACAACAGGGGCATTTAATTCCTTCGCTTTTTCCATGAGCTTTGAAAATATATTTTTCTTGCATATGTAGCAGCGGTCAGGAGGATTGTTTCCTATTCCCAGTTCTTCAAAATTGTCTGCATATATTACAATATGTTCTGCACCTGTTTCTGCTGCTGTTTTTTTGGATATAATTACATCTTCCTCCGAATTAAAGAGGGATCTTATAGTGACGGCATATACTGTTGTTCCCTTTAAACGGGCGCTGTCACAGGCAAGCTTTAATATAAGGCTGCTGTCAACTCCCCCTGAAAAAGCTACGACAATGTTATTGTCTGTATATGAGTCAATTTCTGATTTTAAAAGTTCAAGTTTTTGTTTATCCATTTTTAGTTTCAGCCCTCAAACCACTTTGCAACTTTCTTTAATTCATCTATGATATGAATATGCTGAGGACAGTGGCTTTCACATTGTCCGCACTCAATACAGTCAGATGCCTTGCCATAGTCCTTTGTAAGGTTTTCATAATAGTTTATCTGTACTGAAAAGTCCTTTTCGATTTCCTGCTTATCGGCATTGTAAAGTGAAAAATACTTTGGAATAGGTATATTCTGAGGGCAGCCTTCAACACAGTACTGACAGGCGGTACAAGGAATTTCAATACTTTCGTTTATAACATTTACAACTTTTTTGACAATTTCCTGTTCTTCATCATTTAAAGGTTTGAAATCCTCCATATAGCTTGTGTTGTCTGTAAGCTGTTCATAATCTGACATACCGCTTAATACCATAAATACGTTGTCAAGGCTTGCCGCAAAACGTATTGCCCATGAAGGTACAGACATATTGGGAGCATAGTCTTTAAAAAGCTTTTCTGCCTTTGGAGGTATCTTTGCAAGGGAACCACCCTTTACAGGCTCCATAACAATGACTTTTTTGCCGTGTTTAACAGCAACATTATAACATTTGCCTGACTGTATGCTCTGGCTGTCCCAGTCAAGATAGTTGATCTGGAGCTGAACAAAGTCAACTTCGGGATGCTCTGTAAGTATTTTGTCCAGAAGGTCGGCATTGTCATGGTATGAAAAGCCTATATTTTTTACAAGCCCCTTTGCCTTTTTATCTGCTATAAATTCAAAGCCGTTGAATTTTTCGGCTATGGCATAGTTTTCAACGCCTAAATTGTGCATAAGATAATAGTCAAAATATCCTGCCCCTGTTTTTTCAAGCTGTTCATTGAAAATTCTTTCAAGGTCGGATTTTTCCTTTAAATACATAGTAGGCATTTTTGTGGCAAGCTTATAGCTATCTCTTGGATAACGGTCCACAAGAGCCTTTTTTATTGCACATTCACTTTTATAATTGTGGTACATATAGGCTGTGTCAAAGTATGTAAAGCCTTTCTCAATAAATGTATCCACCATTTTGTTAAGTTCCTCAAAATTAATGGATTCGGGATCATTTGCATCTGTAAGAGGCAGACGCATAAAGCCAAAACCAAGTTTCTTCATAGTATAACCTCCTCGGATATTTTTAATATTGTAATTATATAATAACACCTGGAGTGGGGTTCAAGTCAAGTGCTTTTAATAAAAAGGGGATACCGTTTCCGATATCCCGCTGTTATTTAATATTCAGGCTCAATTAAATTGATATTTGTCTGGAAAATGTTTTCTGCATTTTCCAATGTAACTTCGCCCCTTGTTTTACATGTAAAGTTGCTTATATGTACATCATGGACAGGCATCTGTGGCAGACCTGAAACAGAAATAGGATGTCCTGCCTTTGTACAGTTTACGTTATTGATGTATATATTCTTAAATTCAGGAATTTCCTCGGGAGCTACTTCCTGTCCTTCTTTGGTATCCATATTATAGCCCATATTAAATGTGATTGCTTCGTTGTGAATACTGATCATATTTATGTTGTCTATATAGATCTTTTCAACTATACCGCCTCTTCCAAGACAGCTCTTGAATCTGAGACCGATATCGGTTCCTATGAATGTACAGTCATTAACATATATATTTTTAAGACCGCCTGACATTTCGCTTCCTGCAACAAAGCCGCCATGACCGTGATATACTACACAGTTGCGTATAGATACGTATTCTGAAGGAACACCGAGCTTTCTTCCGTCTTCGTTCTTGCCTGACTTGATACAGATAGCATCATCACCTACGTCAAATGTAGAATTGCTTATTTTAACATATTTACAGCTGTCTACATCAATACCGTCTGCATTCTGGGCAAACCACGGATTTCTTACATTTATGTTTCTTATAGTAAGGTTCTTGCAAAGCCATGGATGAATTCCCCATGCAGGTGAATTCTGGAATGTAGGTCCGTCAAGAAGTACCTTGTTGCATCTTGTAAGATTTAAAAGCACGGGTCTTAAAAAGTCATGATACTTTTCGCAAGTGGCCTTGTCTTTATATAAGTGAGGATTTGGAACAAGTGTATTGTTTGCTTCAAGATTGATTTCAGAAGGCCACCAAACTGTTTCATTCGGACCTTCATCAACAATACCGCCTTCTGCAATAGTTTCCTTCCAGTTCATTTCTGAAATTTTCCACTTCTTAACAGGTCTCCAGCGTCTGCCGTTGCCGTTTATTATTCCTTCACCTGTTATGGCAATATTTTCAAGGTCTTTGCCATAAATAGGTGATATACAGCGGTACATAAACAAGCCTTCAAAGCTTGTATTTATAAGGGGATAATCCTTTGGATTGTTTGAAAAGAATATTACGGCGCCCTTCTGTAAGTGAAGGTTTACATTGCTCATAAGCTCAATAGGACCTGTAAACCACACACCGCTTGGTACTAATACTATGCCTCCGCCGTCAGCATTGCATTTTTCAATTGCTTTTCTGAAAGCTTCCTGATTGTTGGTTCTTGTGTCACATATAGCACCAAAATCAGTAATTGGATAACATACATCTCTGAAAGTTGGCAGCAAGACGTCAAATTCCGGCTTTTCCATTTTTTATTTCCTCCTGAATGTTTTATCATTTTGTCTGTTAACTTATAATTAAGTATATATAGCATTTAAGAAATGGTATATGTACTATAACCTATATTTTATAACATTTTTCAATAATAGTCTAGTTTTTTTTGAAAATTTGTGGTATGATATAAAAATAATATTTTTTTCGGGGAGAGTGTGATTGATATGCCTATTAAAGTTTCAGATAATCTTCCGGCAAAGGACATATTGAACAAAGAAAGTATATTTGTAATGGGTGAGGATAGAGCTTTTCACCAAGATATAAGACCTCTTAAAATTCTTATTTTAAATCTTATGCCTAATAAACAGGAGACGGAAGTTCAGCTTTTAAGAATACTGAGTAACACGCCATTGCAGCTTGAAGTAAGCTTTCTCCATATGGAAAGTCATATTTCAAAAAATACTTCCGAGGAATATCTTGCCGAATTTTATAAGGTATTTGCAGATGTTAAAGAGGATAAATTTGATGGAATGATAATAACAGGAGCACCTGTTGAGCAAATGGCTTATGAAGAGGTAAATTACTGGGATGAACTTACTCATATTATGGAGTGGAGCAAGACAAATGTACATAGTACCTTCCACATATGCTGGGGAGCACAGGCAGGGCTGTACTACCATTACGGAATACCTAAGTATCAGCTTGAAAAGAAAATGTTCGGTGTTTTCCCTCATACAAAGATTTATAATCATGTGGATCTTTTAAGGGGATTTGACGACATTTTTTATGTTCCTCATTCAAGGCATACGGAAGTAAGAATTGAGGATGTGGAGAAAGTACCGGAGCTTCAGATACTTTCAAAGTCTGATGAATCAGGACTTTATATTGCGGCAAATATGGATTACAGTCAGATTTTTGTAATGGGACATTCGGAATATGAAACCGATACCCTTGCAAAGGAGTATTTCAGGGATAAGGAAAAGGGACTTGATATAGAAATACCGAAACATTATTTCAAAAATGATGATCCGAGTCAGGGACCTGTAGCTCTGTGGAAGGCACACAGCAGTCTGCTGTATACAAACTGGCTTAACTATGTTGTATATCAGAATACACCTTATGATATAAGTGAAATAGGCAGCACAAGAAAAAAGCCGGATAAGTTTTTTTAAGTAAAATATTTAATGATGCAATCAGGTGTTTTATTATATCAATTATAAAACACCTGATAATTTTTTGTGCAAATATGCATAATAAAGTTAATGCTCAATGCTTTATAGAAAATGAGGTAAACGACTTTTAGACAAAATTACATACATGTTGTGGCAAGATGTGGTATAATATAAATATATTCTTTATTAATTTTGTTAAAAATTTACAAAAATAATTTCTATTATTGTGAAAAAATAATATTTATATTTATGTGAAAATCTGATATTATATTCATTGCGTTCATTAAAATAATTTTACAGTGAACAGAACGGAGGATATATTATGAAGAAATTCAAAAAAGCAGGTGCGCTGATACTTACTTCAGCTATTGCACTTTCATGCTGTTTAGGCGGCAGCTATGTTCCTTATTTCGGGAATTCGGGAATTGTTGCCGAAGCAAGTACACTTTCTATGGTGTACAATCCTACAACAGGAGAGAACGGCGGATTTAACGTAAAAGCCAACAAGTGGAACAAGGCAGAAAAAAATCCTGTTTCATATAATGGCATGGTTCTTGATACTGCAGATAAAATGGAGTCATCTACAAGAATAAGCTTTGATTCGGATTCAGAGGGTACGCTTATACTTGTATTTAACGAGGATAGTGCAGGAAAGAGCGTTTATGTAGATGATGATTCCTATGACATACCTGACAGCGGAGTAATGGAAGTAAATGTTGAGGCAGGAAGTCATACTGTTCTTAAGGACAGCGGAAGCAGCTACCTTTATTACATGGAATTTACAGGTGAAGGCGGTCAGGAAGTAACAGAAGAGACTACAGAAGAGACTACAGAAACTACTACAAAGGAAACAACTACAGTTACAACAACTGAGGAAACAACAGAAACTACAACAGAAAAAGCTGCTGAAACTACAACAGAAAAGGCGACAGAAGCAACTACAGAAAAAGCTGCAGAGACTACAACAGAAAAGGCTCAGGAATCTCAGGGCTCATCAAAGTCATGGAATATGAGCAACAGTGAGTTTAAAAATCTTGGGATATTGTCAAGTTCTGTAACTGTTGACGGACTTACAATAAAGGCTACATCTGCAAAGACTGTAAGCGTTAAGAGTGCTCCTGTGGAAGTTGGAGATAATACATATAACTACTGCCTTGCACTTGGCGGAAGCGGCTCTGAAGATTACAGAGCTGTTGCCTTTGATGTAAATGGTGAGGCTGTTGTTAAGGTAACTGCAAAGTCAAGCGGATCAAGTACAAGAACTCTTGTTGTTGCAGGTGACAACGGCAAGGAGCTTGCAACAATTGCTGCCGCACCTGATGCAGAAACAACAGCAGTAAGCATTGATTACACAGGAAAGGTATATATTTATTCCGAAAACAGCGGTATAAATATTTACAAGGTGCAGCTTGACAGCAAGTCAGGTGCTGCAGAGGAAACAACTAAGGATACTGTAACTGAGGCAACTACACAGAAAGTAACGGAAGTAACTACACAGAAGGCTACAGAGACAACAACCGTTAAGGAAACTGCTACAGAAACTACAACAAAGAGCAGTCAGACAAGCGGAAATACGGTTTCAAACTTTGATGACCTTGTATCTGCCGTAAATTCTCTTGCATCAAAGAGCGGCGGCGGTACAGTTTATGTAGATGCCAAGGTTATTGACTGTACAGCTCAGCTTGCATTAAAGAGCACAAAGGGCAACCCTGTAAATATTGTTGGTGTAAAGCAGGATGACGGTACATATCCTGTACTTGATTTCTCAAGCTTCAGAAACAGTACTATAGGAAGTACAGGACCTAAGTTAAAGTCATCAGGTGATTCAAACGTAGGTGTAAGAATAACAGGTTCTTACTACACTCTTGAAAACCTTATTATCCAGAAGGCAGGGGACAACGGTGTACAGATCAAGGGTGACAATGCAAACCACAACACTTTAAATAACTGTATCGTAAGATATAACAATGATGCCGGTGTACAGATAACAGGCGGCGCATCATACAACACAATGAGATTTGTATACAGCTACAGAAACTGTGATATTTATTCATTAGGCGGCAATGCCGACGGATTTGCTCCTAAGCTCGGTGCCGAAACAGGCAATACATTCTATGGCTGCTATGCATGGGATAACAGTGATGACGGCTGGGACAGTTATGACAAAACAAGCTCAGGCTATACAAAGGACTTAAGCTATGAAGAATGTGCATGCTGGAACAACGGAAATCCTGACGTATTTACAGGCAAGTACGACTTTGAAAACGGAAATCCTCTTGATACAGATTTGTTTATGATAGAGCTTATCTGTGCTCAGGATCCAAGCTTTGCATCAAATTACAACAAGGGTAATTTCTCACTTCCTACAGAAAGCTTTATAAATACATCATCAGGAAAGCTTAACCTTACAAAGTGGACAGGCAGTGAATACGGTGGCAATCCTAACGGATTTAAGTTCGGTTCTGCATATACTGATAAGAACAGTGTAAGAACAGTAAAGAACTGTCTTTCATTTGAACATGGCAAGAAGGGCTTTGACAACAATAACAGTACTGTAAATGCATCTTTTGAAAACTGTGTATCATTTGACAACGGATATAACTATTATATCCCTACATTTAAGGTAAGTGAAGCAACAAATCTTAAGGGATTTGACGGCTCTTCAAAGGATAAGCTCCCAAGCGGTGTAAGTATTGCAACACCTTCAAGCTCTGAGGAAAATGCAATAAGAAGTGAAGTTGAGGCTACAAGAAATGAAATAGTTTCAATGTGCAACAGCAATATTATTCCGGGTGAAGTTTATTTTGATATATATTAATATATAAAAAAAGTAATAAAAAGCTTTCGGCAGTTGCCGAAAGCTTTTTTACATAGGTGTGTATTTTAAAGCATTGTAATTGAATAAGAAGTTATAAATTTATAAAAATCAAGGATATATGGATTACTATGGCTATGGTCATAAAACCGCATATACAGAGTTCTTGTACAGGGCGGGTCGGAAATATGGATCAGTTTTATCTTTGAACTGTCAACAGATGGCATTGAGCATTTGCACCAGAAAGAAATTCCCAGACCTGCGGAAACCAGATTAAGTATTGATTCAATATCACTGCTTTCAAATATAATGTTGGGATTAAAGCCTGCCGATAAACAATATTTATCGCACAATATACGAAGGGGTGAAAACTTATTAAGGGCAATAAAGTTAAAATCCGAAATATCCTTAAGGCTTATGCTGTCATATTCGGCAAGAGGTGATGAAGCAGATGCTGCAATAAAAAGTTCTTCTGACAATATTGTTTTGTCATTTTCTGTAACATCCTCCGAATAAATAGACGAAAATATACAAATATCTCCGATCTCGTCAACAGGTGACTGTGAAAGCTGAAACTTAATGTCACTGTGAATTGAATTGTATGCAATAATTGCATTTGTTACAAAAAGTGAGCCTGCAAGAAGGTTAATATGTATGTTGTGGTCTGTTGCATCACGGTAATTATTTATTTCATCTTTTAGGTTGTCAATGGCTGATATGATAGGTATAAGCTTTTCAACAAGGAGCTTGCCTGATGAATTTAAATAAATTTTATTGTTTTTTCGGTCAAAGAGTTCCACACCAAGTTCCGATTCCAGTCTTTTTATTGACTGGGTAAGGGCAGGCTGTGCAATGTTAAGTGCCTTAGCGGCTTTTGTAATGTGCTGAAAACGAGCCGCAGTCAGAAAATATCTGAACTGTAATAATTCCATTATACATCTCTCCTTATAATAACATCAATGTTATTATATCATAATTATTTGATATTTGAAATGTAAGTTCAGGGGATTTATAATAAATATATGTCAAATTATGAAGGGAGAGATTGTATGTTTGGTTTACATCATGACAAAAACCACGATATTAAACAAATCGAAAAGCTTGCTAAAGGCAAGAAAGTCGAAAAGCTTGGTGAATACATAAGTTCACCTGATACTGACGTTGCATTGGCTGCAATTGAAGGGCTTGGAAAGATCGGTACAGATGTTGCTGCCGAAACAATTGCAGTTGCAATTGATGACAGCCGCAGTGAGGTGAGAATTGCTGTTGCAAATGCACTTAGCAACATAAGTGTTGATGAAAATCCCGAGTATGCAAAAACTAATCTTCTTAACAGAGTAAAAGTGGAGAACGATGAGAAGGTCAAGGAAGCTATAGTTGCAGCTCTGGAGCAGATAACCGAAAAAATGAAATAAAAGTCCCTGTATAAAATCAGATCAATTGCAGTGTCAGAGATTTGTATGGATAAAAATATAAAATATTAATATTTATATTGACAAATCAGATAAAATCTGTTAAATTATGTTTGTAACGATATACG
The DNA here is from genome assembly GCA_904395805.1 of Candidatus Gallispira edinburgensis. Classification (GTDB taxonomy): domain Bacteria; phylum Bacillota; class Clostridia; order Lachnospirales; family CAG-274; genus Gallispira; species Gallispira edinburgensis. The sequence continues at coordinate 2,930 of CAJFNV010000094.1, read as the reverse complement.
GGGAGTAATCGGTATAATTACATAAGTAATTATGCAGTAAAATCAACATACTGAATGTGGCACATTCTGGTTTTACTTTAAATGATCAGACCTATATCCCAAAGGGGATGTAGGTCTTTTTTATTCCCTATTAATTAAGGAGGAAAATATGGAGTTTTTACAAATGAACGTTATGGTAACCATGTATCAGAGAGGAGGACAATGTTAATGGTATTCCACAGTAAAAAAGCCGAAGAGGCGGTGAAGGAACTTTCATCTGACTTGCAAAAGGGTCTTACGGAAAGTCAGGTCATTGAAAAAAGAAAGCAGTACGGTGAAAACAAGCTCCGTGAAAAGAAGAAGAAAACAAATTTACAGAGATTTATAGACCAGTTTAAGGATGTTATGATCATCATACTTCTTATAGCTGCTCTTATATCCTTTGTGATTGCATGTTCAGAGGGAAATCCAAAGGAGTTTTTTGAGCCTGCCCTTATTCTTCTCATAGTTATAATGAATGCACTTATGGGTGTTATACAGGAAAGCAAGGCTGAAAAGGCTCTTGATGCTCTTAAAAATATGTCCGCACCCCATGCAAGGGTCATAAGAGATGGTGAAGAAAAGATCATTGATGCATCAGACCTTGTACCGGGCGATATTATCCGCCTTGAAGCGGGAGATTTTATACCGGCTGATGCGAGACTTATAAAGAGTGCCAGTCTTAAAAGTGAGGAATCAGCCCTTACAGGTGAGTCTGTTCCTTCCGAAAAAGATGCTTCAGTTGTTATAGATGATAATGCACCTTTAGGTGACAGAAGCAATATGGTATTTTCAGGCTGCAGCGTTACATACGGAACAGCAACTGCTGTTGTGACAGCAACAGGTATGGACACTGAAATGGGTAAAATTGCCAACCTTCTTGAAAATGAAGAGGATACACAGACACCTCTTCAGAAAAAGCTTGCAGAGCTTGGTAAGTACCTTGGTATTATGGCTCTGGCTGCCTGTGCAATTATTTTTGTAATAGGTGTTATAGAAGGTAACCCTGTTATGGAAATATTTATGACAGCAGTTTCACTTGCCGTATCAGCAATTCCTGAAGGACTTCCTGCAATTGTTACTATCGTACTCTCAATAGGTGTACAGAGAATGGTTAAGAAAAATGCCATTATAAGACGTTTGCCTGCTGTTGAAACACTGGGAAGCGCTTCTGTAATATGTTCAGATAAAACAGGTACTCTTACACAGAACAGAATGACACTTGTAAAGGCATATGCAGACGGTGCGTCTGATGAGGAAAGCATCGGAAGCAGCAATTCCGATGAAATCAAAAAGCTTCTTATGTACGGAACATTGTGCTGTGACGGTTCGGTTACATTTAACGGTGATGAAGAACAGCACATAGGCGATCCTACAGAAACAGCTATTATTGTTGCTGCTCATAAAAACGGTATGGAAAAGGATAGTCTTAATAGTGAATATCCGAGACTTGCAGAAATTCCTTTCGACTCAGACAGAAAGTTAATGTCTACTGTAAATAAAATAGACGGCAAAAACATTGTTATTGTTAAGGGTGCCTTTGATGTGATGGCTTCACGCTGTGTTGCAGGTGATATTGAAAAGGCCCAGAAAGTAAATGATGATATGAGTAAGCAGGCTTTAAGAGTCCTTGCTGTAGGTTACAAGGAAATAGACAGTGTTCCCGAAAATCCTGAGTCTGAGGACCTTGAAACAGGTCTTACATTCATTGGTCTTGTGGGTATGATCGATCCTCCGAGACCTGAGGCTAAGGCTGCTGTTGCCGTGTGCAGAAAGGCAGGTATAAAGCCTGTTATGATCACAGGTGACCATGTTGTTACAGCATCTGCTATTGCAAAGGAACTTGGTATACTTGAACAGGGTGATAAGGCTATTACAGGAGCTGAGCTTGATGCTATGAATGATACGGAGCTTGACAAGGCTGTAGGCAATATATCAGTATATGCAAGAGTTTCACCTGAAAACAAGATCCGTATAGTAAAGGCTTGGCAGAGAAAAGAACAGGTAGTTTCAATGACAGGCGACGGCGTAAATGACGCTCCTGCATTAAAGGCGGCAGACATTGGCTGTGCTATGGGTATTACAGGTACAGACGTAGCCAAGGGTGCTGCAGATATGACACTTACAGATGACAACTTTGCCACAATAGTTGACGCTGTACGAGAGGGAAGAGGTATATATGCCAACATTAAAAAGGTTGTAGGTTTCCTTCTTGGTACTAATATCGGTGAAGTAATTACGGTTTTTGTTGCTATGCTTTTGTGGCAGAAATCTCCGCTCCTTTCAATGCAGCTTTTATGGATAAACCTTGTAACTGACAGTTTACCTGCAATTGCTCTGGGTATGGAAGCTGTTGAGGATGATGTTATGGATCATAAGCCAAAGCCTAAGAATGAGAGTATGTTTGCTCACGGTTTTGGTGTAAGAGTTGTGCTTCAGGGTGTAATGTTCGGTACATTGTCACTTATTGCTTTCTATATAGGTCATGAGGTAACAGGTACAGAATCTGGAGGACAGACTCTTGCGTTTATGGTGCTTGCACTTTCTCAGGTAGTTCAGGCATTTAATATGAGATCAGAACACTCACTCTTTAAGATAGGTGTGTTTACTAACCATAAGCTTAACTGGGCAGCTCTTGTGTCTGTTGTACTTGTGGCACTGGTACTCTTTACACCATTGTCAGTTCCTTTCGGACTTACAAGACTTCCATGGAACATTTACGGAATTGGTGTTATACTTATACTTGTTCCTCTTGTTGTAATGGAAGTATCAAAGGCTTTAAATATTATTAAGCCACATGTGAATAAATAAGATATAAAAATAAAGAGAGGCTGTTGCAAAATAGGAAACTATTTTGCAACAGTTTTTTTATATTCAAAAGAAAAACGGGTTCCGAAGAACCCGTAAATGTG
>CAJFNV010000093.1 GCA_904395805.1 Candidatus Gallispira edinburgensis | reverse complement strand
TATAAGTGTATAACAGATGATATAGTCACTGAGGATGTTATTATTACTGATGAAAGAATAAGTCACATAAAAGAAAGGCACCCAAATGATTATGAAAGATATTACAAATATATGAAAGAGGTTATTGAAAAGCCTGATTTTATTATAAGTGGGAATAAGCCTAATACAGCGCTTATTTTAAAGGAATTTTCATATGGTGATGAACAATTTAAAACAATTTTGAGATTGATCACATCATTTGATAATACTAATTTCAAAAATTCTATAATTACTTTTATGAAAATAAACAATAGAGAATGGGAAAGATTGTTAAGAAATAAAGAAATACTTTACAAAAAAGAATAAATGATTTATAATATAAGTACAATAATAAGGGAATATCTGAGGTGGAAAATTTCGCCCCCGTCCACACGCCGATGGCTTGACAGGGGAAACCCGAGAGATGCAGTAGAATGGGGCGGCTGCCAGATGTTCCTGTAATTGTCTGTGCCGCTTGGTCCTTTGGGCTGAGCGGTATTTTTTATATGTATTTCAAAATAAGCTTATCTGAATTTGAAAAGAAACGAAAGAGAGCAGTGGGGACGAGGAGCCGGCTTTTTAAATAAGTACAGCAAAATTTTAATTGTTGAAACATTTTGGGTTTGGCTTTATAATTATAAAGTCCTTCAGTGAATCAATAAAGCAAAATTTATATTTAAACAGGAGATAGAATATGAACGATAATAAGGATAAAAATTTTTTTCAGAGACCGATACCTTTGCTTATATGTGCGGTAATAGCTACAGCATTGTGGGGTAGTGCGATACCTGCAATAAAAATAGGCTATGATATGTTCGGCATTGCAGACAGCAGTGCTCCCGTAAAATTTGTGTTTGCGGGAACAAGATTTGTGCTTGCAGGAATAATTGTTATAATATTTGACTGTATAAGCAAGAAAAGAATAGTTGTGCCGAAAAAAGACGAAATAAAGGGGATATTTGTACTGGGAATGGTACAGACCACCGTTGAATACATATTCTTTTATCTGTCACTTATATATTTGAGCGGTGTAAAGGGTTCTATTTTAAACAGTATAGGAAATTTCTTTGCGGTTATTCTTGCCCACTTTATATTTGTAAATGACAGGATCAATTTCAGAAAGTTCATAGGCTGCCTTTTAGGCTTTGGCGGTGTTGTTCTATGCTGCTTTGAAGAGGGACTTGATTTAAGCTTTAAATTCAGAGGTGACGGCTTTATACTTATAGCTGCATTCTGCTTTGCTTTAGGTTCCGTAATAACAAAGATAGTTACAAGAAAAAGCGATTCAGTCACGGTAACGGGCTGGCAGCTTACAATCGGCGGTATTGTGCTTACAGCTATAGGGCTTATATTCGGAGGGCGAATAAGTTTTCCGAGTATTCAGGCTGTTATAATGCTTATTTATCTTGCAGTGATCTCTTCATGCGCCTTTACTATATGGGCACAGCTTTTAAAATATAATCCCGTAGGTAAAATTTCCGTTTACTGCTTTTTAAATCCCTGCTTCGGTGTGATATTATCGGGAGTTATGCTTGGTGAAAATATATTTAACATAAGGACCATAGCCTCTCTTGTACTTGTATGTATAGGTATTTATGTTGTAAATGCAAAAAAGCAGACAGCAAGTGAACTTAATAATTAACTATTGTATTGAATTGGGTTTAGTGATATAATGTTATTAACTATAACTATGGATATTTGGAGGAATAAAAAAATGGGTAAGTTTTTTGGAACTGACGGTGTAAGAGGTGTTGCAAATGTTGAGCTTACACCCGAGCTGGCTTATAAACTGGGAAGAGCCGGCGCTTATGTTCTTACAAAGCATACAAATCATACGGCAAAGATAATTGTAGGTATGGATACAAGAATTTCAGGAGATATGCTGGAATCAGCGCTGATAGCAGGTATATGTTCCGTTGGTGCCCATGCAGTAAGTCTCGGAGTTGTGCCTACTCCTGCAGTTGCTCATCTTGTAAGGGCATATAATGCTGATGCGGGTATTGTTATAAGTGCTTCTCACAACCCTGTTCAGGATAACGGCATAAAGTTCTTTAATTCTCAGGGATTTAAGCTGAGAGATGATATTGAGCTTGAAATCGAAAGTTATATGACCGACCTCTGGGAAACTCTTCCACGACCTACAGGTGACATGGTAGGGGCAAAGACTGTATGTGAAGAAGCTATTGAGGACTATGTGAATTTTGTTATTACAACAACGGATATTAAGCTTGACGGCATAAAGGTGGCAATTGACTGTGCAAACGGTGCTACATATAAGGCTGCGCCTGTTGCTCTTGAGGAGCTTGGGGCAGAAGTCTATGCCATTCACAGAGAGCCTGACGGAACAAATATCAACAAAAACTGCGGTTCAACTCATATGAACAGTCTTTCAAAATATGTTGTTGAAAACGGCTGTGATCTGGGAATTGCCTTTGACGGCGACGGGGACAGATGTCTTGCTGTGGACAGCAAGGGAAATATTGTTGACGGTGATGTGATCATGGCTATATGCGGTAATTACATGAAGGAACAGGGCAGACTTAAAAACGATACCATTGTTGCCACTGTTATGAGTAATTTAGGTCTTTTCCTTATGGGAAAAGAAAAGGGCATAAAGATAGAAAAAACAAATGTGGGCGACAGATATGTTCTTGAACACATTCTTGAAAACGGTGACTGCTTCGGCGGTGAACAGTCAGGTCACATTATATTCTTTGACTATAATACAACAGGTGACGGTATAGTAACAGCTATACAGCTTCTGACAACTCTTAAAAAGACGGGACAGACCCTTGATGAAGCAAAGAAAATTATGGAAGTGCTTCCTCAGGCCCTTGTAAATGCAAGAGTTGACAACAAGCGTAAAAAGGATTACCTTAAAAACGAAACGATCAAATCGGAAATTGAAAAGCTTGAGGCAAAGTTTAAGGACAGCGGACGTGTGCTTATAAGACCGTCCGGTACAGAGCCTATTGTAAGAGTAATGATCGAAGGAAGAGATCAGAGAGTTATTCAGCAGGAGGCTGAAAGACTTGCCAAGCTTATTGAAGGGCTTTTAAGCTAAGGAGGATTTATATATGTGTGGTATTGTTGGTTATGTGGGCAGCCAGAACGCTGTGCCTGTGCTTATAAGCGGCTTGCAGAGCCTTGAATACAGAGGCTACGATTCTGCGGGAGTTGCAGTTTTAAACGGGGATAAAATAGGGATAAGAAAGACAAAGGGTAAGGTTGACAATTTAAGAAACCTGCTTTTGACTGAGCCTGTTGCAGGAAATATCGGTATAGGTCATACAAGATGGGCTACTCACGGAGCACCATCGGATACAAATGCTCATCCGCACTTCAGCAATGATGACAAGATCGCTGTTGTGCACAACGGTATAATTGAAAACTATCAGGAGCTTAAGAAGGAACTTGAGGCTAAGGGCTATGTTTTTCATTCAGAAACGGATACTGAAACTGTTGCCCACCTTATTGATGACTATTACAAGCAGGGCAATGACCTTCTTGAGGCGGTAAGAAAGACCCTTGAAAGAATTGAGGGTTCTTATGCCCTTGGTGTGCTCTGTACAGATTATCCCGATCAGCTTATTGCCGCAAGAAAGGAATCACCTCTTATTGTGGGACTTGGTAATGGAGAAAACTTTATTGCCTCAGATATCCCTGCTATACTTAACTATACAAAGGATGCTTATATTCTCGGGGACAAGGAGCTTGCCCTTGTTAAGGCTGACAGCGTTAAGCTCTATGATATAGAGGGTAATGAGATAGAGAGAGAAGTTTATACATATAAGTGGGATGTTGAGGCTGCACAGAAAAACGGCTATGACCACTTTATGCTTAAAGAAATTTTTGAACAGCCTAAGGTTGTTAAGGATAATCTTGCAAAGAGATTTTCTGAGGACGGAAAGAGTATTGAGCTTGACGGCATCAAGCTTGGAAAGGCTGAGCTTGAAAATATAAATCAGATATATATTGTAGCCTGCGGTACTGCTTATTATGCGGGGCTTATAGGCAAGTATCTTCTTGAAAGAATCGTAAGAATTCCCGTAAATTCCGATGTTGCAAGTGAATTCAGATACAAGGACCCTCTTATTGATGAGCATACCCTTGTTATTGTGATATCACAGTCAGGTGAAACTGCGGATACTCACTCTGCCCTTAAGCTTGCAAAGGCTAAAGGAGCAAGGGTACTTGGCATTGTAAATGCCGTGGGCAGTTCAATTGCAAGAGATGCTGATGATGTTTTATATACCCTTGCGGGCTTTGAAATTGCCGTTGCTTCAACAAAAGCCTTTTCCGCTCAGGTTGTTGCAATGTATCTTATAACACTTCATATAGCACAGGAGCTTGGAAAAATAGATGACAAGACATTTGCTGAAATAAAGTGTGCTATGGATAAGCTTCCGTCACAGATAAATGATATTTTGACAAAGGCTGTGCCCGCTATAAGAAAATTTGTTAATAAGTATATTACATCAAAAAATGTGTTCTATATAGGCAGAGGACTTGACTATGTTGTAGGTATGGAGGGTTCTTTAAAGCTTAAGGAAATTGCTTATCTCCATTCTGAGCCTTATGCTGCAGGTGAGCTTAAGCACGGACCTATTGCCCTTATTGAAGAAGCTACTCTTGTAGTAGGTGTTGTGACACAGGAAGCCCTCTTTGACAAGACAAAGAGCAATATTAAAGAGGTTAAGGCAAGAGGTGCAAAGGTTCTTGCAATTGCTATGGAGGGCAACAGAAGTATTGAAGAAGTGGCAGACGATGTTATATATATTCCAAGAACACACTGGATGCTTACATCACTGCTGGCAAATATTCCCCAGCAGTTATTTGCTTACTATATGGCACTGGGACTTGGGCTTGATATAGATAAGCCGAGAAATCTTGCCAAGAGTGTAACTGTTGAGTAATTCAATTGGAGGTAATTTATGACAATAGGTATTATCGGAGCAATGGAAGAGGAAATAACAAACATTCTTAATGATATGAATGTTGTTGCAGCAAAAAATGTGCTGGGACTTGATTTTCATTTAGGTACATTAAATAACAGCAGTCATAACATAGTACTTGTGCGTTCCGGTATTGGCAAAGTCAATGCTGCTTTATGCACACAGGTGCTTATTGACCTTTTTGCTGTTGACGCTGTTATAAATGTGGGTGTTGCAGGTGCAATAGACAAAAATATAAAAATAGGGGATATTGTTATATCAACAGATGCTGTTCAGCATGATTTTGATACATCTGCTTTAGGTGATGAACCGGGTGTTATATCAAGAATGGATACAAGTGTTTTCCCTGCCGATGCTCATCTTATTGAAGTGGCAAAGAAGGTTGTAAGTGATATAGGATTCCCTGTATATGAGGGAAGGATCGCAAGCGGTGATCAGTTTGTTTCCGATCCTGCTGTTAAGGAAAGGATCGCCAAGCTCTTTGACCCTGTATGCTGCGAAATGGAGGGTGCGGCTATTGCTCACGCCTGTTATCTGAACAAAATTCCTTTTGTTATTATCAGGGCTATTTCAGATAATGCAGCGGAGGGCAGTGATGTTAATTATGAAAGATTTTTCAGAGAGGCTGCCGTTACTGCTGGAAGAATTATTAAAAATATGATCGCAGAGATTTGATGGGATGATGCCTGTGACAAAAGATGTGTTTTAGCAGGAAGTTTTGAATTTTTTAAATGGGGGCGGGCAATGCTCGCCCCTGTAATTATATTTGTGAATAAATTTTAATTACTTTTAGTTGTGTATATTTGAGGGGAAGGATATATGATACACCATATGAAGTTATATGATGCTCCTTTTCAGCTGATCAAAAAGGGTGAAAAAACAATTGAGCTGCGTTTAAATGACGAAAAGAGAAGAAAAGTGAAAACCGGGGATACAATTGCATTTAAAAATACCGTAAGTGGTGAAGAAATATCTGTTATGGTATTGAATATTTATACTTTTGGATCCTTTGAGGAACTTTATAAAAATCTGCCTTTGGATAAGTGTGGGTACAGGGAAGGGGAAAATCCTTCACCTTCACATATGGATAAATACTATTCAAGAGATATGCAGGATAAGTATGGTGTGCTTGGGATAGAGATCAGGGTTGCTGAATGATTTAAAAGGGCTGAAAGCCCTTTTTTTGTAGGAGTTTAGTTACTGTAAAAAATTTGCTTGGTGGGTTAAATGAGAATTTAGGGGAATCCCTCCGTCTGTGCCTACGGCACAGCCACCTCCCTTTAGGCAAGGGAGGCTTAGTTAGTTGCAAAATAATGT
>CAJFNV010000092.1 GCA_904395805.1 Candidatus Gallispira edinburgensis | reverse complement strand
TTCATTATCCTTGATTTCTACAGCGGAAGGGGAAGATACACTATCCCCCTCTACAAAGTCTGTCGTTGTCTCTATTGCCTCTTCCGTGTGCTCACCATCAGCAGTTTCTGCTGTAACTTCACTTTCCGTTTCTGCTGTAAAACTCATTCTTGTATCTGCCACAGCACTTTCCGTAAACATTACTGATAATAATATCGCTGCCGTTATTCCCTTTATCCTTCCCATATTTTTCCTCCTCTGTTAATTAATTTCCGCTATATAGTTTATGGTTGTATTTCCCGTGGATTTTGCCTCAAATATGACAGAAATCGTTACTCCCGACCATTTCTCATGATCCTTGTCTATAGTATATGTTATTTCTCCCTTGCTCGTATTGTTGCTTATTAAATTAAGTCCATCCCTGCTGTAATTGTTTGAGCCGTCACCGTATCCTACATACTTTACAGTAAGAGCAGCAGGATTGTATGTTATCTTATATGTATATTTATCAGGGCTTACATTTTCTGCAGTAAAGTAATACTGATATTTCTGTCCCTTTGTCACACTTATTGTCCTTGCCGTATCATCGGGACCCGTAATTTCTGCTATACCGTTATTTAGTTTATAAATATATGAGTTTCCTGACAAACTGTTTTCCGGATAATAGGTATATACACTTATTTCGTCATATGTGCCTGTATAATCAAAAGTATACTCTTTGATTTCCGTACTCAGATCAGCACAGCCTACCAGATACCCTTCCGAATTAACAAGAACAAGCATTATACCAACCGAATCCGTATTCGCTGTTACCGATATAGTCCTCTTGACATTGCTTCCTCTGCTTCCTGAACTGTCAGATATATTGAATTTCACCTTGTCCGCACTGTCATAGGGGTCACCCTTTATGTGTATTCTCTTTGTATATCCCGAAACATTGCACTGTTCTATTCTTGCATTGTTAATTGTCAGTCCGTCTATAACTGCATTGGCATATGCTCCCGCTGTAAAATTACTGTTACTGCTTATATCCCAGGTTTTGCTCTCAACTACTTTATTGATTCTCGGAACTATTGTAATTCTATAGATCCTTATTCCCGAATCCGCAGAACTGAGCACAAAATCCTCACCATCTCCGTAATAGCTTATTTTATAGGTATCTATATCGCCTGATACCATAAGGCAGGTATCCTCAAGATAATCCGAATATTCACTGTATCTTTCAAGATCTGTATCCGGAACCCCGAAATATGTATTTCTTACAATCAATGCTCTTTCAGATACTCCATCTCCTGACCTTGCTGTAACATAAATGTCAGAATTTTGGGGAACAGAAAAACTTATAAATCTGCTGTTATATTGACCTGTACCCTTTAAATTCAAATATCCATATGCTCCCACACCATAATAGCTTTTATTATATGCACTGCCTCCTAACTCCATGTTGTATGTTTCTGTGGCATTTAATTTCATTCCATCCAAATCTATATTTGAAGTCACATTGCTATATAAATTTCTGTATGATGCAAAGTCCCATTCGTCTTTTTCATTTTCTCCAAGGGAAGCATATTCATCTGCAACATAATCCTTTGCCGCTATTCCGAATATTCTTATATATTTTTGCGGTGTGTACAAATATATATTTCCTGCACCGCCCCTGTATTCAAATACATAATCATTTATTTTCTGCACACTTATATGGGTGTATTTTTTGTCTGTTTCCGAATAAACTGTAAGCAGTCTTGGATCAGCTGTTCCAGCATCATTATCAAGTCCTGCAAGTATATGTATATTTGTATTTCCGTTTACATAAAGCTTTACATATCCGCTTGTTGTGCTTCCGTTGTCTTTTGTATTGATCCATTTTTTAAATAAAATGCCTCTTATTCTCTTGGAGCCGCTGCGGAAATGAATATCTTTTGACATTGTAAGCCCGTCTATCGTTGTGTCCTGCGTCAGCGTTCCGTAAGCCAGATTTGCAAACTTCTCGTCCATAAAGAACCATCTTCTCTCGTTTCCCTCAGCAGCGCTTACATTAACTGTACCCAGCACTCCCAGAAAAGCCAGAACTAAAACAACCAATAACTTCTTCATAAGCAAATCCTCCTTATTGCTTAATTAAATTTATATGATTAACGGATAAATACTACATATTTTTTTATAATGTATATGATTCATCCTCTGTATCAAATCCTCTGCAAATTGTAAGATATGAAATATCAATATTTTCAGACTTCATATCTATTTATTAATAAGTTTTTAAACAATCATATTTACCACCCTCTTTTTTAATTAGTTTTTAATTTATTTTTAATGTTTCTTATTTTTTATAATATCAGATTGGATTTTAATTATCAAGTATATTTCGTAAAATTTTACAACTTTTTTATATATTTTTTTATAATCGAAATGTTTTGACATAATATTACATTTTTATATTTATATCGCGTCACCTGCTTTTAAATTTATTGCTATAAGTTAATTTCCACTTTGTCGAGGTTTCCGGAATATATAAAAGAATGTGATATTTATTCAATAGATGCATCATATAAAGACTTTAATATAGATGATAAATATCCTTTTTATAACTTTTCCATCTTTAAAAACAATAAGAGAATTGATATGCTTAATTACATAACAGTCCTCGGTGAAATGACAGGCACTAAACCTGGTGAAATACCTTTTAATGAAAAAGAGGTCGTGAATTTCTTTTGCAATCAAATTTTAGAGACTCCTTATAATGACGAAATAAGCAGCATTTTATCCGAAAGGGAATTTAATATTATAAAAGACTGTAAACCTCAAAATATTTCAGACATTATAAAATGTCTTGCACTTTCATATAACAAGCTTTGGGAATATTCAGTTAAAGATTTTATTGAAACCGGAACAGCCTCAATTAAAGACGTAATATCCACAAGAGAAGATGTATATGAAACTCTTGTTTCTTCCGGAATAGATGATGAAACAAGCTTTAGCCTTGCCTGTACTATCTACATGGGATACGTATGTAACAAACTGGAAAATTGGCAAAAAGATCTGCTGCATAGCTACAACATTCCGCAATGGTACATAGACTCCTGCAGCAATGCTGATTATTTATTCCCAAGGGCACATGTTACTGAACTGTTTATTTTAAAATGGAAACTTGCATACTATAAACTTCATTATCCATTTGAATTCAGCACCGTTATTAATCAAAAGAATAACACAGTTTAAATAAAAACGTTATTAATTAAATTCAAGTATATTGCTCATCTGTCAAGTTATGTTATAATAATTTAAAATGGCAATTATGAAGGAGGTATATTAATTTATGGATAACAATATAAATATCGTTGAAAACACACTGGAAATTTGCAACAATGGATTTTACTATGCAAATAACAATAAAATAAAGTTATCGTTAAATAAAGAGCAAATGCAGAAAGCAGTTGTTTACAGCGACAAAGATATAAGTAATATTATAAATGACTTTGTTCCTGACTGTATAACAAGCAAAAAAACTGACTATACGGTATGTAACTGCGATTCTTTTGATGCTGCTTATAAAATCAGCTTATCCTGCCCTGATTCTGAAATTCTTGTGCTTAATTTTGCAAATCCCGTAAATCCCGGCGGAGGTGTCCGCATAGGTGCAAAATCACAGGAAGAAGATCTCTGCAGAAAAAGCACACTGCTTCTTTCTCTTGAAAGTGAAGATGCAAAGGAATACTATGACTTTCACAGAGAACAACGCTCATATCTTTCATCTGACTATATGATTATTTCACCCTTTGTTGAAGTATTCAGAAACAGTGATAACAGCCTGGCATCTCATCCTTTTAAAGTGTCAGTACTAACCTGTGCCGCACCCATAATGACCGAAAGCGTCAAAGCTATGGATATTGAACAATACAAATCTATACTTTACCGCAGAATAAAGGGTATACTGTGCCTTTCGGCAAAAAACGGTTATAAAAACCTGATTCTTGGTGCATGGGGCTGCGGAGTATTTGGGAATGATGCAGAACTTGTAGCAAGTCTGTTTTATAAAGCCTTTGAAGAACTGAAAAATAAAACAACTTTTGATAATGTTGTGATGGCTGTCCTTGACAAGTCAACCTCTCTGTATAACTATAAGGCTTTTGATAAATATTTCGGCAGTTCATGTAAACTGTAATATTTCAATATAACAATATATTATACACAAAAAAGAAGGATATGAATGGAACGAAACATATCATCCGATGCATTATTTAATTGCTCCGGTTCCGATTTTTCCCTATTTTGCAACAGCTTTCTATTTAATATTATTTATGACTGCAGCCATTTCATAAAACTCCTCTGCAATTTCTTTATTAACCACTCTTAGCATGCTGTCATCTTCCTTCTCACGTGACAGCAAATTCATACTGCCATACCATACAATTTCCTTATCAATTACGGCAAAGTGAGCATATATTTTGCCACATGTTACTACATTTATACCTATTGAAACAAGACAATCTATCAGTTTCTTTGTAATATCAATTCTGCTTGCCGGATAGCTTTCAGGACTTAATGTCACTACAGTAATATCTATCTTTTTACCGGTAATTTTATTTACCAGTTCACAAAAACTATTTACTTTATTTTTATTAAGTCCGGGACTTGAAATAACTATTTCCGAAACTGCCTCCTGTATATCATTTTGAAATACATGTATATAATTATTGAAGTCAAATATAGAATTAACTTCCTGTTTCTTATCAGCCATGTCCGTACAAATTTCATATCCTATATTCTTATAAGCCCTTAATCTTTTATGATACATTTTTTACAGAACCCTTACATAACAATCTACATAATCATAAATTATTACTTCGCTCTTGCCGGCATAATCTCTGTGCAGTCTGCCTGCATACTGTTCAACACTGCCTGACCACGCAATAGGTGTTGCTAAAAGCATTGTATCAAGTCTAGGATAATTAAATCCTTCTCCTATATACTGTCCTGTTGCAACAATAACAAGACTTTCATTTTCGGGAACAGACTTAATTTTTTCTCTCAAGGCAGTTCTTTCTCTGTTACTTTTTCCTCCCGTCAAAATGAGAATATTATCCGCCTTCCCCTCCAGCATTTTATTCAACAGCTCTGTATGCTCTTTAAATCTTGTAATTATTATTGGCGTCCTTCCAATATTAACACAATCCAGTGCATCATTAATTATCATTTTGTTTCTGCTTTCACTTGATATTACAGCTTTATATGCCTCATTAATATTCCATTCCTTTCCAACACTAGCAAGCCTTGTAAATCTTGGAAAAACATAATGTCTGATTTGCTGAAGCAAAGCTTTGTCCTTAGCCGTAAATCTATATCTTATATTGCCCAGCTGCATATATACTCTCTGCTCGTGCCCGTCATTTCTTTTAGGTGTTGCAGTCATTCCGTATATATATTTTGCATTTACCTCTTTTAAAACATTCTCTGCTATATGTGCTCCCCCATGATGACACTCATCCATTATTACCATACCATAGTTTTTTACAAGTGAATTTATCTCCCCGGGCTTTCCAAGTGATGAAATCATAACTACATCTATGATACCCGTAACAGAATTATGTCCTCCGTACATTTTGCCTATAATTGATTTTCTGGTTTTTATTCTCCCTGTTTTGGTTTTGTAATCAGGCAGCGGCTCATCAATATTCAGAAATTTTTCAAAATCCTCGGTCCAGTTATTCATAATTTCCTTATTATGTACCAATATTAAGGTATTTACCTTTCTTTCAGCCACCAAATAAGCTCCGACAACAGTTTTGCCAAAGGCTGTTGCGGCACTGAGTATACCGTAATCATATTTAAGCATTACTTCCACAGCTTTTTGCTGTTCATCAAAAAGCTGTCCCTTAAATTCAACGTGGATTTCCTTTCCTTCATTTCTTTCGTCAGTAATAGTATAATCAATGTCTGCACCGTCAAGCAAATTTTTTAAATCCTCAATACAGCCCCTTGGTATTGCAATATAGTTATCAATATCTTCACCACAGTATATTATTCTTGGTATATTGTTATTAGAAAAGCCCATAGCCTGATTTTTATAAAACTCTCTGTTGCTGAAAGCTGCTAATTTTCGTATTCTGTTTTCGAGTCGAGGTTTTAAATTATCCTTATTGATATAAAGGCGATTTGCAATTGTTATTTCTACTTTTCCACTGACATCGTCTTTTGATATTCCTGTCACACTAGCCTTCCACGGTTTATCTTTTTCATCATTTCGATAAACAGTGGTCTCCGAAAGTTTACTCCATTGTGCGATCTTCTCATCAATAAACTTTTCCGATATCTTCTTTACATTCTTAAGTACTTCCCATTGGTCTTTATATGGCTTCCAGTTTTCATTAACAAATGCGCTGTTTCCGTTTTTTAATGCCTGTCCCTGTAACGGTAATGCTATCAGATTGCCTAATCCTCCATCAGCCAGATAGTCCTGCGCAGGTATCATTCTGTCATAATATCTGAAATTTTTAAGGCTTATAGTTTCCGCACCCTTTGTAATTAATGCATCCCCAAACCTTCTTGCTTTTAAAGCTTCTACAGGCTTTTCAAAAAACATCCATATATGTGCGCCTTTTCCAGAACGTGATCTTTCAACAATTATACTGATACCATTATCGTCACATATTTTTCTCATAGTGTTCACTTCTTCGATCCATTGTGTATCTACTTCTTCACTATGATTATCGAAATCAAACACAAGAAAATTACATTTATCCCCTTCAAGCATAGGATATACTCCGATCACATCACTGCAGTTCTCTTTAAATCCCATTAAATGGTTATACAGTGCAGTCTGCGTCAGCGGTGTCCATTTCTTATTTTCACACTCTGAACATTTCACTTTTTTCTGCTCACACCTCGGACACACACCATATTTCCAGAAATTATCACATACAGGATAATAAGCCGCTTTCCCGTCTTTTCTTACACTTCTTTTACTGTAGACATCCTTCCTCCCCTTAAATAAAGAATAAAATAACATTATATGCTCTTTTGTAATATTTTCATTTAATATGTTTAAATTATCGTTTTCCTCTTCAATATCATACTTTATTCCTGCATTATTCAGTATTTTGCAAAGTCTGTTTATTTCTTTTTTTAATGCACTGACTTCATTTCTTAATTTATCAATTTCTTCATTTACTCCCATAAATACCTCAACCGTTTTCTATTAATTCCCTGACCTCTTCAATTTTTTCTTCAATATAGAAAATAACATCATTCATCTCATCAGGGAAATCCCCTTCCCCATAAATATAATAATATGTATCATAATAGTCATTTTCATAAAACTCAATATCTGTAATTAAATTTACAGCTTCTTCATAAAATATTAATGCCTTGTCGGGACTGCTTTTCATAAAAGTATCTGCCTTATCCACAACAGTACAGATGTCATCAGCTAATTTACCGGCATTGTCAATATCAATGCCTTCATAGTCTTCATACATATCAATGTATTTTTTAACCAATTCAATATATTCACCTGCTGTATATGTTTTTTCATCAAATTTAAGTATAAGTTTTTCCCTAAGTTTTTTATCGGAAAGTGCCATATCATACAATATTTCTGCCAGATCTTTAGAAGATTGCTTCAGCAATAATTCTTTAAGCTGAGATTTATTCATTCCACTTTGACTTTTACTTTTAAATTTTTCTCTCAGTGCAAACATAACCGCTGCCTCATGTTTGCAGTATTCTCCCCAGTCATAAGGGCAGTCACAGTAATGACTTAATATATTTCCATTCTTATCAACGGTCATACTGACTTTGTAATCATAGGCTCCCCCCACAACAGCAGATACTTCATCATCAAACACGTCTAACTCTTTAATATGCCCGTCACAATAGTAATCCCAGCCTCTTTCAAGTATTATATCATCAATTACTTTATCAAAATTATATATTGAAATTTCGGTTCTCATACTGCACCTCTTTATCATATCGTCTGCAAAAAAATAAAATAGTTCCTAAGTCATAATGTTCCTTCAGTTATGTATCTTACCGTTTCTTTCAGCTCATCACTAAACTCTTCAAGGTCATCCATGCTGATCGCACCTTCATGTAAAAGCGACAAAATGTTGCATATAAGTTCTGAACGGCTGATTTCTGCTCTGACACCTGTTTTCTTCTTATCAGCTCTTATTCTTTTTTCAAGCTCCCGGAATTTCTCCGACGGATTTCCATCTCCCTGCAGCAATTCTATATAGCTCTTGTTGAGCTTATCCATGTAATTTTCCTGCCATTCTCCGATCTTACTTCTGAAAAGTTTCCAGTCCTTTTCTGTAAACATATTCTCCCGCAAAAATATCCCTCCCTAAATGTTTGTTATAATTTCAGCAGCTGTATCTGCTATTATTAATGCTTTTAGACCATTTTTTTATTATTAATATATATCCATAATTGAAGTTTTTATTTTCACTCAAAGGACCTTCCCATGTTATATTACCTCTTATTCCTCCTGTTGCTCATTTGGTCTGTAACCAGATTGACAAGGGATCGGTTAGTATCTCTTGTCAAATTTTTAATTACACATAAAGCTGGAATCTCCGTCCCTCTGTCTTGCCCCTTGTCTATATTTATTCATTCTCTAATAAATTAATAATGGCATCTTTAGATTTTATTCTTCCGATAGGAATAATAATCGTCTTGCCATTTGCATTTCCACTATCATAGAGATGTATATTTATAAAGTTATCCGTATCTTTAAATGAGTCATTACAAATATTTATAAATTCATATAGTTTTTCATAGTTAAATTGTAAACAAGTCTTTCTGGTATCATTTGCAAAAATTCTTATTGTAATATTTTTAACATATTGTTTAAAATCACGCAGATTCATATCTGATACATTATTTTTAGGCAAACGAATATCAGAATTATAATCCCATTTATAGTCAGACTTCATGTCAACATAACCCTCAATGGCTTCTGCAACAACCTTATCCAATTCTTTATGAAATACATAATTAAATACACTCTCATAATAAGTATCATTTATTATACTAAGATCCTTATGTGAAACATTTACAATAAAATTTATATCCTTAAACCCGTTTAAATTAAATTCAATTTGAAAATAACCTGATTCAAGGAAATAACTTTCTATTTTTCCAGTTTTTCTCACCTTTATATCATAATTAGACTCTAAATAGTTTTTAGCAATACTTGCTGTAATTGGTTTTGATAAAGGATTTATATAATTTATTACACCGGGAATAAGTAAATACATTATTACACATAGACAAAAAATAACAATTAAAATCTTTTTCATATTACACCTTCCCAAATATCATCCCATTATTTTATCAAAATTTAGAATTTTCTTATAATATGCTTGTTTTTGTTCTGATGTGAATTGATTATATTCTTGTAATTTCTAAGCATGGACAGGGGTATGAATAGGGAGACGGTTAATGTGAATACCCGCCCCTCTGTTCGTTCCGTTCACACACTAACCGTTCTTGTGACGAGCCTGTGATACAAGAAACATGATTACTGTAGGCAGGAATGATATAATAAAGGCAAACGGAATAAAATATTCCATACACACGTTAATAATGAATCCGCACGATATATTGCTTAATAGCATACATAATATAATATATCTATTTATAGATGTACCGCTGACAATAACAATAATCAAAAATGTACTGCCTACTATTGCTGGAATACTCATGGAGACTAAATCTTTTATTTTTTTGCCGGACACTTGCATAAATTTACCGGCAACAGAATACCCTGCAATAGATATCATAATATTCAATATAGTTCCAATATAAAAGACATTAGGATATCTTTCAAACAATATTGTTTCCGGATATGTGAATATATATATAACGAAATTAATCACACTTATTAAAATATAAATGACACTGCTTTTTAGCACATTTTTCATCGTTGTTACCTCAGATCCATTGTATTATGTAAATTATTTATATATTCATCCAACATACTGCATTTATTTACATAAAAATATTATAACACACAGATTTCATATTTACAACATAAAACAAATTAACAGTATTGCTGTAATGGGACAAATTTTAGACATGTTTTATAATACGCTAATTATTGTTTAAAATATAGAAATTTCAAGTAATACATTGAACTTATATGATGATGGCGGATTTTTATGAGTGAAGAATTAAATGAAAAATTTAAGGAAGCTGCAATTATCTAACCGATAATAAACAGCTTCCTCAATATTTGTTCTTATTCTGATTATCAGGAACTATATATTTACATACTCATATGCTTAAATTATAAACATAGCATCTGCCATGCTTACAGCTTCGGACATTATGAGAGAAATCTCTAAAAATAATGACGAGGGATTTGCAATTTTAAAGGAGGCTGTAAGCATGAAAAAATCAATCATTTCTAAATCAATCACAACAACATTATTAATTTCAATGTTATCAGGTACTTATGTACCTGCATCAACAGTAGCACCATCACTTGAAGAAACACTATTAAGTGGTGTTGCTTCATTTCAGACAAATATTGATATTTCAAAAAATAATTTATCTCCCAATGAAGCATTAAATAAAGCAATAACTATCTTTGATGCTGCTCCTGAAGCTTGGGCAGTGAATGAAAAAGTGTCTATTCAGACGCAAGGTAATAAAGCAAAAGCAGTTATAATCAAATATGACTATAGTAAAGATGAAGTACTTGCAATGCAGATGTATATTGACGGAATAGTTAAAAAGGCTGTAGCTGTTGCAAATACCTTTCAGACAGATTATGACAAAGCTAAAGCTGTTTATGACTATTTGATCGATAATTACGATTATGACTGGTCACTTACAAAAACAAAAGAATATGAGATGTTTAAGACTGGCGAAGGCGTTTGCACTGCCTACTCATTGGCTTACAAAGATATAATGCAGGAGTTAGGTATTCCCTGCCTGACTGTATCATCTTCTGAGATTGCCCATATGTGGAATGTGGTTCAGATTGACGGCAATTGGTACAATGTTGACGTATCTTGGGGAGATATTTACACAGCAGAAGATGAAAGCTTTAGATACAGTAATTTCATGAAATCTGATTATTATTTTGAACTTTTAGGACACACAGGTGGTGTTACAGAAAATAATGTTAAATGCACTAGCCTTAAATATGACTATTAATTGTAGAAAGAAAATTTAAGGAGGAATGAGAATGGAAAAGTTTTTATTTACTTATTCTACTGTTGCAGTTGTTATTGTATTTATTTGTATAGTGCTTTTGGGTGTTTCATCAATTTATGATTTTATGTCATGTAATGTTCGTAAAGGTTTATATAAAGGAACAGCTGCTATTTGTTTTTCAGTTTGTATCTGGTTTATAGTCGCATCTGGCATGACTTATTTTTATTAAATGAAATTAGGAGGAATTAGATATGTGTAAATGTAAAGTAATAGCAATTGCAAATCAGAAGGGTGGAGTTGGGAAAACCACTACTACATTAAATATTGGTGTAGGTTTAGCTAATTTAGGAAAGAAAGTATTATTGATAGATGCAGATGCTCAGGCAAATTTAACTGTCAGCTTGGGTTTTAACAGACCTGATATGCTTTCGTATACGACAGGTCAGGCAATGGTAGATATTGCAAACGAAGATAAAATAGATAAATCAAATTTGCTTCATAATGATGAAGGTGTGGATCTGCTGCCATCAAACTTAAGATTATCCGCTTTGGAAAATCAGATAATACCATTATTAGGAAGAGAAAGCCTTTTAAAAGGTTTCATTGAACAGGTTAAATCAGACTATGACTACATTTTGGTAGACTGCTCCCCTACTCTTAATATCATTACCATAAATGCTTTTACGGCAGCCGACAGTGTTTTAATCCCAACGCAGCCAAGTTATTTAGCTGTACAGGGATTACAGGACTTACTCAAGACCGTAAGTCAGGTTAAAAGGCAGCTTAATCCAAAATTATCTATATCCGGCATACTTATCACAATGTATGACAGCAGAACAAATTACAGCAAAGAGGTTATAGATATACTTAGAGAAAACTATGATGAATTGATTTTCAATACCGTTATTCCAAGAAGCATAAAGCAGGAAGAAGCCTCTACAGACGGTAAGAGTATATACTCATATGCTAAAAATAATAAAGTCGCTTTAGCATATAAGAATTTAATAGAGGAGGTAAAATAATGGGTGTAGCAAAAGAGAAAATGAAGTTATCTTCTTATGCCAGTTTATTTGGTAATACAACCGAAAATGGCGAAAATGTTACTTACATAGATTTAGATGAATTACACAGTTTTAAAAATCATCCATTCAAAGTTTTAGAAAATGACGATATGGTTGAATTAATTAGTAGCATTAAACAAAATGGTGTAATAAACCCCATTATTGTAAGAACAACAAATAATGGATATGAAATAATAGCCGGACATAGAAGAACTCACGCTAGTAAAGCCGCCGGGCTTAAAACTATACCGGCAATTGTTAAGGATAATATTTCTGATGATGAAGCTATCATTCAGATGGTTGATAGTAATTTATCAAGAGAAACTATATTGCCATCCGAAAAGGCTTTCTCATATAGAATGAAATATGAAGCTTTAAAACATCAGGGCAAAACAGGGAAAAATACAAATGATGAGATCGGTACTGCTACTGGGGACAGTGGCAAACAGGTGTACAGGTACATAAGATTAACTAATCTTATTCCGCAGATATTAGAGTTTGTAGACGATAATAAAATAAAGCTTATACCTGCAGTGGATATAAGTTATTTAGACACAAAGAGTCAAAAGATACTGTATCAGTACATAGATGATATGGAAAAGTTTCCGTCTGTAAAACAGGCGAAAGAAATAAAAGAATATTATAATGCAAATAAAGCAATTAACTCAAATGTCATTGCATCTATTATGGAAAGCAAGAAAAGCAAAGCGAAAAGCAACTTACCAAAAGAATTCACAAAATATTTTGATAATGATATGTCAGATGATGACATCAAAAATGAAATAGTTAAAATACTTGAAAATCACTTTTTTAGTGGTGATAAAAAATGAAAATCAGCTTGTATCAAGAGGCTATATTGAAAATAATGAAAAGAGTTATAAAAACATTGGTAATCTTATCAATAACGGACGTTTGGCAGGACTTATTGATTGGCACTCTATAACTGACAGGACTAGAAATCTTAGAGGTAATTCTCATTGGGAAAGTCCGGCAGAAGTAATTAAATCCGCAAAGTATTCATACATGTTAGACAAAAGGTAATAACATATTTAATAACAGGAAGTGATAAAAATGGAAAAATCCGTAAAAATGGCTGAACTGTTGCCCGTCATGAAAATAATGTTAGAGAACGGAGGAACAGTAAATTTCAACCCAAGAGGTAATAGTATGCTTCCCCTGCTCCACAATGATGGAGACAGAGTTGTTATCAAGAAACCAGATGCAAGATTAAAAAAATGGGATATAGCTCTTTATCGCAGGAGCAATGGGGAGTTCGTCTTACACAGAGTGGTTAAGGTTTGTAATACAGGCTACTACTTTTGTGGAGATAATCAAACCGATTGTGAAGGCATCGTGCCTGATGATGCCATTATCGGTGTTGTTACGTCTATAATAAGAAATGGAAAGAATATCGATATAAATACAAGCAGACTTTATAAGCTTTATTTGTTTGTGTGGTGTAGATCACCACTAGGCATGTGGATCAAAAAATTATTTTTGAAACCTATCAAACGATTTAAGCAATTAAAAAAACTATTATTTCCAAAAGACAATGAAATTAAAATAATAGTTACCAGATACTCAAATGAAATAATAGAACCTTTTCAACAGCTAGAAGATGAAAACACAGCAGAAGCAGAAAAGGTTTTAATAAAAGCTTTAATGGCATACACAATTTATAAGCATCCATTCAAGAGAAACTTTTCATTTTTAAAAGAATTACTAATCATAATGGAATTCTATTATAGGCAGGAACTTTTTTCTCCTATAGACGAAGATTTTTATAAAATCAAGGGAGAAAATATAGCTATAAAATATTATAAAAAATTCATTGATACTGCAGGTAACAATAAATATAAAATTTTAAAATCCTGCCTTAATAAAATTAATTTTTATTTTTTTGGAGGTAAGTTTGAAACAAAAAAGTAGAGGTTACTCTAGAACAAAAGGGCATAGCAAATAAACCATCCAAAGGGTGGTTTAAAAAAGTAAATA
>CAJFNV010000091.1 GCA_904395805.1 Candidatus Gallispira edinburgensis | reverse complement strand
GTCACTCCCTGCACGGGAGTGTGGATTGAAATAGAGGTGGAAAACGGCTTGTGGGAGGGTGTGTTGGTCACTCCCTGCACGGGAGTGTGGATTGAAATATGTACTATTGTCTACGGCAATAGGGAGTGTACCAAGTCACTCCCTGCACGGGAGTGTGGATTGAAATTTTGATCATCACCGTATGGCTGGCACAATCTTTGTGTCACTCCCTGCACGGGAGTGTGGATTGAAATACTAATACTATATTTAAATGTGTTGTTTAGCATTTGTCACTCCCTGCACGGGAGTGTGGATTGAAATTTCTTCAGTAATGTTACAGCCCGCATATCTAAAGCGTCACTCCCTGCACGGGAGTGTGGATTGAAATATATCAATTCACACCAGCGTTGCAAGAGGGCAAGGTCACTCCCTGCACGGGAGTGTGGATTGAAATACCCTTAACTAAATAACACCAGCCTCCCTTGTATGGTCACTCCCTGCACGGGAGTGTGGATTGAAATCAATTTGTGCTTGTTTTTTTATGGCTTACTATATGGTCACTCCCTGCACGGGAGTGTGGATTGAAATCGAAATTGAATTTGAATTAGATGTAATGCAGACGGTCACTCCCTGCACGGGAGTGTGGATTGAAATCAAAATGTAATGCCCTTTTGGTAAATATCTACGGTCACTCCCTGCACGGGAGTGTGGATTGAAATCCAACACAGAAAAATTAATTGAAACATATCACAGTCACTCCCTGCACGGGAGTGTGGATTGAAATAGGCGGAGGGTTAAAAGAAACACCTATAAGCTATGTCACTCCCTGCACGGGAGTGTGGATTGAAATACCAACTGAACTAGTAATTGTTCCACCATCTACTGTCACTCCCTGCACGGGAGTGTGGATTGAAATCTGCTGTGAATACCGAGAATGAGAGAGTATCAGGTCACTCCCTGCACGGGAGTGTGGATTGAAATAACTCCATTCGTATATGATGAACAAAGTGCTGAGTCACTCCCTGCACGGGAGTGTGGATTGAAATAGCAAGATAAAGAAGAAGTATATGATATTACCAGTCACTCCCTGCACGGGAGTGTGGATTGAAATTTTAAGTATAAGCTTATAGTCTTCAACAGTGGCAGTCACTCCCTGCACGGGAGTGTGGATTGAAATCAAGCTCGACCTGATTGCCTGCAGGATCAAATACGTAACTCCCTGCACGGGAGTGTGGATTGAAATCCTCTTGATCTGTTGAGTGAAGCTCAGGCTGTGGGGTCACTCCCTGCACGGGAGTGTGGATTGAAATTCTGTACGGCACAAAATCTTTACCGTCCCACTTCGTCACTCCCTGCACGGGAGTGTGGATTGAAATAACAATATGGAAACAGGCATTCATGCCGCAAACGTGGTCACTCCCTGCGTGGGAGTGTGGATTGAAATCCCTTGTTGCAGTGCCTGAAAGTATGTGCATGATTGTCACTCCCTGCGTGGGAGTGTGGATTGAAATTGTTGTATCTGTACTTACAACCTTTGGACTATAGCGTCACTCCTACACGGGAGTGTGGATTGAAATTTTATTTCTCAGAACGGTTTGCTGCGCCTTAAGTCACTCCCTGCGTGGGAGTGCGGATTGAAATTAATCAAATATAGATTAACATAGTTAATATATATGGGACAATATTATTAATTTGGACTCAATAAAAATACAGATTATAGGATTTGATTTGTGTGAGAAAAATAAATCAACACATATTGTAAAGAATAGGTAAAATTTATTAAGGAAAAATGAAATATTTATGAAAATATTGTTGACCTTTGACAGATTAACAGATATAATTATTAGGTAAGTAAAAATAATTATATTTAAGGAGGTACTTTTATGCTGGAAAAGTTATTCAAGCTAAAAGAGCACAATACCGATGTCAAGACTGAAATTCTTGCGGGTATTACAATTTTTATGACAATGGCCTATATACTTGCCGTAAACCCAAGTATATTAAGCGAAACGGGAATGAATGCCAACGGTGTATTCATAGCTACGGCTCTTGCGTCTTTTGTAGGTACATTGTTAATGGCTGTCCTTGCAAATTATCCTTTTGCACTGGCACCTGGTATGGGACTTAATGCCTACTTTGCATATACCGTTGTTCTTGGTATGGGTTATACATGGCAGACAGCTTTAACTGCAGTTTTTGTGGAAGGTATTATTTTCATTCTTTTATCTTTAACTAATGTAAGAACTGCAATTTTCAATGCAATACCTATGAATCTTAAAACTGCTGTGTCAGTAGGTATTGGTCTTTATATTGCTATTATAGGTTTACAGAATGCAAATATTGTTACAAATGGTTTATCACTGTTCAGTATTGATGCATATACAACAGCAAACGGTCTTGAGGCAGGGGCTGTAGGTATGCATGATGTTGGTATATCTGTGCTTCTTGCAGTAATAGGTACAATTATTACTGCCGTATTTGTTGCAAGAAATATTAAGGGAAATATTCTTCTTGGTATTATTACTACATGGATATTAGGCATTATCTGCCAGATCGCAGGCTTATATGTTCCTAATCCCGATGCAGGTTTCTATTCACTTGTTCCAAGCGGTATTATAAGCTTTTCTTTAGGTGATCTTAAGGAAGTTGCATTTGCAATTGATTTCAGTGAGGTTTTTGTGAGCAGAGGCTCTTTTGTAAACTTTATTGTTGTTATGTTTGCATTCTTATTTGTTGATATATTTGACACTATTGGAACACTTATAGGTGTGTCATCAAAGGCAGGACTCCTTGACAAAGACGGTAAGCTGCCAAGAGTTAAGGGTGCATTACTGGCTGATGCTATTGCAACAACTGTTGGTGCTCTTCTCGGTACATCAACTACAACTACATATATCGAAAGTGCTTCAGGCGTAACCGAAGGCGGAAGAACAGGTCTTACTGCTCTTGTTACTGCAATATTATTTGCACTGGCATTATTCTTCTCACCGATATTCTTAGCAATTCCTTCATTTGCTACTGCACCTGCTCTTATTATTGTAGGTTTCTATATGGTAACAAATATTGCAAATATCAACTTTAACAATGCTTTTGAAGCAATTCCCGCATATATATGTATGATCGCTATGCCTTTCTTCTCAAGTATTTCGGAAGGTATTTCAATGGGTATTATTTCTTACACTGTTTTATACTTTATAAATCCTGATAAGAATAAGAAATTAAGCCTGTTGATGGTTGTATTGTCAATACTGTTTATTATTAAGTATATTGTATTATAATTGAAAAAGTTACTTTGCCCCGGGTATTAATGCCCGGGGATTTTTTGTATTAATTTACATTGAAATATTCAAACATATGTGTTATAATATATAAAACAAATGTTTGAAAAGGGGTGGTATTATGGACAGAATTATATTACATTCTGACCTTAACAATTTTTATGCTTCTGTTGAATGCAGGGATAATGAGGAAATAAGAAATTCTCCTGTGGCTGTAAGCGGTAATCCCGAAAACAGGCACGGAATAGTACTTGCTAAAAATATGCTTGCAAAGAAAAAAGGTGTTAAAACAGGAGATACAATGTGGGAGGCTATGCAGAAATGTCCCGGTATAATATTTGTGCCGCCCAGATTTGACAGATATATTGAAATATCAAAAACAGTGAGAAGTATATATTATGACTATACGGATCTGATCGAGCCTTTTGGGATTGACGAATGCTGGCTTGATGTTACAGACAGTGTACCATTGTTTCAATCGGGAGAAAGTATTGCAGAGGAAATAAGACAGAGGGTGAAGGAAGAAATAGGCGTTACTGTTTCAATTGGGGTTTCATTTAACAAAATATTTGCAAAGCTTGGCTCTGATATGAAAAAGCCTGATGCAATTACAATAATAAACAGGGAAAATTATAAAAAGAAGGTATGGAATCTTCCTGTAAATGAACTGCTGTATGCAGGCAGGGCAACAACAAAAAAGCTTGAAAAGCTTAATATATTTACAATAGGTGATCTGGCACAGTCTGATGAGGCAATTATAAGCAGGCATTTAGGGAAAAACGGTATTATGCTTCAGCAATATGCAAGGGGAAATGATGAAAGTCCTGTGAGAAATATTGAATACTCAAGGGAAGTAAAGAGTATAGGCAACGGCACTACAATGCCTTTTGATGTTACGGATATTGAGGATGTTAAGATTGTGCTTATGCTTTTAAGCGAAAGTGTGTCAAAAAGGCTCAGGGAAAAGAACTTTTATGCTACGACTATACAGCTTGGTATAAAGTTCAATACTCTTGAAAGTATTGACAGACAGGCACCTTTAAATAATGCAACAAGAAGTGTTGAAGATATATTCAGACAAGCTCTCTGTATATTTGTAGGGGAAAGAGTAAGCCTGCCTGTAAGAGCGTTGAGTGTAAGGGCTTGTAATCTTGTAAGGGAGCCTTTGTGGCAGGAAAGTCTTTTTGGAGGATACAGGGAGGAAAATGAAAGACTTGATGTAATGAGTGAGGAACTCAGAAACAAGTATGGCTGGGGTATAATTCAGAGGGGGATCATGCTTGAAAACAGAAGGCTTTCGGGACTTAATCCTACAGATGACAATACATTGCAGAAAATCGCCTTTTTTAAGGGGTAGATAAATAGGGCGCAGGGAGGAGTGCTCAGTGAGGAGTGAAAATCCTCAGTCAGCTAGCGCTGACAGCTCCTTGGCTGCTTATTCAGAACTTTTGACATTTGCACAGCCGGACGACCGTTCAAGAACTTTTGACTGCGTCAAAAGCAGGACTGTGTCCTGTCGGATATTCTTCCGATTCAATGGCGAGCAGCATTCGAGCAGGAATCCCTCCCCCATCAGAACTTTTGACTACGTCAAAAGCAAGGCTATGCCTTGTCGGATAAGTCTTTCCGATTCAATAAACGCAAGCGTTTCTCCTCCTCCCTTTAGGCAAGGGAGGCACACCCTACGGGCTAAATTTTGATAGGGATTACTGTGAGAATGCGACCAGCCCTTTAGGCAAGGGAGGCTAATTGCGGGCGATCAATGATCGCCCCTACAATGGTCGTTGGTTTGGATATTTTTGGTTGGTGAGGTAAACAGGAATTTTAATCATTTTCTTTACAAATATCCTGCAGACGTTCAAGCAATTTTTCTGCAACAGTATATTCATAGGGGAGTTCTTCGTTCCAGTGTGATTTGAATTTGCGTATTAAATTTTCCCACATAAAAAGTTTGAGATTTTTTAATCCGGAAATAATAACCTTTAATTCTCCAAGGTTTATATCTATTGTTAAGGGCATAAGATCCTTTTCTTTAATGCCGTTACTATTTTCATATTCTTTTATCTTTTTCTCTGCAATTAAAAAATGCTGTCTTGCCGAATTTTCTGATATTTTCATTAATTTACTGATTTCGCTGAATTTCATACCACAGCTTCTTAATATATAAGCTGATTTTTGTTTTTCAGTGAGAAGTGATATATCTTTGTCCATATTGTAATCTCCGTTTCTGAATTTTATTTATTAAAATTCGATTTTATATCTAATTTAGATAATTTATATCTTTTTTATTCTGAATTATAACATAAATTAGTATAAAATTCAATAAAAAAGATAATTTTAATCTAAATTAGATATACATATGAAAAGGTGTGATTTTATTGTCAAAAAAGTCATTTTTAATAAAGGGTAATATATGCGGAGAACGAATCAGACTGGGAAGAGCACTACAAAAACCACCGATTACTCAGGAAGAACTGGCAATGAAAATAAATTTGATGGGGTATAATATTACGCCATTGATCATATCCAGAATAGAGAAAAATCAGCGACATGTGTGTGATGCAGAACTTATGCTTATGTCTAAAGCACTTGGAGTTTCTATGGAATGGTTATGTGGTGAGGGAAAAGATTTGATTAATTAAAATTAAGAATATTTTAATTTTATTATGATTTCTTGACTTTGTATGGTAATTTGTTATTATAAAAAGAGGAAATGACCGAAAGGTTGTTTCTCGCTATGGTTAATTAGTTTAATCGTCCTATAGGTGAGAGTATAGGGCAATTATTTTTATGCTATATAAAAAGATATAAAGTCTTTAGGCAGACTTTATATCTTTTTTGCTGACCGAAGTTGTGGTTTGTATTATAAACTATGCAACTTGTTTATTATAATCTACAATAGTTACTTCACTTAAAGTGTTTTTAACCTGATTGACTAATTTTTCCAGCCGCTTTATTACCTCGGTGGAGAAATATTGTTCACCGCATTGCTGGCACTCTTCACAAGGTACATTTTTAATTATAATAATATTATCATTAATATTGACTGTATATGTTGTGGTTGATGGTTTTAAATCGCCTTTGCAAAATACACACATATTAATTCCTCCTTGGGTTCCTAGGTAAGAGTAGTATTGTGTAAGCAATATTAATTGGACAGTATAAGTTTATCAAATCCTATCAAGCAATTCGGATGGTTTAATAGCAGTAATTTTGCTATTAACAAAATCCTTAATATTTCGTGTAATAATAAAGTCAGCTTTAATTCTAGCAGCACTAGCTACCTGTAACGCATCTTCATAATCAAACATTTTCATAGCAGCAGCTTTCTTTAAATCATCGGCTTTTAAGTCAACAACGCCAAAAATCAAAAAAAGCTGCTCAATAATTTGCTGTGTTTTTTCAGGGGTTAATTCTTTTCTTAAAATATAAACAATATTAGGAACTGAAATTGCAGAAATATATCCATCGAGTTTGTTAATTTCGCAATATTTCCAAACTTTTGAAGATTCTTTCAGAAAATCTTTTCTTGCACACAGGACATCAAGAATTACATTTGTATCTATCAGAACTTTCATATTTTTTTGCCCTTTCTGCTCTTATTGTCTTATCATTATAATCCTGTTTTAAAACACCTGTGAGAGCATCTGTAAGAAAAGAAACACTGCTTTCTTTTGAAATTAATCTGGCAACTTCAATACCATTTTTTAAAATAATAATTTCATCTCCCATTTGAACAGCTTGCAAATATTTTCCGAAATTATTTTGAATATCGGTTGCAGTAGCAGTAATCATAATAACACCTCCAATATTATCGCTAAAATTATTATAATTAATTTTAGCTAAAATGTCAATACTTTTTAAAAATATACTGAGAAAAAAAACAGGGATCACTGTGTTTACAGTAATCCCTAAATTATTAACAATATTATATTTTAAAAATAGCACCCTTTGGGTGACGACGTATGAACATATTACAGTTTAAGAATGGCACCCTTTGGGTGGCGATACATATACATATCAGACTTTGAGTATAGCACCCTTTGGGTGACGATACATATACATATCAGACTTTAAGTATAGCTCCTCTTGGGCATTCCTTTATACACTTACCGCACTGTACACACTTGCTGTAATCGATCTTTGCTATCTTTGCAGGCGGTACAAGATTGCCGATAGTTGTCATTTCAATTGCCTCAACAGGACAGCCCTTAGCACACTTGCCGCAGCCGATACATGATGTATCACACACCTTCATTGCAGCTGCCGCCTGATCGAGAGAGTTACATACAACTCTTACTCTCTTGTTATAAGGTACAAGTTCAATAAGCTTCTTTGGACAAGCCTTTATACAAGCACCGCAGGCAACACATTTTTCCATATCAACAACGGCTACACCGTTTACAACATGGATAGCGTCAAAAGCACAGGCATCAACACAGCTTCCGTCACCGAT
The DNA here is from genome assembly GCA_904395805.1 of Candidatus Gallispira edinburgensis. GTDB lineage: Bacteria > Bacillota > Clostridia > Lachnospirales > CAG-274 > Gallispira > Gallispira edinburgensis. The sequence continues at coordinate 56,439 of CAJFNV010000091.1, read as the reverse complement.
ACAGCCATGGGCACAGGCTTTGTGTCCGCCTGAAACACTTGCCTCAAAATTACAGCTGTCAACACCATAGTATTCAAACTTTGACTTAGCCTTGTCACAGTCCCCCTGACATTTTACAAAGGCTGTCATCTTTTCTGAAGAACCTGCCTCTACGCCCATAACGGCAGCTACCTTTTCAGCAACGGCAGCACCGCCAACAGGACAGGCATTAACGGGAGCCTCACCTTTTGCAATAGCTTCTGAAAGAGCATCACAGCCTGCAAATCCGCAGCCGCCGCAGTTAGCTCCCGGGAGACACTCTCTTACAAGAGGTACCTTCGGGTCCTGCTCAACTCTGAATATAATAGAGGCAAAACCAAGTATTGCACCGAAAATCACACCCATACATCCTAAAACAAGTATGGGAAATAAAATTGCATTAATATCCATTTTAACCCCTCCTTATTAAAGCATGCCTGAGAAGCCTAAAAAGGCTATAGACATAAGTCCTGCTGAAATAAGTGCAATAGGGAATCCCTGAAATGGCTTTGGAATAGCACATTTTTCAATTCTTTCTCTTACACCTGCAAAAAGAATTATTGCAAGGGCAAAACCTACGGCACCGCCTACACCGTTTACAATAGATGTTATAAAGTCATAGCCGCTTTCCATATTTGTAACGGCAACACCTAAAACGGCACAGTTTGTTGTAATAAGAGGAAGGTAAACACCTAATGCCTGATAAAGGGAAGGTGAGCTCTTCTTGATGAACATTTCAACAAACTGAACAAGAGTTGCAATTATAAGAATGAAAGCTATGTTATATAAATAATTAAGTTCTAAAGGAACAAGTATAAAGTTATATACAAGCCATGTTGCAGCTGATGCAAGGGCGATAACGAATATAACAGCTATACCCATACCTGCTGCTGTTTCTACTTTCTTGGATACACCAAGGAAAGGGCAGAGACCAAGGAACTGGCAGAAGATGAAGTTATTGACGAAAATAGCCGCCATTAATACTACGAATAAACTCATTATTTACCCACCTCCTGCTTTCTGTTCTTTACCAAATTAACTATTACCATAAGGAAGGCTAATGTAAAGAATGCTCCCGGTGGTAAGATCATAAGTATTGTATTGCATGTTTCAGGTAAAATTGTGATACCGAAAACACTGCCGCTGCCTAAAAATTCTCTTACAGTACCCAGAAGAGTTAAAGCCAGTGTAAAGCCTAAACCCATACCGATACCGTCAAATAATGAGGCAACAGGTCCGTTCTTGCCTGCAAAGGCTTCCGCTCTTGCAAGTATGATACAGTTAACAACAATAAGGGGGATGTACACACCCAGACTGTCATTAAGTGCGGGAACAAAACCCTGTAAAAGCATCTGTACAATTGTTACGAAAGATGCAATAACTACAATATAGCATGGTATTCTTACTGAGTCCGGAATGATCTTTCTTATCAATGAAATAACAAAGTTGGAGCAGGCAAGAACCGCTGCTGTTGAAAGTCCCATACCTACACCGTTGATAGCTGATGATGTAACGGCAAGAGTAGGACACATACCTATAACCTGTACAAAAGTAGGGTTTTCATCAATTATACCATTTTTTAATATCTTAATAGGATTCATTAATTAGCCCCTCCTTCCAGATAATTTTCTGTTACATAATTGATAGCTTCTGTTGCGGCATTTGCTACTGCTCTTGAAGTAATTGTAGCGCCCGTAAGAGCCTCGATGTCTCCGCCGTCCTTTGTAACGGCTACTTCACCGCTCTTGCCTGTAAACTGACCATAGAAGTCTTCGTTTGCTGCATTGGCACCAAGTCCCGGTGTTTCATTTGAACAGTCAACTACTGAAAGTCCTGTTATAACACCTTCTGTGTCAATGCCGAACATAAGCTGTAAGCCTGCTGAAAAGCCCTTTGTTGTAATAGCTACAGCATAGCCTGTTTCATTTCCTTCAGAATCAAGGGCAGGTGTGATAGTAGTAATATTGCCTTCATTTATTTCCTGCTCTTCTCCGAATGAGTCTGCATCAGGAAGAACTGCTGTCATACTTTCCTGTTTTGCAAGTTCCTGCTGGGCTGCAATAGGAGCGGCTGTGATCTGATTAACATAACCTAAAAGTCCTGCGGCAACAACACATATGATAAGAAGCACTGCTGCCGGTTTGATAATGTCTGACATATTACTTCACCTCCTTAACTTTAACAGGCTTAACATATCCGAACTTCTTAGGTGTTGTCCATCTGTCAATAAGAGGAACACAAAGGTTCATAAGAAGTATTGAATAGGATACACCCTCCGGATATCCGCCTATCACTCTGATGAGAACTGTGATAAATCCGCAGCCAAAGCCCATAATGAGCTGACCTAAAGGAGTTACAGGTGAGGACGCATAATCAGTTGCCATAAAGAAGGCACCTAACATAAGTCCGCCGTAGAAAAGCTCTGTAAAGTCTCTGTTTGCGGCTCCTTCAACTCCGCAGAATTTAAAAATATATGTGAATACAAGAACTGTAGCTATGTATACAACAGGAATTCTCCATGAAATGACCTTTTTATAAATAAGGTATATACCGCCTATAATAAGGGCGATGGCACAGGTTTCACCTATTGTACCGCCTGTGTTGCCTATAAGTCCCTGAATAAGGTCTGCTCCGTATGCTCCCCCTTCTTTCATAGCTGAAAGAGGTGTTGCATATGTGGCAGCATCTACATCAAGGAAGTTTGTAGGCTTGAATATTGTACCTGTCATTAATGTAGGATAAGAAGCTACAAGGAAAGCTCTTCCTGCAAGGGCAGGGTTAATGAAGTTCTGTCCCAGACCTCCGAAAAGCTGCTTTGCTATAATTATTGCAACTCCTGTGCCCACTATAGGAAGCACAAAAACCGCAAAAGGATGCTCGCTTAAAGAAAATGCGGGCATATTAAGTGCAAGAAGCAAGCCTGTGATTACTGCTGAAAAGTCTTTTATTGTGTTTGGCTTTTTAGCTATTTTATTGTAAATTGTTTCCCATGCAAGTGCTGCTGCTATTGACACAGCAATTATGATCGCAGCAGAAATGCCAAAGAAAATTATACCCATGACCGTCGCCGGCAGAAGGGCAATAATAACATCTCTCATAACGCTTGAAACGGTTTCTTCAGAGCGAATATGAGGTGATGATGAAACCATTAAATTGTTGTTCATTATTTTACCTCCTTTGCAAAATCAATTTATCTGATCTTGCGTAATGAAATTCAAAACACAAAGTTAAATGTAAAAGTACTAAATCTCACAGAGGAATTCCTCCCCCGTTCAGAACTTTTGATTGCATCAAAAGCAAGGCTACGCCTTGTCGGATTAATCTTTCCGACTTGGCTGCTTATTCAGAACTTTTGACTGCGTCATAAGCAGGACTACGTCCTGTCGGATATTCTTCCGATTCAATGGCGAGCAGTATTCGAACAGGAATCCCTCAGTCAAGCTTACGCTTGACAGCTCCCTTTAGGCAAGGGAGCCACGGTGCTTTGCACCGCAAGAAGTATGCGGACACACCGTAGGTGTGGCTTTCAGCGAAGCTGAAAGTGTTGAGTAGCACCTAAAATTAGAAAGGATTGCTGTGAAAATACGACCAGCCCTTTAGGCAAGGGAGGCTTTATACAACCATTTTAAATACAAAAGCAAATGTAACATTTGATACTTAAATGCAAATAAAGTGTGTCTGAATTCATTATTATTTTCAATGTTCTATTTCTTTCTCTTAGAAGCCATTACTTCGCCTCTGTATGCAATTATTGTCTGTGCCAGATGACGTTTTGCAGGACAGACAAAGGAACATGAACCGCACATTATACAGTCAAGTCCGTCGTGAGCCTCAAAGGCTGCCATATCACCTGCAAGAGCATCCTGATTAAGTGTTAAAGGCATAAGTCCCATAGGACAGGCACTTACACACTTGCCGCATCTTATACAGTTGCTTTCGGGAGGCTGCTCTGCTGACTTTCTTGTAAGGCATAAAAGAGCTGAAGATGTCTTTACAAAAGGAACATCTGTAGAATATATTGCCTTACCCATCATAGGACCGCCTGCAATGATCTTGCCCGGTTCTTCCGTAAAACCTCCTACCTGCTCAATGAATTCATTCATGTTCATACCTATTCTGACCTGATAGTTGCCGGGGTTTTTAACGGCATCCCCTGTAAATGTAACAACTCTTCTCATGAGAGGTCTGTCCTGACAGCAGGCTCTTTCAACAGCAAGAACTGTATCAACATTATCTACTATACAGCCTTCAGAAGCAGGAAGCTTGCCTGATTTTACTTCTCTTCCCGTAACAGCGTATATAAGCTGTTTTTCTGAACCCTGGGGGTATTTTGTCAAAAGTGCAACTACTGAAATGTTTGGATACTTTTCGCATTCAGCAGATACTGCCTTGATCGCATCAGGCTTGTTATTTTCAATAGCTATGTAACCCTTTGCACCGGGATGAAGAGAAAGCATGACTGCAAGGCCTTTTACAAGCCTGTCTGTTTTCTCAAGCATAATACGGTGGTCTGTTGTAAGATATGGTTCACATTCCGCACCGTTGACGATTATTGTGTCGATCTTATCTGTCGGTGGGGGATTAAGCTTAATGTGTGTAGGGAATCCTGCACCACCCAGACCAACTACACCTGCATTTTTGATCTTATTAAGAATTTCATCTCTTGAAAGACTTTCCCAGTCCTTATTCTGACCGAGAGATGGATACTCTTCGTAAAGTCCGTCATTTTCAACAATAACGGAAAGTACCATAGTTCCGCCGGGAGTAAGCATAGGCTTTATATCCTTGACAGTACCTGATACTGAAGCGTGAATGGGAGAACACATAAAAGCTTCTGCTTCTCCTATCTTCTGTCCCATAAGAACTCTGTCGCCTTTCTTGACAAGAGGAGTGGCAGGAGCTCCTATGTGCTGGCTCATGGGATAAACCATAAGAGCACCTGTTTTGGGCATAATAATCTCTATAGGCTTGTTTTCAGTTGCCTTTTTGCCCTCAGGTGGATGAATACCACCAATCTTAAATGTTTTAAGATTCATATTCTATTTCCTCCTTACTTAGATTTTACCATATATAAATAATACAATATTTTTCATAAAAACACAAGGGCTTGAATATTTTTTTTGGCTTAAATATATAAAAGATATTTCCAGATATGCTTATTTTTAATAAAATTTTAATGAAAACAAAAATTTACTTTTGTTATACAGGCTCTTGTAATTTGAGGTATTTTATAATAAAATAATATAAAAAGATTAAATTATTAAAAAAGGAGAGTACTTATATGAAAGTTGCAAGTTTTACTATTGACCATGACAGACTGTTAAGAGGTATATATGTTTCAAGAAAGGACAAGGTCGGAAATGAAACCGTTACAACATTTGATGTAAGATTTAAAAGACCTAACATTGAGCCTTGTATGGATATTGCGGCTATACACACTCTTGAACATCTTATGGCTGTATACCTCAGAGAGGACGAAAAGTGGGCTGACAGCATAATATATGTTGGGCCTATGGGCTGCAGAACAGGCATGTACATTATTTTCAAGGGCGACCTTGAGTCAAGGGATGTCGTTGAGCCTATAACAAATGCCGTTAAGTATGTTATGAATTTTGAAGGCAAAATCCCTGCTACAACTTCAAAGGAATGCGGTAATTATTTAGACCACAACCTTGCTTATGCCAAGTGGGAATGCGAGAAGTTTTATAATGAGGTTTTGAAGGATATTAAAGAGGAAAATATGGTATACCCATTGTAAAATTCTGCGAAGCTTAATTTTGCAGAAGTGAGGAATGAGTGAGGGTTTGAATAGTGTACCATGAATTAAAATTAAGGATTGGTGCCGTAAATTGTAAATTTTGCTTGAAAAATGCTGTAACAGGGTATATAATTATTCTTATTTAATGTTGTAATTTTGTTAGAGGTGAGATTATGAGTCAGTCAGATGATATGAAACATGTTGAACAGCTATATGATGAGCTTATAGCTGAAATAAAAAGATACCATCCCTCAAAGGATCTGTCTTTGGTGGAAAGGGCATACAAGCTGGCTCGTGAGGCTCACGGGGAACAGAAAAGAAAATCAGGAGAGCCTTATATTATACATCCTCTCTGTGTTGCAAAAATACTTGCGGAGCTTGAGCTTGATCTTGAAAGTATTACAGCGGGACTTCTTCACGATGTAGTTGAGGATACGAAGTATACCCTTGACCAGATCTCTGAAATGTTTAATCCCGATGTGGCCCTTCTTGTAGACGGTGTTACAAAGCTTTCAAATATTGAATATTCTTCAAGGGAAGAAATGCAGGCAGAAAACTACAGAAAAATGTTTTTGTCTATGGCTAAGGATATAAGAGTTATTCTTATTAAAATTGCCGACAGGCTTCACAATATGAGAACTCTTAAATATATGCGCCCCGAAAAGCAAAAGGAAATAGCACAGGAAACTCTGGATATTTACGCTCCTCTTGCCGACAGACTGGGTATTTCTAAAATAAAGACGGAGCTTGAGGACTTATGCTTAAGATATCTTGAGCCTGAGGCATACTATGACCTTGTTGACAAGATAAACAGAAAACAGTCCGAAAGAGAAGAGTTTGTAAATAAAATTGTTGAGGAAATAAAGGAGAAGTGTGAGGAAGCAGGAATAAAAAACTGTACTGTATACGGCAGGCCGAAGCATTTCTTTAGTATTTACAAAAAAATGCATACAAAGAACAAGACTCTTGACCAGATATTTGACCTTTTTGCGGTAAGAGTTCTTGTTGACAGTGTCAAGGACTGTTATGCCGTACTTGGTGTTGTTCATGAGGCATATACACCTATGCCGAACCGATTTAAAGATTATATTGCAATGCCTAAGGCCAATATGTATCAGTCACTTCATAATACACTTATAGGGCCCGATGGTATGATATTTGAAATACAGATAAGAACCTATGAGATGCACAGAACGGCTGAGTATGGTATTGCTGCTCACTGGAAATACAAAAAGGGTATTACAGAGGGTGTTGAAGATAATTCAGAGGATGCTAAGCTGTCATGGTTAAGACAGATACTTGAATGGCAGAAGGATATGTCTGATAATCATGAGTTTATGGATACAATAAAGACTGACCTTGATGCTTTCAGCGAAAATGTATTCTGTTTCAGCCCAAGCGGTGAAGTCATTTCACTTGCGGAAGGCTCTACTCCCGTTGACTTTGCCTATGCTATACATTCTGCTGTAGGTAATACAATGGTAGGTGCAAGAGTAAACGGCAGAATTGTAAACTTTGACTATGTTATTAAAAACGGTGACAGAGTTGAGATCGTTACATCACAGAATTCAAGAGGTCCCAGCCGTGACTGGCTTAAGTTTGTTAAAACAAGTCAGGCAAAGTCTAAAATCAACCAGTGGTATAAGAAGATAAACAAGGAAGAAAATATTGTAAGAGGCAAGGAGCTTCTTGAAAAGGAAGCAAAGAGAAAGGGCTATAATATCACTGACCTTCTGACCCCTAAGGCTATGGAGGCTGTACAGATAAGATACAGCTTTAAGGACTGGGATTCAGTATGTGCTGCTGTGGGTCATGGCGGACTTAAGGAAGGTCAGGTCATAAACAAGCTCCATGAGGAATATCAGGCAGAACTCAAGAGAAACAAGACTGCTCAGGAACTTTTGAAGGAACAGGAGGAGGCTATAAAAGCCAAAATTGAGGCTGACAGTGCTGCTCCTCAGATACAGAAGAAGAGAAGTAAGAGTGGTATTTACGTTCATGGTGTAGGTGATATAGAAGTAAGATTTTCAAAGTGCTGTTCACCTGTGCCAGGTGATGAAATTGTGGGCTTTGTTACAAGAGGACGAGGTGTTTCAATACACAGAACAGACTGTATAAATATTATAAACCTGACCGAAGAGGAAAGGGCAAGACTTCTTGAGGCTGAATGGACTATTGACAGGGCTGACAGCGGCGGAAGATTCAAGGCTGATATAAGAATATTTGCCGAGGACAGAGACGGGCTTACTCTTGATATATTAAAGGTCGTAATAGATGAGGGACTTTCTGTTCTCAATGTAAACGGACGAAGCCTTAAAAACGGTACCGCTGTTGTGGATCTGTCACTTAAAATAAGCGGTGTTGAACAGCTTGAGATCCTCTGTAAAAAAATAATGAATATAAGCGGAATAGATAATATCGAAAGAGTGAATTCATAATGCGTGTTGTATTGCAGAGAGTTGCTTACGCATCCGTTAAAGTTGATGGTGAGATTGTGGGAAGTATTGACAAGGGTATCGCTGCCCTTGTTGGAATGAATACAGGTGACAATGAAAAGACCTTTGAATGGATGTTTAACAAGCTTAAAAATATAAGAATATTTGAAGATGATGAAGGTAAAATGAATCTGTCCATAGCCGATAAGGGCTATGGACTGCTGCTTATACCTAATTTTACGGTATATGCAGATGCCAGAAAGGGAAACAGACCAAGCTTTGCTATGGGTGCCAAGCCTGATGAGGCAAGGGAGAGCTTTAACGCCTTTGTGGAATATGCTAAAAAGAATTATGATAAGGTGGAATGCGGGATATTTCAGGCTGATATGAAGGTAGAGCTTTTAAATGACGGACCTATAACCATATTGCTAGATAGTGATAAGTTGTTTTAATTACTTTAAAAAAGTAATACAAAATTATTATTGTTTTAAATAATTGAATTTGTATACTTTTTAAAATTACCAAAAGTTGGAGTGTTGATTTGTAAAAGTGTTTAGTGGAATAAATTGGATTTTAAGGGAATCCCTCCTCCGAAACGCAAGCGTTTCTCCCCCTCCCTTTAGGCAAGGGAGGCTATATGTTGATGCTATGGTAAACTGGAATTTGACAAAGTGTGGAGTGAGGAGGGATGAGTGAGGAGTTGAATCCATCAGTCAAGCTTACGCTTGACAGCTTCCTTTAGGCAAAGGAGCCAAGTGGCGGGCATGCCGCCTTTTTGAACAGTTTGGATTATGTTAATCCTTTAAGTTGACAGTATTGCTTTAGGCAAGGGAGGCTTTTAGTTATCTGCAAGTGTCAGTAAGATAAACAGGAATTTAGATTACAAAGGGAGTTTTTATGAGATTAAAGTTATTTGTGTCACCTGATATGGGTGAGAACTGTTATTTTGTTATAGATGAAAATACTAATGAAGCTATCATTATTGACCCGGGTGCTATGGGTGATAAGCTTTGTTCTGTTATAGATAAGGAAGAGTTAAAAATTGTGGCTATATGTCTTACACATGCTCATTTTGACCATGCGGGAGCAGCAGGTGAGCTGGCGGAGCATACAAAGGCACCTGTGCTTATATGCGAAGGTGAGGAAATTGTGGCAGAGTCACCTGTTTACAATCTTTCCAAAATGTTCGGTGAGCCTTTTACCGTAAATTATGACAGGGTTTTAAAAGATGGTGAGGAGTATTCCTTTGGCTCCCTTACATTTAAGGCAATATCCACACCGGGGCATACACCGGGAGGAGGCTGCTTTTATTTTGAAAAAGAGGGCGTGCTTTTCAGCGGTGATACTCTCTTTTTTATGAGTGTGGGAAGGACCGATTTCCCTGGAGGGGACAGTGATGCTTTGATTGAAAGCATAAGAAACAAATTGTTTATACTGCCTGAAAGTACGGAAGTATGCTCGGGACATGGTAAGAATACTACCATTGGATATGAAAAAGAAAACAATGGTTTTATAAATTAGGTGTATATTATGAATTATGTTTTAAGGGGACACAATTATGTTGATGACGTTGTGTCCATAATTATGATGTTTTATCCAAATGACAAATATATACAGACAGCAGAAGTTACGGGAAGAGTAACTGTTGTAAGTGAACTTGAAAATATGAAGGCAGGAGGACTTCTTTATATTGACGGGGAGCTCAGGGCAGAAGCCTGTGCTGTAGCAGAAAATGACAGTCAGAGAGAAATTAAAAGAGTTATAGGGCTTTCAATAGCAAAGGCTGTAAATTCCCTGCTCAATATTTCTCTGCCATGGGGCATACTTACGGGAGTAAGACCTGCAAAGCTTGTGTCTGAGGCGTGGGCGGAAGGTCAGACTACAGATGAAATAAGAAAAACATTTAAGGAAAAATATCTTGTAAGTGATGAAAAGCTTGACCTTATGATAAAGGTTGCCGAAGAGGAAAAAAAGATCGTTGAAGGCGGTATAGGCAAAACAGGATTGTATATCGGTATTCCATTTTGCCCTACAAGGTGTCTTTACTGCTCTTTTACATCATATCCCCTTAAGCAGTACAGTGGCAGGGTCGATGATTATATTGATGCACTTATTAAGGAAATGGAATATGTAAAGCCTTATTTTGAAAACAATGAAATCGAAAGTATATATATAGGGGGAGGTACCCCAACGTCATTAAATGAAAAACAGCTTGAAAAGCTATTGACTGCTGTGGAAAAATGTTTTAAAATACCTTGTGAATTCACTGTGGAGGCAGGACGCCCCGATACAGTTACAGAAGAAAAATTGAGAATTTTAAAGGAACACAATGTTTCGAGAATTTCAATAAATCCACAGACACTGAATGAAAGCACATTAAGGCTTATCGGAAGGGAACACAGTGTTGAAATGTTTTACAATGCCTTTGAAATGGCAAGAAAGACAGGGCATAAGCATATTAACACAGATATTATACTTGGGCTTCCCGGAGAAGGTGAAGCTGAGGTCACCAATACAATGGAGGGCTTGATGAGGCTTGACCCTGAAAGCATTACGGTACATACGCTTGCTGTAAAGAGGGCATCAAGACTTAAAGAAACCCTTGATAAATATACTATGACAGATTCCGAAAAAATGGACAGACTTATAGGAATTTCCAGAGAATATACGGAAAAAATGGGTATGTTCCCTTACTATATGTACAGACAGAAAAATATGGTGGGTAACTTTGAAAACGTAGGCTACTGCAAGCCGGGATGTCAGTGTATTTACAATGTGGCGATCATGGAAGAAAAGCAGACTATCATTGCCCTTGGGGCAGGAGGGTCTACTAAAATAGTTGACAATGAGCTTAATAAAATCGAGAGAGTGTTTAATGTTAAGAGTGTTGACGACTATATTAGCAGAATAGATGAAATGCTTGAAAGAAAAAACGCATTAATTCTTAAATGTTTTAGTACTTGAGATTTTTGGTTGGGGGTTCTTTATCAGCTGAGCATCTGAGGAAACCCTCAGTCAGCCTACGGCTGACAGCTCCCTTAAAAGGGAGCCTGAACAGTGCAGTAAAGATAAACTATGGCAAATGTTAAGGCATTGTAAATTGCGAAATAATTAAAGGAGATATGTTATGGCTAAGGACAAGGTAAAACCAAGGATTCTTACGGGCTTTATGGAACTTTTGCCTGAGGATCAGATATTATTTAACAAAATATATGACACTATAAGAGAGGTTTATGAAAGCTTCGGCTTTCTGCCTCTTGATACACCTGTTATAGAGCTTTCGGAGGTGCTCCTTGCAAAGGCAGGGGGAGAAACCGAAAAGCAGATCTACCGCTTTACAAAGGGCGACAATGATCTTGCTTTGAGATTTGACCTTACCGTGCCCCTTGCAAGATATGTTGCACAGCACAGCGGACAGCTTACTTTCCCCTTTAAGAGATACCAGATGAGCAAGGTATACAGGGGAGAAAGACCTCAGAAGGGCAGATTCAGAGAATTTTATCAGTGTGATATAGATATTATAGGAAATGAAGAACTTGACATTGCCTATGATGCTGAAATGCCTGCTGTTATTTATAATGTGTTCAGAAAGCTTAACTTTGGAAAGTTTACAATAAGGCTTAATAACAGAAAGGTCCTTAACGGATTTTTTGAAAGTCTGGGACTTGAAAACCAGATATCAGATATTTTAAGAAACATTGATAAGCTTGACAAAATAGGCAGGGACAATGTTATTGAAGAACTTGAAAAGTTAGGTATCGAAAAGGATAAGATAAATAGCATTATTGACTTTATATCAATTTCAGGTACTGAAAGCGAAAAAATAAGTGCTTTAAGAGCTTTAAATATTGATAATGAAAAATTCACAGAAGGTGTTTGTGAGCTTGAAAAGGTAACGGAGTATATGAAAGACTTTGGTATTGATGAGGACTATTTCACAATTGACCTTACAATAGCAAGAGGCCTTGATTATTACACAGGTACTGTATATGAAACTGTTCTTGATGACTACAGAAGCCTTGGAAGTGTTTGTTCGGGAGGAAGATATGACAACCTTACGGAGTACTATACAAATACAAAACTTCCGGGAATAGGTATTTCAATAGGACTTACAAGACTTTTTTCGCAGCTTAAGGATGCAGGTATCATAAAGGCTGAAAGGTCCAGCCTTGTAGACTGCCTTGTTGTGCCTATGGGCGTTGACATGAGCTATGTTTTGAAAACGGCAAAGGCAGTAAGAGATGCAGGACTTGTGACTGATGTGTACTATGCCAATAAGGGCATGAAGCAGAAAATGAAGTATGCAAATAAGCTGGGGATACCTTTTGTTGCCGTAATAGGAGAGGATGAGGTAAATGCAAATACAGCTTCCCTTAAAAATATGGCTACAGGTGAACAGATAACTGTAAGTATTGATAACATAGGAAATGAAATAAAAAAACAGATGGGAGAATAAAGAAATGGCAGAATTAATGCAGGGATTAAAAAGAAGCTGCTATTGCGGTGATGTAAACGAAGCAATGGTGGGTCAGAAAGTGACACTTATGGGCTGGGTAAGCCGTAAGAGAGAATTCGGTCACTTTTCATTTGTACTTTTAAGGGACAGAACAGGTATTGTTCAGGTTGTGGTCGACAGAGATAACAGCAGTGAGGAAGTTATTGCAAAAGAAGGGGAAATAAAGAGTGAGTATGTAATTGCAGTAACAGGTATGGTGCAGGCAAGAACTCCCGAAAACATTAACCCTAATATGAAAACAGGTAAAATTGAAGTCAATGTTGAAAGCATTAAAATTTTATCTGAGTCAGATACACCTCCTTTCCAGATCGAGGACAATGTAAATGTAAGTACTGAACTGAGATTAAAGTACAGATACCTTGATTTAAGACGTTCCAGCGTTGCGGAAAATATTATTTTAAGACATAAACTTTGCCAGATCGTGAGAAACTTTTTAAGTGAGGAAGGCTTTATCGAAATTGAAACTCCTATACTCGGAAAGTCAACTCCCGAGGGTGCAAGAGATTATATTGTGCCTTCAAGAGTGCATCCGGGTACATTTTACGGACTTCCACAGAGCCCTCAGCTTTTCAAGCAGCTTTTAATGGTATCAGGATTTGACAAGTATTTCCAGATTGCAAAGTGTTTCAGAGATGAGGACCTGAGAGCTGACAGACAGCCTGAATTTACACAGATAGATATGGAGCTTTCCTTTGTTGAGGAAGAGGACGTAATGAGTGTAAATGAAAGACTTATTAAAAAGGTATTCAAGGAATTAAAGGGTATTGACATTGAAACACCATTTATGAGAATGCCTTACTGTGAGGCTATGGAAAGATTTGGTTCAGACAAGCCTGACATAAGATTCGGCATGGAGTTAAAGAATATAACTGATATAGTAAAGGGTTCCGAGTTTGGTGTGTTCCAGAATGCCATTGATGCAGGCGGTTCTGTAAGAGGTATAAATGCAGAAGGCTGCGGTCATTTCCCAAGAAAGAAGATCGATTCCCTTGTGGATGTTGCAAAGACATATGGCGCAAAGGGACTTGCATGGATCATATGCAATGATGACGGTACCTACAAGACTACTATTTCAAAGTTCTTTGATGATGATAAGATAAAAGAAATTGCGGAAAGATTTGAAGCAAAGCCGGGAGATCTGATACTCCTTTGTGCAGACAAAAACAAGATCGTATTTGATGCTTTAGGCGCTTTAAGACTTGAAGTTGCAAAGCGACTTGAAATTCTTGACCCCTTTGATTACAAATTCTTATGGGTAACTGAATTCCCTCTCCTTGAATACAGCGAGGAGGAAGAAAGATACGTTGCCGTACATCATCCTTTCACTGCTCCTATGGACGAGGATCTGCAGTATGTAGAGTCTGACCCGGGCAGAGTAAGGGCTAAGGCTTATGATATGGTTTTAAACGGCTGTGAACTTGGCGGAGGTTCAATAAGAATACATTCACAGGAAATACAGAATATGATGTTCAAGCTTCTTGGCTTTACTAAGGAAGATGCTCAGGAAAGATTCGGTTTCCTTCTGGATGCCTTTAAGTTTGGAGCACCTCCACACGGCGGACTTGCTTTTGGTCTGGACAGAATGGTTATGCTTCTTAACAATACAGAAAGCATAAGAGATGTAATTGCCTTCCCTAAGGTCAAGGATGCAAGCTGTCTTTTAACAAATGCACCTGATGTTGTTGATAAAATTCAGCTTGAAGAGCTGGGCATTGAAATTGCAGAAACAGAAGCTTCCGAAGAATAATTGAGGTGAATAGAATGTTGGATTTTAAGGCTGAGCTTACTAAGTTTAAACCACTGCCCGAAAACAAGGATGTTCCAAGGGCAGTAGATACTAACAATATTGAGGATATTATGGATGTCCTCCGTGATATGAAAAAAAATATGTAGGGAGAGGGGATCATATGCTATATACCGGCTCTTTACAGAAAAAGGTTACTAATTTGTCCAATATAAGCTACAATAAAGCACTTGGGTACTGTAATGAGGACAGAATTACAGAGGCTGTGGCTGCTTTAAGGGGAAGCCTTGAATTTGACAAAAAAAATATTGATGCCAGAAATCTTCTGGGCTTATGCTATTTCAGACTGGGAAGGGTGGCTGATGCCCTTATTCAGTGGACTATAAGCTATAAGCTCAAAAGAACTGATAATATTGCAGTTGATTACATTGCGGAGCTTGAAAGTGCGAGAGAGTCTGCCGCAATGTATGAGGCAATAGAACAATATAATGAGGCTTTATCCTATGCCAATCAGGGGAACACCGATATGGCAATATTAAACCTTAAAAAGGCTCTTGAAAAAAACAAGGGGCTTGTGGATGCAATGAATCTGCTCTCACTTTGCTTAATTGAAAGAGGGAGAGAAACAGAGGCTTTTAAGCTTTCGGAAAAGGTGCTTAAAATAGACAGTTCAAATCCTATTGCATTAAGGTATAATCAGCTGCTTAAACCTGAAAAGAGGCTTTTTTTCAAGCCTAAGATCACAGATTCAAGACCCAGAGAAAAAAAGACTGGAAACGTGGCTTATTTCTTTGGCGGCATTGCTGTTACGGCTGTAATTCTAGGGTGCATGGGACTGCCTGCTATAGCCAGGAATTACAGAAGTGATTATGACAGGCTCCGGACGGAATACAGTGTTCTGGAAAACAATATGAATTCCGAAATTGAAAAAAAAGATGAGACAATAAACAGACTTACGGATGAAAATGCGGATCTGAGATCAAAGCTTTATACTGCCGATACTCAGGAGCTCCAGCAGAGAGTAAAGCTTCTTACGGATATTCAGAATTATTATGATGAGGGCAGTGTTGAGGAGGCGGCTGACAAGCTTATTGCCCTGAGTACAGAAGGCTTTAATCAGGAGGTTTTAAGTCAGTATTCTGCTCTTTGTAAAACTGTGCTCCCTGCTGCTGCAAGTGAGTATTTCAGCGATGGCAGAAGAGCAAGAAATAACGGTGATAATGAAAGTGCCAAGAATTATTTTAATAAGGCAATACAGTGTACCTATGAGGGTGACGAAGTCAGATACAGTGCTATGTATCAGCTTGGACTGATCGCTGATGAAGAGGGGGATAGTGCCGCTGCATTGAATTATTTTAAGACAGTTGCTGAAAAACACCCTGTAAGCAGTATAAAAAATGAGGCACAGAGATATGTTGATGAGGCTGCAGAGGCAACAGAAACAACAACGGGAGGACAGTAAATAAGCTGTCCTCTTTTTGTATTTACACAGATTTGGGATAAGATAAATCAGAATTTATGTTACAATTAATGAAAACCTTCCATTGTATAACAGGAGGTGGAATTGTGAACAGATATGACACTTTTTTTGAAGAAATATGTGAAAAATATTATAAAGATATATACAAATATATTGTATTTGTGTTAAAGGACAGGGATATATCAAATGATATTGTTCAGGATACTTTTATAGTAGTATACAAAAATATTGAAAAGGTATATAATCATGAAAATCCGGGAGGATTTGTATTCAGAACAGCTCAGAATCTGGTTAAAAATTATAAGAAAGAGTTATACAAAAGACTTATAAATGAAGTAAATATAGATGAGGGCGTTATGGATATTCGGGATCTTAGTACAAGCATTGAAAACAGTTTAAATGCTGAAATAAATGAATATGAATATATAACCGATATAATAGATTCATTAAGTGATGATAAAAAGAAGTTCTATAAAATGTATTATATTGAAAAGAAATCTATGAAAGAAATAGCGGAAAGCGAAGGAATTGAATATACTGCCCTGAGAATGAAATATGTAAGATTAAGAAAAGAGATAAAAAACAGGGTCAGGGAATTTGCAGAAAATAATTTTGTTACATAAAAGCGGAATAAGCCATATATAAGTGTAAGGATTAATCGATTAAACTTACGGTTGGAGGTAGATATAATATGAATGCCAAAAACAATGATATTGAAACAAGAAAAAAACTTGACAGAGCAATTGAGGACGAAAATATGGAAGAAATCAAAAGCATTATGGAAAGTATTCCTGATTGTGAGCCTGAAATTGATGTCAGGGAATTTACAGCAAAAATCAAGAACAAATGTGCCGGGGAGGTAAATACTATGAAAAAAAGAATATCAGTAAAGGCAGCAGCGGTTGTGGCAGCAGTTGTGGCTGTTACAGGTGTAAGTGTTGGTGCAGCAACTCTTTTGCAGCAGTTTACTTTTATGAAAGACGATAATTATGTAACTGTTACATCAAATGGTGAATTAAGTAAGGAAGAGGCTGAAAAGCTGGCTGATGATGCGGTAAATGAAAATGCAGTTCCCGATGATACAAATACAGCCAAGATGGATGTGTTTGAAACAGTTGAGGATGCTGAAAAGGAATATGATATGGA
Organism: Candidatus Gallispira edinburgensis; assembly: GCA_904395805.1. Taxonomy (GTDB): domain Bacteria; phylum Bacillota; class Clostridia; order Lachnospirales; family CAG-274; genus Gallispira; species Gallispira edinburgensis. Next base: position 39,342 of record CAJFNV010000091.1, on the reverse strand, counting down.
TGTCATTATGCCTGATAAGATGCCTGAGCTTAAGCTTTCAGAGGTGACCGGAACAAAAATGTATGCAGGTGAAAACAGCAGTGTATCCACTATATGGGCAACATATGGCGATACTAATGAAAAAGCCTTTGCATTGACTGTTACCAGAAATGATTTTTCTGATGCGGATGATGTGACACATATATCAGGATCAGATGCGGAAGGAGCAGGGGATAAGTTTGTATCTGAGCAGGGTTATACATTTGATAAGTTAAGTGATACTGATGAGGAAAGCGGAAAAACTGCCGAAATAATGACAGCAAATGTGGGACAGTATGAGTATGCAATGGTATTTTTGGGCTTTGATGAAAGTGAAATGGAGGATATTGTAAACTCTGTGGATCTGAGTGAGTATGCAAAGTAATTTTTAGAATAAAATTTTAAATCTAAGGGGCTGTTACATTGCTGTAGCAGCCCTTAATAAATTGCAGCATTAATCTATATAGGTTCTGAGAGTACCGATATTTTCAATGAAACATTCTACCACATCGCCGTGTTTTAAAAACTTCGGAGGGCGGAAACCCATGCCTACACCGGCAGGAGTTCCCATTGAAATAATTGTTCCGGGCTTTAATGTCATGCCTGAGCTAAGCTCTGAAATTACATGAGGTATATCAAATATAAACAGATCAGTAGTACTGTCCTGACGAAGCTCACCGTTTACATAGGATCTTAACTGTAGAATAGGAGGGCGCTCAAATTCATCCTCTGTCACAATGGCGGGTCCCATAGGAGTAAATCCGTCAAGGCTTTTGCCGAAGTACCACTGCTTATGACGTGTCTGAAGATTTCTAGCGCTTATATCATTTATAATCGTGTATCCGAATATATATTTAAAGGCATCTTCTTTGCTTACATTTCTGCAGGTCCTGCCTATAACAACACCAAGTTCACATTCATAGTCAAGACTGTCTACAATTTTGCTGTATCTTGAAATTGTTCCGTTATGAGGAACAGCTTCGTTGACCCTTTTTGAAAAATAAACTGCATAGGGTCTGTCACCGCCGAAAGCTTCCTTTTTGTATCTGGCTGATTCAGCTGCATGTTCCATAAAGTTTATGCCAAGGCATATAATATCCTGTTTTGGCTCAGGAATAGGGGAAAGAATTTCAACCTCCTGTAAGGCTATGGGATTGCCTGCCATTGCAGCCATGGTTTCAAAGGATGTATCCGAATCAATAAGCTGATTCATTGACTTAAAGGGCAGAGGATACAAATATCGGTCTGTAATAATTCCCACAGACTGTTTTCCCTGATGAATAAAGGTTACAAGCTTCATGAATATACCTCCCAACATAGGTTTTTATAGTTAAATTATAGCATAAACAATGTATAAATTAAAGTTAAAAATAAAATTCGAAAAAATTAGAACAAATATTTGACAAATTAGAAAATTTGTTGTATAATGATGACATAACAAACAAATGAACGATTAATGGGAGGTTAGATTATGAATATTAAAGGTCTTACTAAGGTTTGTATAAATCTGCTTATAGCTGTTGTTGTTTTCATTGTTATGTATTGTGTGAATTTTGGTTTAAGCTGGATAAATAACTTAAGTTACAGTGATATGCTGTTTATTACATTGCCCTTTATTGGTCTAAGTGTATTATGTGTTGCTGCCTTTGGTATTGTGGCAGACTGTATTGAAGAAAAAAGGCAGAGGGAAATAAGAAAAAGAAAACGAATTTTTGTTCTTAAAAGAGCATACAGAAACAGAAATAAAATTGTGCTTGTAAAGAGTGTGCCTAAATTTGAACTGTTTTCTTAAATTGAAATTTTTGCATTGACAAAACTGTATATTTATCTTATAGTTATAAATGTAGATATTTTACAGGAAAGGTGATAATAAAATGAAAATAGCTTTAATTAACGAAAATAGTCAGGCTGCAAAGAATGAACTTATATGTTCTACACTTAAAAGTGTTGTAGAGCCTAAGGGACACGAAGTATTTAACTACGGCATGTACACTGCAGAGGATGATGCACAGCTTACATATGTACAGTGCGGTATTCTTGCTGCAATTTTATTAAATTCAGGTGCTGCTGATTTTGTTGTAACAGGCTGCGGTACAGGCGAGGGTGCAATGCTTGCATGCAATGCTTTCCCCGGAGTTTTATGCGGTCATATCGTAGATCCTTCTGACGGATATATGTTTGCACAGATCAATGACGGCAACTGTGCTGCATTCCCATTTGCAAAGGGATTTGGCTGGGGTGCCGAGCTTAACTTAAAGTATACATTTGAGCAGTTGTTCTCAGGCGAAAGCGGACAGGGCTATCCAAAGGAAAGAGTTGTGCCTGAGCAGAGAAACAAGAAGATACTTGATGAGGTTAAGAAGGTTACTCATACAGATATCATGTATGTTCTTAAGAATATAGATCAGGATCTGTTAAAGGGTGCCGTAAGCGGAGAAAAATTCAGCGAATATTTCTTTGCTAACTGCAAGAATGATGAAATTGCTGAATATATAAAGGGTATCTTAGCTTAAATTGTGTGTTGAGATGTATTTTAGGGTGCTGTGCCATGTGCACAGTACCTGTTTTTTTTGTAATTTTGTGTAAAAAATGCACAAAAGAAATATCTTGACAAAAATATATTTGTGAAGTATAATAAATATAAAGAGAAGAGAATTATATAATTTTACAAATTGAGAAGGTATTGAGGGGTAAATTTTAAATAAAATGTACATTTGTACATTTTATTTTTTTACATAAAAAATCTGCTGCCTTTATTTCAAAAGCAGCAGACCCTGTATTTTTCAAAAAGCAACGAGGCAGATTTTTGACTTAAAGTCCTAAAAGCTTAATAGCATCTACATAGCTTGCTATACCTGCAACAACCTTCTTTGCCTCTTTCATGGCAAGAACTACTGTAGCCGGCTGATGAACTACATCGCCGCCTGCAAATACACCGTTAAGAGTTGTCATACCATATGGCTTTTCCTTTGTAATGAGATAGCCGTTGTCATTGACTTCAATACCCTTAGTGGTAGAGATAATACGCTTTGCAGGCTTTGAGCCTATTGCTACAAGAACCTTGTCGCATGGAATAACAATGTCATTGCCTCCCTCATCAACAAGAAGTCCTTTAAGTTTGCCTTCTTCACTTCCGACATATTCCTTAGGTGTTGATTCCCACATAAATTTAACACCGTCTGCAACGGCACTGTCATATTCAAGCTTATCTGCTGCCATATCATCAGCCTTGCCTCTGTATACAACAGTTACCTTTTTTGCACCCATTCTTAAAGCTGTTCTTGATGCATCCATTGCAACGTTTCCTGCTCCTATTACAAGGACTGTATCGCCTTCGCTTACAGGTACTTCTTTTCTTTCAACACTTTTACTGTTATAAAGTGCTACCATTCTGAGGAAATAATGGGATTTTATAACACCGTCAAGTTCTTTTCCCGGAATATTAAGTTCCTTGGCAATGGCTGTACCTGTGCCTATAAATATTGCGTCGAAACCTTTTTCAAAAAGCTGGTCAATAGTTATATCTTTACCTATTATTGTGTTTGTAATAAACTGAACGCCAAGCTCTGCTATTCTCTTGGTTTCACGTCTTACAACATCCTTTGGAAGTCTGAATTCGGGAATACCGTAAAGAAGAACACCACCCGGTTCGTTTTCGCTTTCATAAACAGTAACATTAAAGCCCATCATTGAAAGATCACCTGCAACAGTAAGACCTGCAGGACCTGAACCTATTACAGCTACATTTCCTCTTGTCTTGGGAGGGATTTTTTCTCTTATAAGTCCCATATCGGCATCAAAGTCCGCAACAAACTGCTCAAGTTTTCCTATTCTTATAGGCTTATGTGCCTTATTCATTACACAATGTCCTTCACACTGCTTTTCATGAGGGCAAACTCTTCCGCAGACAGCAGGAAGGTTAGTCTTTTCAGCTAAAAGGCTGCGGGCTTCGCCAAAATTACCCATTGAAAGCTGATGTATAAATTCAGGAATATTGTTTTCAATAGGACAGCCTGTTTTGCACATAGGCTTTTTACAGTTAAGGCATCTTTTAGCTTCTGCAAGTGCCTCCTGCATTGTAAATGGAGTTATGTCATATTGTTCGTTGTTGTTCATATTTACCTCCTCATAGTTTCAGACATGCAGTATTTCCTTAAGATTTTCAAGGAGTAAATCATTGCTCTTTTCATCAAGGATACAAAAGCGGATGAAATGATTGTCCAGATAAGGAAAATCCGCACAGTCTCTTATTAAAATTTTGTTTTGAATAAGTTTATTAAAAACATCGGTAGAGGTTATATCCTCTCTTTTTAAACGAAGAAGGAAAAAGTTGGACTGAGTATCGTAAACGTGTACACAGTCAATATTAAATAATTCTCTGAATATTTTTTCTCTTTCGGTGTTTATTAAGCTGCGGGTTTTATTTATAAAAGCTTTATCCCTGAACATAACAGTACCGCTGAGTTCAGCAAAAATATTGACTGACCACGGGTCTTTATGTGTATTTATATAATCAATAATATCTTTGTTTGAACAAGCGCCGTAGCCTAATCTGAGGCCCGGACAGGCGAAAAATTTTGATGTGCCTCTTATGATAAAGAGATTATCAAATTCTTCGATAAGGGGCATTGCTGACACCTTTTTGCTGATATCAGAAAACTCAACATATGTTTCATCTATCATAAGCTTAATATTTCTGCTTTTACAGTGTATAAGTATTTCTCTGATCTCATCACAGGTGACGTATGTACCTGTCGGGTTATTTGGATTGCATATAACAAGCATATCAATATCAGGAGTAAGCACTTTTTTTAGCTCAGATATGTTAAGCATAAATTCATCCTGTTCCTTTAACGGGAAAAGTTCTGCACTGCCTCCTGTAAGCTCGATCTCCTTTAAATATTCGGAATAGGCAGGAGAAACAATAACTGCTTTTTGTGGGCATATGCTTCTGATACACATTGATATCAGTTCGGTTGAGCCGTTGCCTACCATAATATGTTTGGGATCAATACCGGTATAGTCACCTATAGCTTCTCTGAGAGCTACATAGGATACATCCGGATAGTTGGTAGGGGCATCTGCATTTCCGGATATAGCAGCCTTTACGGATTCGGGCAGCCCCAAAGGATTTACATTGCCTCCAAAGTTATAAATTTCTTCTTTTTTTATTCCGTAAATTCTTGAAATTTCGTCTAAATCTCCTCCATGAATTACGTTTAAACTCATAATTGCACTTCCTTTTGTCCTTCTCTATAAACAGTATAACATTAATGGGTATAAAATGAAAGAGGATAATTTTAAATATTTTTATTTTTTTAAATAAAGTCAAAAAAGATATTGGAAAATAAGGAGATTTGTGATATAATACAAATTACCATTTAAAAAATTTTAATTTATAGGAGTGTGATTTTCGTGGACTCAGGAGGTTCGCAGTATTTACCTAAGATTATTGTACTTGTTGTTTGTTTGGTGTTTTCTGCCTTTTTTTCCGGCTCAGAAACAGCTCTGACATCTTTGAGCAAGCTGAGGATAAGGGCAATGGTTGATGAAGGGGGTAAGAATGCCAAGCTTATTCAGAAGGTTACTGACAATTCAAGTAAGCTTTTGAGTGCAATACTTATTGGAAACAACATTGTAAACATAGGTGCTTCATCCATAGCTACAGTTATAGCTACAGATGTATTTGGGAGCAAGGGCGCAGGTATAGCAACAGGTGTTATGACAATTCTTGTGCTTATTTTCGGTGAGGTTACGCCTAAAAGCTATGCAAGGGATAATGCAGAAAGCGTAAGTAAGCTTTGTGCAAAGCCTATAGCTTTTTTTATGTTTATACTTACACCTTTTATATTTATACTTAACATAATTACAGGATTTATTTTCAAACTCCTTGGAAACAAGAATGACGGTACTCCTGTTGTGACCGAAAATGAATTCAGAACAATGGTAGATGTGAGTCATGAGGAGGGCGTTCTTGAAGGGGAAGAAAAAGAAATGATCACAAATGTGGTGGACTTTAAAAGTGCAACTGCAGAAGAAGTAATGGTTCCGAGAATCGATATGGTTGCGATCCCTGATGATCTGTCCTATGAAGAAACCGTAAAAGTATTTAAGGAAAAGAGATTTACAAGACTGCCTGTGTACAATGAAACAAATGACCATATTGTGGGTACATTATCATTTAAGGATATTATGCTTCTTGATGATGTGAAAATTGACGATTTTAAGGTTACTGACTATATGAAAGAACCTTACTTTACTTATGAATCAAAGCAGTGTTCAAAGCTTTTTGCAAGCATGAAGAGAGAATCTATATCAATGGCTATTGTACTTGATGAGTACGGCGGAACGGCAGGTCTTGTTACACTTCAGGATCTTATTGAGGAAATCGTTGGAAATATTATTGACGATACAAGAGATGATGAAGAAGATATAGTTAAGATAAAGGATGAGGAATTTATCGTAAACGGTGCCACAAGGCTTGATGATGTGAATGATATTCTTGAAACTGACTTTGAGAATGATGAGATCGAGTCTATAGGAGGCTATGTCATTTCGATTATAGGAAGATTCCCTGAAAAGGGAGAAGTCATTGATGATGAAAAGGCTAGTTTCGTTATAGAGAAAATAGATAAAAACAGGATTGAAAAGCTCAGGATCATATTGAAGCCTGAGATTTGTGAGGAAGAGGAAGAAAAGGAGAACTAGTATATGGTAATGGGCAATGATATTGGCATTGATTTGGGTACTGCCAGTGTAATTGTATATTGTAAAGGGGAGGGCATTGTGCTTCAGGAGCCTTCTGTTGTGGCTGTTGACAACAGCAAGCATGCCATTGTTGCAGTTGGTGAAGAGGCAAGAAAAATGCTCGGAAAAACCCCTGCCAATATTGAAGCTGTAAGACCTCTGCGTGACGGAGTTATTTCAGACTTTGAAGTAACCGAAAGAATGATCAGATATTTTATTGATAAATCTGTCGGCACTCACTGGCTCAAAAAACCCAGAATTGCTGTCTGTGTTCCAAGCAAAATCACAGATGTTGAAAAGAGAGCTGTTGAAGAATCAACGAGAAATGCCGGTGCTGCCCAGGTGTTTATTATAGAAGAACCTATTGCTGCGGCTATTGGTGCAGGTCTTGATATTTTCAGACCATGCGGAAGTATGGTTGTGGATATTGGCGGAGGAACAACTGATGTTGCCGTTATTTCTCTGGGAGGAATTGTTGTAAGCACATCAATAAAGGTTGCAGGTGATAAGTTCGATGATGCTATAGTAAGATACATGAGAGATGAGCACCAGCTTGTAATAGGTGAAAGAACTGCCGAAAACCTTAAGATAATTATTGGTACGGCTGCCGAAGATACGCCTCTCAGCAGAATTGAGGTCAAGGGCAGAAATGCTACATCAGGAATGCCTATGACTGTTGAAATTACATCAAGAGAGATGTATGAGGCTTTAAGGGTTCCTGTAAGGTCCGTAATAGACGCCGTAAGATATGTTCTTGAAAATACTCCTCCCGAACTTTCGGGAGATATTCTTGACAGGGGAATTGTGTTAACGGGAGGCGGAGCTCTGTTATCAGGTCTTGACAGAGTAATTGAAAATGAAACAGGAATAAGATGTACTATAGCTGAAAATCCTGTGAACTGTGTTGCCATAGGTACAGGAAAGTATATTGAATATCAGGCAGATGATGATAAGGGATTTTTTAGCAGTATTAAAAATTTCTTTAGTCTGGAGAATAATGACTGATAAATATAATGGAAGTGAGCAGATATTCTTTGAATTGGATATCTGCTTATTTTTTATGAGTAAAAATCCTCTGCATCGGTGAAACAATGCAGGGGGTGGCTGTTTATACAAATATTCTTTTGGCTCCCACATATGTTCTCTGTGAGTAACTGTCGTTTAAGTCAGAAATTTTTACGTCTACAGTGGCAGCATGGATATATTCTCCGTTACCTATATACATACCTACATGAGATACACCGCCGCCTCCTGTGTTGAAGAAAAGCAGATCTCCCGGTTTTAATTCATCCTTTGATACGGATACACCGTTTGTGGCATACATACCTGCGGAGCTTCTGGTAAGAGTAATTCCGAAGTTTTTATAAAGGCAGTATACAAAGCCGGAACAGTCAACTCCTGATGTAAGACTGGTACCTCCCCAAACATAAGGCGTACCTATATACTGCTTTGAAAGATTTACAATGTCTGTACGTTTTTCATCGATGGGATCAATATTTTCAGGCTTTGTACCGTTTTTGAATGTAACATTTGAGGCATATACATATCCTTTGTTTTCATCGTCGTCCTGAACATAGACCCATCCCTGTTCTGCACCAAGTACAGTTAAATTATATCCCGAAGGTAAAAGTCTGATTTGTTCCGAATCATTTGAAGAGGCGGACTTCATATCAACGCTCGCTTTACATGTGACATATATATTTGGATCAGTGTTTTCAACGGAATTGGTTGTAACGTTTATAATGTCTGAATTTGCGGTAAGTTTTGAAAATAAATATTCATCTGCATAGGCTGATACCGAGAAAAGAGACGTAAGTATACAGCTTAAAATCAATGTTGTTTTTATTTTGTTTATTGTATTCATAATATCACTCCATATATTTGTTTCACAGTTTTTAGTTAAATGTTAAAAGTTGTTACGCAAATGTTACGAATGATATTCTATAACATATCAGATAAAAAGTCAAGTATATAGTTAAAATATGTAAAAGTTTTTGCGAATAATGTAATAATTCCGCAACAAATATGTTGCGAAAAACTGCTGAAAATGTTAAGAAAATTGCAGGGATATGAAAAAAATAATTTATCTATATATGCAAAAAGTGCCCCGGACATATCCGAGACACTCTGATTTTTGTATAAATTTACTAAAAGACAACCGGCTGTATTTGTTTTCCTTCCATTGCATATGAAAGAGTATCATAAATTTTACTGAAATCCGCAATCATTGACAATGGCTTTTTTTCGGGATTATCCTGTCCGAAGGGGACAAAATATATATTTTTGCGAACCATAAGACCTCCTATATTCTGAAGGCTTATGCCAAGGGCGTCATTTGTTGCAAGAGCTATAACCAGAGGCCGGTTATTTCTGAGATGAGCCTTACATGCCATTGTAACCGGAGTATCTGTTATACCGTTATTAAGCTTTGCCATAGTGTTGCCTGTGCATGGGGCAACAAGCATTATATCAAGGAGCTTTTGAGGACCTATGGGTTCAGCCTCTTTTATTGTAGATATTATATTGTTGCCGGTAATATCATACAGCTTATCTCTAAAATCCTCTACAGCGCCAAATCTTGTGCTTATACTATCTGCATTATAGCTTAAAATAGGGTATATATTTATACCTCTTCTGCTCAATGCCTCTGTCTCCCTTATTACCTCACTGAAGGTGCAAAAGGAACCGCACATACACAGACCAAGATTTATTCCCTGTAGGTCCATTGTATCACCTCCTTTTGTATTCTATGATGAAAAAAGGGATTAGGTGAGCCGTGACTTGGGTAATGACTGAAATTTTATTTGCCGTGGAGCTAGCTTTCAAGTACAATATCTATAATTGCAGACTTCAGTATTTCGGCTGCAGTGTATGGCGCAACTCTGCCGGGAAGTCCGGGACAGTAAAGTGCCTTTAAATTTAATTTTCTTGCATAGCTGTAGTCAATTCCTCCGGGAGCCTGGGCTATGTCAATTATTACTGTATCCTTGCGTATTCTTTTAAGGTTTTCCTTGTTTAGAATAAGAGCGGGGGCAGTGTTGAATATAAAATCATATTCTGAAAGATGCCTTTCAAAATATCTTATATCAACAGGTGAACAGCCGTAAGCACTGATATATGCCTCGTCGCTCTTTTTTCTGTATGTTATGCTGACATCGGCCCCTATACCTTTAAGCATATTGCTCAGTATCTTTCCGCATCTGCCGTAACCTATAACAAGAATTTTGCTCCTGAAAAGGACTCTGTCGCTTTCCTGTATAGCTGTCATAATGGCGCCTTCTGCTGTGGGTATTGCGTTATTGATAGCAACATCTTCTCTTGAAAAAAGGTCTGTAGATGAAATACCCATATATTCGGATTTTTTTATGAATGAATCGGGAATTACGCCTGCTGTCAGAATTTTGACTCCGTGATTTGTCATTGAATTAAGGAGTTCATCAATTGTTATTTTGAAATTTTCGCTCATATTTATTGTGTCATTATTTTTTGTAATGGGAATAGGGCAGATCACAGCCTTTGAATCCAGTATACAGGAGTCAAGACTGTCGGTGCTCTCTGTATAAATATTTCCGTATATTGAAGCTATATAGCCTTCATTTTCAAAGAGGTCCTTTAAAAGCTTATATCTGTAGTCACCGCCGATAATTGCAAATTTTGTTCTGCTCAAAAAAATCACCCCTTACAAAATATGCAGGGGGTGATTGTACATATAATAAGAAAACAATAAAAAATAAAAAATCAGAGGGTATTTTTGCATACCCTCTGAAAAAATGTTTACTCAAGTATTCTTCTGGCACCAACATATGTTGATGTTGAATAACTGTCGCTTAAACTTGAAATTGTGACACCATTATCGGATCCGTTTGTTGAGTGAATATATTCTCCGTTTCCTATGTACATACCAACGTGAGATATAACTGAATCTCCGCCTGTGTTAAAGAAGAGGAGATCTCCCGGTGCAAGTTCTGATTTTGATACAGGAGTTCCTTCCGTATACATATCCCTTGATGTTCTGTTAAGTGATATGCCGAAGTGTTCATATACACTGTATATGAAACCTGAGCAGTCAACACCTGCAGTTAAATCTGTACCGCCCCATACATAAGGAGTACCTATATACTGCTTTGAATATTCAACAACGTCATGACAGTCTACAGGACCATCATTTGTATAGTTCTTTTCATATTCAAAATCGAAATCACTGTTATCGTCTGAAGATACGTTATCGGGTTTGCTTCCGTTTTTAAGATTGATATATTCAGCTTTGACATAGCCTGTATTGCCGTCATCATCAGATACAATTACCCAGCCGTCCTTATAACCTGAAACACTTAAATTGTATCCGCTTGGAAGAGTTCTGATAATATCAGAATCAGTTGATGCATCTTCTCTCATATTAAGAGTAGGAACCTCTACAACTGCATAAATATCATCCTGTGCTGTTTTGCTTTCGGTTGCTTTAGCTGTAACCTCATCTGAAGATGTTGGAGCTTGTACAGCAGGAAGATACTGAAGGAGAGAACCCTGCATATAATCTGAATGAATATAGCCTGTATTTCCATTGAAATTGATCTGATACCAATCACCGTTCTTACCGGATGTAACAAAAACCTGTCCCTTTTTTGCTGTACCGATAACTGTTGCGGTAGGTGAGGGGCTTGTACGCACATTGACGTTTTCATCTATACAGGTAGCGTCAGTCTGATAAATTGATATGTATTCGGCGCTGACAAAAGCCTCGTTTAAACCGGGTTTGCTGATTTTAAACCAGCCGTTGTTTGCGTTGCCGGTAATTGTAAGAGTGTCTCCCATATTGGCAGAACCTAATATTCTGGCTTCTGTTGAATTATATGAACGAAGATTGACGGAAGTGGCTGTAACCCTTGCCAGATTTGACGCATATGCTGTGGATGCCATAGCTATAGCAAGGACACAGCCTGCGGTAATGGTCTTAGTTAATAGTTTAAGCCTTAACATAAATGACTTCCTTTCTTATATTTGTTACGTAAATGTTACAACCTATTTTACATAAATTTTATGTATTTGTCAAGGGTTTGAGGCATAAATTTGAAAATTGTAACATAAATTAAATATTTGAAGTTCTGATAAACTTAAGCTGAGGCAAATAATTATATGTAATATAGGTTTAATGTAATAGAAAAACGAGGCATATTTTTTTCTTTAAATTTACAAATTTTGCTATAAAAAAGATTGAAAAAATTTGACTTTTGAGGTACAATTATTTTGTATGAGTATATATTCGTGAGATAAAAGGAGGCTGAAATATGTATTCAGTAGGTTTGGGGAAAATTGCAAAGGAATTTAATCTTAAAAATTTAACAAGTGAAATCGATATAGATAAAATAGATATAGAAACACCGGGAGTGAACAGACCCGCAATACAGCTTGCAGGATTTTTTGACTATTTTGACAGTGAAAGAATACAGGTAATAGGACTTGTTGAATACAGCTATCTGTCAAAGCTTACTCCCGAGTTCAGACAGGAAACCCTTGAAAAACTTTTTAAATACGATATGCCTGCAGTTGTTATATCAAGAGGACTTACACCTCATCCGGAAATGATGTTTTATGCTAAGGAAAGGAAAATTCCTATATTACAGACCGAGGAAACTACATCAGAATTTACTGCAGAACTTACAAAATATCTTAAGGTGCAGCTTGCACCGAGAACTACATTACACGGCGTTCTTGTGGATGTGTACGGTGAAGGTGTGCTTATAACAGGTGAGAGCGGTATAGGTAAAAGCGAGGCTGCTCTTGAGCTTGTAAAAAGAGGTCACAGACTTGTTGCCGATGATGCTGTTGAAATCAAAAAAGTTTCACATACTACTCTTGTAGGTACCTGTCCTGAGCTTATAAGATATTTTATTGAGGTCAGAGGTATAGGTATAATTAATGTAAAGCAGATGTTTGGTGTTCAGTCTGTTAAGGACAGTCAGGAAATTGACCTTATAATCAAGCTTGAATACTGGGAAAAGGGAAAGGTTTATGACAGACTTGGTATCAAAGAGGAATATATGGACATACTGGGGAATAAGGTAATATGTCATTCAATTCCTGTGAGACCGGGCAGAAATCTTGCTATTATATGCGAATCTGCAGCAGTAAACTGCAGACAGAAGAAGATGGGTTATAATGCTGCAAAGGCGCTTAATGACGCAATTATGAACAGTGCTATGAAGGGGTGATCGGTTATGTTGTATTTAGGTATAGATCTGGGTGGAACAAATATTTCTACAGGTATAGTGGATGAAAACGGAAATATACTTGTTAAAGCGTCTACGCCTACAATAAAAGGAAGAGATGCCGAAGATATACTTGATGATATGGCAGAGCTTTCAAAAAAGCTTATGAATGAGCTTAATGTGACAGAAAAAGATATTGAGGCTATAGGTGTTGGTCTTCCGGGAATGATCGACAAGAAAAAGGGAATTTCAATTTATGCAAATAACCTTAAATTTAACAATACTAATATTGTAGAAGAAATGCAGAAGAGAATTGATCTTCCATGCTATATTGAAAATGATGCCAACTGTGCTGCTATCGGCGAAAATGTATGCGGCGTGGCTTACGGAAACGAAAATCTTATATATATTACAATTGGTACCGGATTGGGCGCAGGAATAATCATAAACGGCAAGGTATTTGACGGCTCCTTCGGAGGCGGCGGTGAGGCAGGACATATGGTTATTGTTGCGGAAGGTGAAGAGTGTACATGCGGCAGAAAGGGCTGCTGGGAAGCTTATGCTTCAGCATCTGCATTAAGACGTGAAGGAAGGATAGCTGCTGCTAAATATCCAAACAGTAAAATATATGATCTTGTAGACGGAAATATTAAGCTTATAGATGCAAAGACTGTGTTTGATGCTGCTGATCTTGGAGATGAGGTTGCAATTGAAATTATAGATATGTATATAAAATATCTTGCAGTTGGACTTGTAAATCTGGTTAATATATTCCAGCCTGAAGCTATTATTATAGGAGGCGGAGTTTGCGCCCAGGGGGATAAGCTTATTAATCCTCTGAAAGAAATATTAAGTAAAAGAGTTTATGGCGGTCAGCTCAAGACAAAGCTGTGTATTGCTACACTCGGAAATGATGCGGGTATCGTTGGCGCTGCCATGCTTGGCAAAATAAACAGAGAGGAAATCTGATAATGAATATTGCTGAGAATTTGAAAATTATACTTGGGGAAGAAAATGTTCTGGAAAATGAGCCTATGTCAAGGCATACTACTTTCAGAACAGGCGGAAATGCAGATGTGTTTGTGACCCCTTCAAGTGTGGATGAAATAAGGGCGGTTCTTGAGTATGTAAATAAAAATAATATTCCCTATTATATTATAGGTAACGGAAGCAATCTTCTTGTAAAGGACAAAGGCTTTCGTGGTGTAATAATACAGCTTTATAAAAAATTCAGCAAAATAGAAACAGATGGCTGTATAATAAGAGCTCAGGCAGGTACTCTCCTGTCTGCCGTTGCTAAAACTGCCATGAATAATTCTCTCAGCGGTATGGAGTGTTTAAGCGGTATTCCCGGAACCATAGGCGGTGCAGTGTGTATGAATGCGGGAGCCTATGGAGGAGAGATAAAGGATATTGTTACCGAAGTAAAGGTAATAAAGAATGGAAAGATTGAAACAATTGACAATGCTTCTGCTGAATTCTGCTACAGAGGAAGCAGAATAATGAGAGAAAATATGATCGTTCTTGAAGCTGTCATAAAGCTTGAAAAGGGAAATAAAGAGGATATACAGGCAAAAATGAAAGAGCTTATGGAGCAGAGAAATTCAAAACAGCCTGTGGAGCTCCCAAGTGCGGGAAGTACTTTCAAAAGACCTGAGGGATACTTTGCGGCAAAGCTCATAGATGACAGCGGATTGAGAGGTTTTAGTGTGGGTGGTGCTCAGGTGAGTACAAAACACTGTGGTTTTGTTGTAAACACAGGGGGAGCAACTGCCGATGATATTATTACCCTTATGAAGAAGGTAACAGATATAGTAATGGAAAAATTCGGAGTAAAGCTTGAGCCTGAGATCAGAATAATAGGCGAGTAAGAGAAAGCGGGGAGTGAGATTATGAGATGTGTTATAGTTACAGGCATGTCAGGTGCAGGAAAGAGTACTGTTTTAAAATTCCTTGAGGATGTAGGGTATTTTTGTGTTGATAATCTGCCTCCCAGTCTTATACCTAAGTTTATAGATTTATGTTCATCGCCGGGCTCAAATATGAACAATGTTGCTATTGGTGTTGATATAAGGGGTGGAAAGCTTTTCGGTGATCTGGCAAACTTTCTCTCAGAAATCAAAAATGAGGATAACAAGAGTTTTGAAATACTTTATCTTGACAGTGAAAATGAAGTTCTTCTTAAAAGATATAAGGAGTCAAGGCGTCAGCATCCCCTTAATTTAAAAGGCGAAAGACTTATTGACGGTATTAAAAGCGAAAGAAAACAGCTTGAAAATATTAAAAAGATGGCTGACTATATTATAGATACTTCTCATATGCTTACAAGGCAGCTGAGGGCTCAGTTAAGTGAAATTTTTCTTGAGGACAAGAATTTTGAAAGTCTTATGATAACTGTTTTAAGCTTTGGTTTTAAATACGGTATACCAAGTGATGCAGATCTTGTTTTTGATGTAAGGTTTATACCAAATCCATTTTATGTTGACGAGCTTAAAACTCTTACGGGAAATGATGTGGCTGTAAGAGATTATGTTATGCAGTGGGATGAAGCTAAAATTTTTAAGGAAAAATTAATTGATTTATGTGAATTTTTAATACCAAATTACATTAAAGAGGGAAAAAATCAGTTAGTTATTGCCATTGGATGCACCGGAGGAAAGCATAGAAGTGTCACTTTAGCCAATGAACTCCATAACAGCCTTAAGAAAAACGGACACAGTGTAATAATTGCCCACAGAGATATTGACAAAGACGCAAAGAGGTAGTATACTTAACTTATTAAGCGGTTTTCAGGACTGAATATTACTGATGTTTACAGTGTGGATGGTGATTGATCGTGTCTTTTTCTTCCGATGTGAAGGCTGAATTGCTCACAAATGTGAAAGGTACTGAGGCTGTACACTGTAAAATTGCTCAGTTACTTGCTGTTGTAAATATCTGCGGATTTGTCAGCACTGAAAGCTATGATAAATTTATTGCCATACATAACGAAAACAGTGAAATTATAAATTTGACTGCTTCTCTTATTGAAAATTTATTTAATACTGAAATAAGTTGCAATAAAACCGAGATTGTTATAAGAAATGAAGATCTTATTGACAATATGATAAGTCTTCTCGGCTTAAGAGACAGCAATGATTTCAGCGGTATAACTCCGATCAAATACGGAATTGCAGAAAGAAACTGCTGTAAAAGGGCATATATACGAACTGCATTTTTATGCTGCGGTTCTGTAAATGACCCAAGCAAGCATTATCATCTGGAATTTGCCGATAATGACTATAATCATGCTGAAGCCCTTGTTGAGCTTATAGGTGACTTTGGTATAGATATGAAGATAGTCGAGAGGAAAAATCATTTTGTGATTTACTGCAAAGAGGCAGAACAGATCGTTGATCTGCTTAATGTTATGTCAGCCTATAAAGCGCTTCTTGAATATGAAAATTTAAGAGTAGTAAAAGAAGTGCGGAACAACGTAAACAGAATTGTAAACTGTGAAACGGCTAATATTAACAAAATTGTTAATACTTCAGTAAGGCAGATTGAGGATATAAAGTATATAATTAATAAAAAAGGACTTGGCTTTTTGTCTGAAAATCTGAGGGCTGTGGCAGAGGTAAGACTCAAATATCCTGATATGAGCCTTAAAGAATTAGGCGAATACCTAACGCCACCAATAGGTAAATCAGGTGTGAATCATAGATTAAAAAAAATTCATGAAATAGCAGAAAGCTTAAAGGGGGATTATTTAAAATGATCAAAAAGAATATTAAAGTAGGTTCAAGTATGATTGAAAGACCCATACCAATGTTGGTACAGACAGCGGGCAGGTTTTCAAGCAGTCTTAAGCTTATCATGGATAATAAGGAAATCAATTTAAAAAGTATTATGGGTGTTATTTCTATCGGTACTCTTACAGGCCATGATGTGACAATATGTGCTGACGGCAGCGATGAAAATGAGGCAATGGATGCTATTGTGGAATTTTTAAGCTGATAAATATTTTTAAATATTTTTATAAGGACTGAGAAGAAGAGGAGTAAATAATTACACTTCAAAGAGAGAAGCACTCACAGGCTGAAAGGTGCTTTGATGTAAGGATTGTTGAAGGTAGCTTCGGAGTCTCTGTGCTGAATAGTGTAGGCACAGCGTTTGCTGCGATAAGGTTTTTGAGTGCCCGTTATATACGGGAATTAAGGTGGTACCACGGATACTTTCGTCCTTAGGATGAGAGTATCTTTTTTTATTAAAAAATGAGCTTTTAACAGAAGCATATTTTAAATAACAGGAGGAAACAAAAAATGATGAAAGAAATGGCGAAAAGCTATGATCCCTCAATTGAGGACAGAATATATCAGAACTGGCTCGACAAGGGATATTTCCATGCAGAAGTTGATAAGAGTAAGGAGCCTTTTACAATTGTAATTCCGCCTCCGAATATTACAGGTCATCTTCACATGGGACATGCTCTTGATGAAACAATGCAGGATATTCTTATACGCTGGAAGAGAATGCAGGGTTATAATGCTCTCTGGGTTCCCGGAACAGACCACGCTGCAATTTCAACAGAGGTTAAAATTGTAAATCAGATGCGTGAAGAGGGAGTAACAAAAGAAGATATTGGCAGAGAGGGCTTTCTTAAAAGAGCCTGGGAATGGAAGAAGGAATACGGCGGAACTATACTTAATCAGTTAAAGAAGCTGGGTTCTTCCTGTGACTGGGAAAGAGAAAGATTTACTATGGATGAAGGTCTTTCAGATGCAGTCCTTACTGTTTTCTGCAATCTCTATGAAAAGGGGTACATTTATCAGGGTGAAAAGCTTATTAACTGGTGTCCTGAGTGTCAGACAACTATTTCAGATGCGGAAGTTGAGCATGAGGAAAAACAGGGCGGTTTCTGGCATATCAAGTACCCTATTAAGGGAACTGACAGATTTCTTGAGTTTGCTACAACAAGACCTGAAACTATGCTTGGCGATACTGCTATTGCCGTACACCCTGATGATGACAGATATAAGGATGTTGTAGGCAAGGTTTGTATTGTACCTTTTGTTGACAGGGAAATACCTATTATTGCAGATACTTATGTTGATATGGAATTTGGTACAGGTGTTGTTAAGATTACTCCTGCCCATGACCCTAACGATTTTGAAGTAGGTGAAAGACATAATCTGCCTAAAATAAATATTTTAAATGATGACGGTACAATAAATGAAAACGGCGGAAAATTTGCCGGTATGGACAGATATGAGGCGAGAAAGCAGATAGTAAAAGAGCTTGACGAAATGGGTCTGTTCATTAAGAAAGAAGACATTACTCATGCTGTAGGTACTCATGACAGATGCGGCAGTGTTATCGAGCCTCTTATCAAGAAGCAGTGGTTTGTAAAGATGGATGAACTTGCAAAGCCTGCTCTTGATGCTTATTATAAAGGTGATTTAAAATTTGTTCCCGACAGATTCGGAAAGATATATACTCACTGGCTTGAGGATATTCATGACTGGTGTATCTCAAGACAGCTCTGGTGGGGACACAGAATACCTGCTTACTACTGTGACTGCGGTGAAGTAATTGTATCTAAGACTGCACCTGAAGTTTGCCCTAAGTGCGGCGGTACTCACTTTGTACAGGATGAGGACTGTCTTGATACATGGTTCTCTTCTGCATTATGGCCTTTTTCAACTTTAGGCTGGCCTGAAAAGACTCCCGAGCTTGAATATTTTTATCCTACAGATGTTCTTGTAACAGGATATGATATTATTTTCTTCTGGGTTGTAAGAATGGTATTTTCTGCAATGGAACAGATGGGTGAGGTACCATTTAAGACTGTTCTTATTCACGGACTTGTAAGGGACAGCCAGGGAAGAAAGATGAGTAAATCTTTAGGTAACGGTATTGATCCTCTTGAAATTATCAAGGAATCCGGTGCAGATGCATTAAGACTTACTCTTATTACGGGAAATGCTCCGGGCAACGATATGAGATTTTATACCGAAAGAGTTGAAAACAGCAGAAACTTTGCAAATAAGCTGTGGAACGCTTCAAGATTTGTAATGATGCACATTGGTGATGAAGAACCTAAGTGTGAAATGAGTGAGCTTACTGCTGCCGACAGATGGATATTAAGCAAGGTAAATTCTCTTGCAAAGAATGTAACGGCTAATCTTGATGCTTATGAGCTTGGTATTGCAGTACAGAATGTTTATGACTTTATATGGGATGAGTACTGTGACTGGTATATTGAAATGGTTAAGCCAAGACTTTATGACAAGGAAAATCCTACAAGAAATGCAGCATTATGGACATTAAAGACAGTTCTTATAAATGCTCTTAAAATGCTTCATCCCTTTATGCCTTTTGTAACCGAGGAAATATTTACTTCAATCCAGAGTGAAGAAGAAACAATTATGTATTCAAAGTGGCCTGAATACAGCGATGAATTTAACTTTGAAGATGATGAAAAGGCAATTGAGCTTATGAAGGAAGCTATCAAGTCCATAAGAAATATAAGGGCTGAAATGAATGTTGCTCCAAGCAAAAAGGCTAAGGTTATTGTTGTAAGTGAAGATGAGGAAGTAAGAAATATTTTTGAAAACGGTAAGGTATTCTTTGCTCCTCTTGCCTATGCAAGTGAAGTTGCCGTACAGTCTGACAAGACAGGTATAGCTGACGATGCTGTATCTACTGCTATACACAAGGGTATGATATATATGCCTTTTGCAGAGCTTGTTGATATTGCCAAGGAAAAGGAAAGACTTTCTAAGGAGAGAGAAAAGCTTGTTAAAGAGGTTGAGAGAGTTGAAAAGAAACTTTCAAACCAGGGATTTGTTTCCAAGGCTCCTGAAAAGGTTATCAACGAGGAAAGAGCTAAGCTTGAAAAGTACAGCAATATGCTTAAGAGCGTTGAGGAACAGATAGGTAAGTTAAAGGGATAAATATATGCCGTATAGGAAGGCTCTTTGTCGATAAGACAGGAGCCTTTCTGAATATTTAAAATTTTATTGTTGTATGTAGTGTAAAATTATGTTATACTTAATTTGACAATTTGGAATAAAAAGGTGCCTGATGCAGTTTTTGCTGTGGGTCAGGATAATAGGGAATCGTGTGAGAGTCACGAACAATCCCGTTGCTGTGTAAGCGGAGCATTTTTTCAAGCCGTATGGCAGTCACTGTGAAAATGGGAAGACGAAAAAATGTGATGAGGCTAAAGTCAGAAGACCTGCCTTTTTATTGTTTTCAAAAATAAGGGAAACTTGTTTTTGAATGTATGTAAGAAACTGCGGTGTACAGGGACTTATGAAATTTGCTCTTTAGGTTAGTTTTGATATGAGCCTTTGGAAGGGTTTTATTTTGATGTCTGTTTGTATTTGCAGTTGGCAAAGCAAGCAGGCTTTTTTTGTGGGAAAGATTGCGGGTTTGTAAAATTCAGCGAAGGTGAATTTTGAAAGAAAGGGGAGATAAACAGGAATTTAGGGGAATCCCTCAGTCAGCCTTCGGCTGACAGCTCCCTTTAGGCAAGGGAGCCTTAGTTACTTGCAAAGTAATGCAACTTTTACACTGAAAGAAGTTGGACAGCTAGAAGGACTGGTTTTCAGCGAAGCTGAAAGTGTTGAAGCCCTTTAGGCAAGGGAGCCACGGGCGAGCAATGCTCGCCCCTACAAATGGTTGAGTTGTCAATGTATTGGTGCATTAAATCAGAATCTAAGGGAATCCCTCCTCCGAAACGCAAGCGTTTCTCCTCCTCCTTGGCTGCTTAGGCGAGCAGTATTGCGAAGCAATACGACCAGCCCTTTAGGCAAGGGAGGCTATATGTTGATGATGCAATAAATTGGAATTTAGAGAATAGTAGAAAATTATGAATTGTGCATTATGCATTATGAATTATAAGAATTATTGTTGCATTAATACTGTGGGTGAAATATGGAAATTGATTACTATGCATATAATTCGGGAATGAGAAAATGGAACAGTGGTATAAAGATGCTGTTTTCAATGGTCACTCTTATACTTGTTATTGTTTTAAACAGTATATATGTTTCTCTCTTTACTGTGGCTACAATGGCTGTAATTACTGTTGCTGTGGGAAAGACAGGGTGGAGAGTTTATTTAAGGTTTATGACTGTACCTCTGGCTTTTATGATAATAAGCGGTTTTACCATAGCTGCCGAATTTTCATTTAATCCTGTAGGTGAGATGAATGTTCACATAATATTTTTCTATATTTGTTTTACAGTGAAGAGTGTTATGACTGCCGTGAATGTGTTTTTTAAGGCTATGGCAGGTATGAGCTGTCTTTATATGCTGGCTTTTTCTACTCCCGTAAATGAAATTATAGTTGTTATGGAAAGACTTCATTTGCCGGGAATTTTATGTGAGCTTATGAATCTCATATACAGGTATATATTTATTTTGCTTGATACGGCTCATACAATGCAGACGGCAGCAAAAGCAAGACTTGGCTATGAGGGCTTTATCAGATCATGCAGAAGCTTTTCGCAGATCGCAGGAAATTTGTTCATTATATCTCTAAAAAGGGCAAATGCTTATTATGATGCAATGCTGTCAAGAGGATATGAGGGCGAAATTAAATTTTTAAATGAAGAATATCCCGTAAAGCTATGGCAGGTCACAGCAAGTGCAGTTTATTTTATGATATTGATATTAATTGCTTTTATAAGGTAGGATGAAATGAAAAAGGTATTGATCGAAGCAAGGGATATACATTTTGCTTATGATGAAAAGGAAATATTAAAGGGTATAAATTTAGCTGTGTATGAAGGTGAAAAAATAGCTGTTATGGGAAGTAACGGGGCAGGAAAGTCTACTTTTTTTCTTAATCTCAACGGTGTTCTTTATCCCGACAGGGGAGAAATTTTAATGGAGGGAAAAAGAATAGGTAAAAAGGAGCTCAAGGAGCTGAGAAAAAGAGTGGGCTTTGTCTTTCAGGATGCGGACAGTCAGATCATAGCCTCAAATGTAAGGGCGGAAATATCCTTTGGTCCTATGAATATGGGACTTAAAAGAGATGAAGTAATAAAAAGAGTTGAGTCGGCTGTTGAATATATGGACTTAAAGGGCTTTGAGGACAGAGCGCCACATTATTTAAGCGGCGGAGAAAAGAAAAGAGTAAGTATTGCGGATATTCTTGCAATGAAAACTGAAATACTTATATTTGACGAACCAATGGCAGCTCTTGATCCCGTTAATTCGGAAAATGTTGAAAAAATATTAAGCAGACTTCACAGTGACGGAAAAACCATAATAACTGCAACTCATGATGCGGACTTTGCTTACAGATTTGCAGACAGGGTAATTGTATTTTGTGATGGCAATATTATTGCTGATGGCGGTCCATGGGAAATATTTAAAAAAAGTGAAATTCTTAAAAAGGCTAACCTTAAAAAGCCTGCCGTAATGACTATATGGGAAGCCCTTGAAAAGAGTGGGGCAGTAAAGGGGAATTGTCCCAAAACGCCGGAAGAGGCAGCAATGGCAATAATTGCCCGCAATAAATGAAAATGAAAGGAGTGTCATAAAATGACCAAAAAACAAAGTGTTTTATTTAAATTGAGCGTTGTATTTGCAATGATGTTTTCTGTATGTCCTACTGCACTTGCAATGCACATTATGGAGGGATATCTTCCTCCAAGCTACTGTATAGGGTGGGGAGTGGTATGTCTGCCTTTCCTTGTAAAAGGATTTATAACAATAAAGAAAATATTTACTGAGAACAGAAAAAATATTACACTTCTTGCTATGGCAGGTGCATATATTTTTGTAATATCAGCACTTAAAATCCCGTCTGTTACAGGAAGCTGTTCCCATATGACCGGTACGGGATTTGGAGCTATACTCTTCGGACCAAGTACAGTAAGTATTTTGGGTATAATAGTTCTTATATTCCAGGCTGTACTTCTTGCTCACGGCGGACTTACGACCCTTGGGGCCAACACGTTTTCTATGGCAATAGCAGGACCTTTTGTTTCCTATGGGATATATGCCTTATGCAAAAAAATTAATGTAAATAAAAGGTTCGGAGTATTTTTAGGGGCAGCTATAGGGGATCTGTTTACATATTGCGTGACAAGTGTTCAGCTTGCTTTGGCTTATCCCAGTGAGAACGGCGGTGTTCTGACATCAGCAGTTGAATTTTTAGGTGTGTTTGCACCTACACAGCTTCCTCTTGCTGTTGTGGAGGGTATACTTACGGTTTTAATTGTTATGGCTCTTGAAAATTATGCTAAGCCTGAATTGAAGGCTATCGGTTTCAGTAAGGCTTAAAGGAGGTTGTAATATGAAAAATGATACAAAAATCGCAATAATTCTATTAATACTTGTAGTGTTTATAGTTACAGTGCCTATTTTTGCTTTGAAAGGGGCGGAGTTTGGCGGTTCTGATGATGCGGGAAGTCAGAAGGTTGAAGAAATTGAGGGAGAGTATGAGCCATGGTTTACTCCCCTGCTTGAAACTGCCTTAAAGGGTGAAATACCGGGAGAGGTAGAAAGCCTTTTGTTCTGTGTGCAGACAGGGATCGGAGTAGGTGTTGTTGCCTTCTTTATGGGCAGATTTGTAGAAAGGAAAAAGTATGAGGAAAGCAGTAATACTCGTTAGTTTTGGTACAAGTCACAGGGATGCAAGAGAAAACAGTCTTGATGCAATATACGGTGATATTAAAAAAATGTGCTGTGATATGGATGTGTATCAGGCATATACAAGCGGAATGATCATAAAAAAGCTTTTATCACTGGGGATAAAAATATACAGTGCAGATGAGGCTGTAAAGGAAGCTTTAAAAAAGGGAGCAGAGATATTGTACATTGTGCCTACCCATATTATTCACGGTCATGAATATGACAAAATAACAATGATTTGCGAAAAATACAGTGACAAATTCAATGAAATTAAAATTGCACCTGCTGTACTTGAAAATCGTGAGGATTGTGAAAAGGTTGTTTCGGTTTTAAACAGTATTATATCATTTGATAAAAAATATGAATATATTCTTATGGGACATGGGAGCGATGCTGATGCAAATATAAGATATGAACAGATGAATGAAGCCTTTAAAAATGCAGGCTTTACAAATGTGCATATTGCTTCTGTAGAGGCAAAGCCTGACCTTGATGATGCTCTGAATGAAATGAGAAAGCCTGATGAGGTTGAAAAGGTCATTTTATATCCCTTTATGGTTGTGGCAGGGGATCATGCCAAAAATGATATGGCAGGGGAAGAGGATTCATATGTTGCAAAGCTTAAAGATTTGGGGTATAATACAGAGGCGGTTATAAAAGGACTTGGAGAATATCCCCGGTTCAGAAAAATTTACATTGATAATTTAAATAAACTGATTTAAACAGGAGGCAGATATGGCAGGAACTTTGTATGGTGTGGGTATAGGTCCAGGGGATCCGGAACTTATGACGTTAAAGGCAGTAAGAATTTTAAAGGAAAGTGATATAATAGGTATTCCTGCTAAAGACAAAGTGTCCTGCACTGCCTATAAAATAGCTCTTGAGGCTGTTAATGAAATAGGTGAAAAGCCTGTAATAGCTGTTCCTGTGCCTATGACAACAGACGGGAATAAGCTTAAAGCAGCTTATGATGAAGGCTGTGAAAAAATAGCCAGTGAGCTTGAAAAGGGGAATAATGTAGCTTTTTTAAATCTCGGCGACCCTGTGGTGTATGGTACATATATGAAGATACACAAGGGAGTAACAGATATGGGGTATAACGCTGAAATTGTAAGTGGAGTGCCTTCTTTCTGTGCAACTGCTGCCGTGATAGGAATCCCTCTCGGTCAGGGGAATGAGGAAATACATATTCTTCCCGGATATTACAATGCAGATGAAATTGAAAAATATAAGGGCACAACAGTGCTTATGAAATCGGCAGGAAAAATCGATAAGGTCAGGAAAAAGCTTATTGATATGGAGAAAAGTAATAATGTGAAGGCTTATGCCGTTACAAACTGCGGTATGGAAGGTCAGATGATTTACAGAAATATTGAAGAACTGAGAGAGGATGCAGGGTATTTTACAACTATTGTTGTTAAAGAAAAGAATAAAATTCAAAAAAAATAGAAATTTTTTGGAAACAGTCAGGCATAAAACCCTCAGTCACCTAACGGTGACAGCTCCCTTAGAAGGGAGCCTTAGTTACTTGCGAAACAATGCGACCAGCCCTTGAAAGGGAGCCAAGTTTGAAGCAAAAGAACATTTGCCGACACGAAGTGTCGCTTTTGACTGTTCAGCACTTTCGCCTTTGGCGAAAGCCGACCTATAGTCGTCCGGCTAATCTTGCCGGTGCAAATGTCAAAAGTTCTGAAAGGCGGACACGCCGCCTGTGTATCCAATAAGCTTTTATGAGAAAAATAAAGTTTATGATTTGATTTACAGAGTATGAAAGGATCAAGTATGGCAAAACCGATCATGATACAGGGAACAATGTCAAATGTGGGAAAAAGTATAATTACAGCCGGGCTTTGCAGGATATTTATGCAGGACGGCTACAGAGTTGCTCCTTTTAAATCACAGAATATGGCATTAAATTCATATATAACAAATGAAAATCTGGAAATGGGCAGGGCTCAGGTAGTTCAGGCTGAAGCCTGTGGTATTGAGCCTTCTGTGTATATGAATCCCATACTTTTAAAACCTGTTACGGATATGGGTTCCCAGGTAATAGTAATGGGCAGGGTCATGGGAAATATGAAGGCCATGGATTATTATAAAAAGAAAAAAGATTATATTCCCGTAATTAAATCTGCCTATGAAAAGCTTGCATCTGAAAATGACATTGTTGTTATAGAAGGGGCTGGAAGTCCTGCCGAAATAAACCTTAAAGATGATGATATTGTTAATATGGGAATGGCTGAAATAGCAAATTCTCCTGTGCTACTTGTGGGAGATATTGACAGAGGGGGCGTGTTTGCCCAGCTTATAGGCACAGTTGCTCTTCTTGAGAAAAGGGAACAGGAGAGAATAAAGGGGCTTATTGTAAATAAGTTCAGAGGGGACAAAAAGATACTTGAACCGGGACTTGAAATGCTTTTTGAAAAATCAGGCAAGGAAGTCCTTGGTGTTGTACCTTATATGAATGTTGATATTGACGAAGAGGATTCTCTTGCCGAAAGAATTGAAAAAAAGACTGCTGCAGGTTTAATAGATATTGCTGTAATAAGGCTGCCTAAAATATCAAATTTTACTGATTTTATGTCATTGGAGCTTGATCCCCTTGTGTCTGTCAGATATGTTGAAAGGGTTTCGGAGCTTAAGGAACCTGATATGGTAATTATTCCCGGGACTAAAAATACAATAAGTGATATGAAGTGGCTCAGAGAATCGGGAATAGAGGCAGGTATCTTAAAGCTTAAAAATACACTTGTGTTCGGTATATGCGGCGGATATCAAATGCTTGGTGAGCATATAGAGGATGTCTGTGGTGCGGAAGGATACGGAAGAATAAGAGGAATGGGACTTCTGCCAATATCTACATATTTTGAAAATGAAAAGACAAGAACTAGGGTGGAAGGTCGTATTGCTAAACTGGAAGGAGAATTTGAATGCCTTTCAGGTAAAAAAATTTCCGGATATGAAATACATATGGGTAAATCTGTTTTGAATACCGAAAAATATTTTATTGAAACAGATGGAAAATATGACGGCTGTTACGGAAAGAATGTAATGGGCAGTTATATACACGGTATATTTGATGAAGAAGAATTCAGAGATGCTTTAATAAATATGCTGTGCAGAAGAAAGAATATTGAATATAGCGGGAACAGTAATGTTACCTTTAAAGAATATAAAGAGAGCCAGTATAACAAGCTGGCGGATATATTGAGAGAAAATATAGATATGAAGAAAGTGTATGAAATTATAGAGAAAGGCATATAAAGGAAATGCTTTGGAGGTGTAAGGATTGATTGAGATTTACTGCGGTGACGGCAAGGGAAAAACCACGGCATCAGTGGGACTTGCTGTAAGGGGTGCAGGACATACTATTAAGGTAATATTTATGCAGTTTATGAAGGGTGACAGCTCCGGGGAAATTGCTGTGTTAAGGAAAATTCCATGTGTAAGTGTGTATCATACTCCTGTATTTTACGGCTTTGTTAAAAATATGACTGATGAACAGAAATGGGAAATGCGGGGGCATTACACAAGACTTATTGAAAAGGCTTATGAGGAAATAAAAAATGTCAATGGTGAAAAAATGATCATTATACTTGACGAGGTAATACACGCATGTAATTACGGACTCCTTAAAGAAGAGGAGCTTTTAAATTTAATTGACGGCTGTCCTGAAAATATTGAAATTGTTTTGACAGGAAGAAATCCTTCCGATGAGCTTGTTAAAAGAGCTGATTATATATCCGAAGTGAAAAAGATAAAGCACCCCTTTGACAGAGGGATTATGGCAAGAGAGGGTATTGAGCTATGAGGAATAAAAAAATAAAGCTTGAGAGAGTATTGCCACAGGATATAGAAAAGAGAAGCTTTGAAATTATAACCGAAGAGCTTGGAGATGTAAAACTAGACCCTTTGCAGGAGCCAATAATAAAAAGAGCAATACACACATCGGCTGATTTTGATTATTTAAAGAATTTATATTTTTCCGAAAATGCTGTTGAAAAGTTTCAGGAGGCCATAAGAAGGGGTGCTTCAATTGTTACAGATACTCAAATGGCAAGGTCGGGAATAAATAAAAAAGAACTTGCAAAATACGGCGGTGAAGTGTACTGCTTTATGAGTGATGAGGATGTTGCAGAAAGGGCAAAAAGAAACAAAACAACAAGGGCAGTTGCAAGTATGGATAAGGCTGCTGAATTAAATAAAAAGCTTATATTTGCAATAGGTAATGCACCTACTGCCCTTGTAAGACTTTATGAACTTATTAATGAGGGAAAAATAGAGCCTGAAGGTATAATCGGTGTTCCTGTGGGTTTTGTGAATGTTGTTGAGGCAAAGGAACTTATTATGGAGGTAAGCTGTCCCTTAATAGTGGCAAAGGGAAGAAAGGGCGGAAGTAATATTGCGGCGGCAATATGCAACGGGCTTTTGTATTCAATGAGATAGGACTTAAAAATCAGCGAAGCTGAATTTTGAAAGGGAAGAAGGAATCCCTCCCCCCGAAACGCAAGCGTTTCTCCTCCTCCCTGGATGCTTGGGCGAGCAGTATTGCGAAGAGAGAATCCCTCAGTCAAGCTTACGCTTGACAGCTCCCTTTAGGCAAGGGAGCCTTAGTTACTCGTAAAGTAATGGGACTAAAGTAGAGAAAGATGTCTGATGATATGAAGTGTCGGCTTTCAGTAAAGCTGAAGTGTTGAAGCACTTTAGGGAAGAAAGACATATATTGATTTTTATATTATAATTATAAAATTAGGATGATTTGAATGTATTGTATAAGTGTCAGCTACAAATCTGCAAATGTGGCGGTGAGAGAAAAAATTGCTTTCAGTGCCGAAGAACAGGAAAGATTTATAAAAGATAATATGATCATACTTTCTACATGCAACAGAGTGGAAATATATTTTACAGACTATGATCTAATAACTGTAGGAAAGTACATATGCAAATTTAAAAATATTGACTACAGGGATTACAAGGCTTATGTAAACATATACGGAGGTGAGGGCGCAATACTTCATCTTTACAGGGTTGCCTGCGGGCTGGAGTCCAAAATACTGGGCGAGGATGAAATACTCGGTCAGGTCAAGGACGCATATTATTTTGCCCATAATAATGTAAAGCTTTCCTATGAATTGAATACAATATTTAAGGGAGCAATAACTGCCGCAAAGAAAATAAAGACTGAAACTCTTATGTCAAAATCCGCAGTTTCCATAGGCACAATAACGGCAGGATTTATTCACAGCCGTAATATTAAAAATGTAATGATCATAGGTATAAGCGGTAAGGTGGGAACGATACTTGCCAAAAATCTTTTGTCCTACGGAGATATAAACATAATTGCAACGGCAAGAGGACACAATGCTGATTACATAAGTGTTACGGGAGCAGAATACATACCTTTTTCAAAGAGATATGAATATATGAAAAATTGCGGTGCTCTGATAAGTGCCACCACATCCCCTCATTATACGGTAAGGGCAGAGGATATGGAAAGGTGTAACATAAGAAATAAAATATTAATTGACCTTGCTGTGCCAAGAGATATTGATGAGGATATTAAGGACAATGAGATTTACAATATAGATTATTTTGAAACAATATCAAAAAACAACAGCGAAATTAAAATAAGGGAAAAAGACAGGATAGAGGCAATAATTGAAAGTATGATCGATGACCTTAAAAAGGAAATGTTTTTTCACAGGATCGCCCCGAATATAAAGGACCTTAACAAATACAGTTTTGAACACATGATTTACAAGGTAAGAGACGGGCTTACGGCAAATGAATTTGAAAAGTTTATAAATATATTGAAGGAGTAAGTATGGCATATTTTCCTATGTTTGTATCACTTGAAAATAAAAAATGTATAATTATAGGCGGCGGAAAGGTTGCCAAAAGGAAGGCAAATACCCTTTTAAGCTACGGAGCAGATGTGACTGTAATTGCTCCCGAGATAAAATATGAATTTGAAGGATGCAGTGTAATTAAAAGGAAAGTAAATGACGATGATATAAAGAACTGCTTTATGGTAATTGCCGCTGCTGACAGCAGGGATGTAAATGAGAGAACAGCCATGCTTTGCTGTGAGAGAGGTATACATATAAACAGGGCTGACAGCGGTGAAGGCAGCAGCTTTATATTCGGAGCTTCATTTAAAAGGGATAATATGACTATAGCAGTAAATTCAGGTGAAAACGATCCTGCAAAATCAAAGGAAGTTAAAAATAAGATTATGAATTATATTGACAATAATACAATAAGAATAGGTACAAGAAAAAGCAGACTGGCAAAAATACAGACAGATATAGTTGTTAATGCAATAAAAAATGCAGACAGCAGTATTATATGTGAAGTGGTTGAACTGTCAACAGATGGCGATGAAAATCTGAATAAAAATCTCAGGGATTTCGGAGGCAAGGGAGCTTTTACGGGAACATTTGAAAGGGCTCTTGCTGAAGGGAAAATAGATATAGCTGTTCACAGCGGAAAAGATCTTCCCATAGAACTTGGAGAAGGACTTGAAATAATTGCAACGCCAAAAAGAGAGGCGGCAAATGACGTGCTTGTTACAATGAGGGGCAAAAAGCTTGATGAAAATTCTGTAATAGGCACGGGAAGTGAAAGAAGAAAATTGCAGACAGCATATAAAACAAAAAGCATCAGAGGAAATGTTGAAACAAGACTTATGAAAATGGAAAAGGGTGAGTATGACGGTGTCATACTTGCATATGCAGGGCTTAAAAGGCTGGGTCTTGATAATGTCGAAAAATATGACTACAAAATATATAAAACGGATGAAATGTATCCTGCACCATGTCAGGGAATAATTGCCGTAGAGGGCAGAAAAGACTGTAAATTCAGAAAGCTTATTGAAAATATAAATGATAAGAATACTTATATATCTTTTCTTGCTGAAAGGAAAATCGTGACAGAGGCGGATATGGGCTGTAACTTTCCTGTAGGGATATATTCCTTTGTTGAAGGTGACAAAATACATTTAAATGTCATGTATCTTGGTGAAAACAGGAAATATTTTGAAAAGGTGACCGAAAAAGAAAATGCTGAAAAGGCAGCAAAGGAGCTGGCTTTGGAAATAAAGAGGTTTTTGTAATGGTTTATATAACAGGTGCAGGCACGGGAAGTCTGAAATACATAAGTGTGTATGGACTTGAGCTTATTAAAAATTGTGATGTGCTTATTTATGACAGGCTTATAGATGACAGACTTCTCGACTATGCTAAAAAGGACTGTGTCAAAATATATGTGGGGAAATCCACAGACTGTCACAGTATGAAGCAAAGTGAAATAAATAAGCTTATTGCAGATATGGCAAAAAAGTACAATAAAGTTGTAAGACTAAAGGGCGGTGACCCCTTTGTGTTCGGGCGTGGGGGCGAAGAGGCTTTGGAATGTGAAAAGCAGAATATTCCTTATGAGCTTGTGCCGGGAATAACTTCCGCAATTGCTGTGCCTGAACTTTGCGGTATACCTGTGACACACAGGGGTGTAAGTCAGGATTTGCATATAATAACAGGACATACGGCAGAAGAGGATAGCATGACTTATGAACAGCAAAATGAAAGCTTGCTTTCGATTTTGCGTGAAAAGTCACCGAGGCATCAGCCGAGGTATTATATTAGCCCTGCTATGCAGGGCAGCTGTGGGACACAGCAATCAGAACAAGGTTCTGATAATATAAATTATGAGGCTCTGGCAAAAATGAAGGGGACTCTTGTGTTTTTAATGGGAGTTAAAAATGCAGGAAGAATTGCTGATAAGCTTATTAAGGGGGGTATGGATAAAAATACACCTGTAGCTTTTATAGAAAATGGAGGCAGAAGTGAACAGAGGGTTTTCAGAACAAGCCTTGAACACAGTGAAGAATGTGTAATTAAAAACAATATTGTGCCGCCGTCAATTATAGTAATAGGTAAAACGGCGGAAATGAAACTTGTGTGTCCTAAAAAGAAAGTAGGGATAACAGGCACGGAAAGTTTTAAAGAAAGGCTCTCAAAAAGGCTTACAGATTTTGAAACAGTGGATATAGGAACACTTAAGATCAGAAAGTATGATTTTGATACAGACCTGAACTGTGAATACATTGTACTTACAAGCAGGAATGGTGTTAATATTTTTATGGAATATTTAAGGGATAAAAATATTGATATAAGAAGGCTTGGAAATATTAAATTTGCGGTAATCGGCAGGGGTACATATGATGCTTTAAAGGAATATGGCATTTATGCCGATATTATGCCTGAAAAATTTACGGCAGAGGAGCTTTCAAAGGCTTTATCAGAGTGTAAAGGTAAAAAGCTTATTTTAAGGGCTGAAAAAGGGTCTCCCGATTTGTATAAATATATTGATAATTACGAAGATGTTAAAATTTATGACGTATACGGAGATAAAATGAAAGAGGCTGATGTTGATTATGTCATATTCGGAAGTTCGTCGGCTGTGGATAATTATTGCAGTAAGTTTGATGTGAAAGCTGATATTATTGCTATTGGAAATGTTACGGCAAAAAGGCTTGAGGAATACGGATATAAGCCTTTTGTTGCAGATGAATACAGTATAGATGGTATAATAAGAAAATTAGAGGTGCTTGAAAATGAAAAGAATGAGACGACTGAGAACAAGCCCCAATATGAGGGCTCTTGTGAGGGAAACACATATTGATATAAGTGATCTGGTTTATCCCATATTTGTTATTGAGGGAGAAAATATTAAAAATCCCGTTGAGTCAATGCCAGGGATATATCAGTATTCTGTTGACAGAATTGATGAAGAGCTTGAAAGAATAAATGAAAGCGGTGTATCTTCCATACTTATATTCGGGATACCGGAACACAAGGATGAAAAAGCAAGTGAGGCATACAATGATGAGGGAGTTACTCAAAGGGCTATAAGGCACATTAAGGGAAAATATCCCGATATAATAGTTATAGCTGATGTATGCTTATGTGAATATACTTCCCATGGTCACTGCGGACTTATATGCGGAAATGAAATATTAAACGATGAGACCCTTGAGTATTTATGCAGAATGTCTGTAAGTCTTGCAAAGGCAGGGGCGGATATTATAGCTCCTTCTGATATGATGGACGGAAGAGTGGCTGCAATAAGAGGGGCTCTTGATGAAAATAATTTCATAAATACTCCTATTATGGCTTACAGTGCAAAGTATGCCTCCGCATATTACGGACCTTTCAGAGAGGCAGCCGATTCCGCACCTAAATTTGGTGACAGAAAGTCATATCAGATGGATGTGGCAAATGTGAAAATGGCTATGAGGGAATTACAGGATGATATTGATGAAGGGGCTGACATTATTATGGTAAAGCCTGCTCTTGCTTACCTTGATGTAATAAAGGAAGCTTCCCAGAGATTTGACTATACGATCGCTGCCTATAATGTAAGCGGTGAGTATTCAATGGTCAAGGCTGCGGCAAAAATGGGCTGGATAGATGAAGAGAGAATTGTTATGGAAAATATGATCGCAATAAAGAGGGCGGGGGCTAAAATCATAATTACATATCATGCTCTTGATGTGGCAAGGTGGATAAGGGTAAATTGAAAATACAACTTGTTTTTTACTTTAAAAAGTAAGGCAAATTTTTATGTACTTTCTTGAAGAAAGTACCAAAGACGTGGGGAATTTTCGATATTCCCCACACCCCTTATCGACCTTTGTGCTTGAAAGGTATTTGTCCGATAGAGTTATTGAGCACAAAGGGTATTAGCTTCCTCGCTTATCGCTACGATGCGGCGGCGGGGAGTCGATTGAAAAGTTATTTGAGAAAATTTATTTTGATTGTACAGTAAATTATAATTAGCGGTTAAGGCTTGGAGTGAAAATATGAGATATAAAAATTCGGAAGAACTTTACAATAAAGCAGTAAATTTAATGCCCGGAGGAGTGAACAGTCCGGTAAGGGCTTTTCTGAACGTTGATAGAACACCTGTATTTATAGACAGAGCAAAGGGTGATAAAATATACGATGTTGATGGAAATGAGTACATTGACTATGTGTGTTCATGGGGCCCGGGAATACTGGGACATGCACATCCAAAGGTCATAGAGGCTGTAAAGGCTGCTTGTGAAAAAGGACTTACATTTGGTGCTCCTACAAGAAATGAAGTTGAGCTTGCAGAGCTTATAAAATCAATTATGCCGTCAATGGAAGTAATGAGAATGGTAAATTCAGGAACAGAGGCTACAATGTCAGCTATAAGAACTGCAAGAGGATATACAGGGAGAGATATGATATTGAAATTTAAGGGCTGTTATCACGGGCATTCAGATGGATTGCTGGTAAAAGCTGGCTCAGCGGCTCTTACATCTGCCGTACCCGACAGTGCAGGTGTGCCAGAGTCATATACTAAAAATACACTTGTTGCCTTATACAATGATGAAAATTCAGTAAAGGAGCTTTTTGAAAAGTACGGCAATGACATAGCCTGTGTGATTGTGGAGCCTGTTGCTGCAAATATGGGTGTTGTGCTGCCTGAAAAGGGATTTTTACAATTTTTAAGAGATATTACTGAAAAATACAATTCTGTATTGATTTTTGATGAGGTCATAACAGGATTCAGACTTGGACTTGGCGGAGCTCAGGAATATTACGGCATTAAGCCCGATATGACAACTCTCGGTAAAATTGTGGGCGGAGGTATGCCTATGGCTGTTTACGGAGGAAGAAAGGAAATTATGGATTTTGTTTCTCCTGTGGGCAAGGTTTATCAGGCAGGCACACTTTCGGGAAATCCTGTGGCAACAACTGCGGGAATTGCTACGATAAAAATACTTATGGAAAACAAAAATATATACAGTGATATAGAAAAGAAAACATCAAAAATAGCTGAAGCTCTTAAATATATTGGGCTTAGCGTAAATCAGGCAGGGTCACTTCTATGCGGCTATTTTACCGACAGAGAGGTAAAAAATTACGATGATGCTTTAAGTTCCGATACAAAAAAATATGCTGAATTCTTTGCATGGCTTATAGACAGGGGAATTTATGTGGCACCGTCACAGTATGAGGCAATGTTTATATCTGCTGCTCACAGTGATGAGGATATTGAAAAGACATGCGGTATTATAAGAGAGTTTAAAAATAATTGATGCCATAAATTGGGTTGATGAATTGATCATATTTGTGCACACTAATTCAGAGGTGATTAGTGTGCAGTATGAAAATTTAAGGGATTTGATTAATGGCAGTTCAAGCTCCAGAAGGTATTTTATGTCACTGCCTGTAAGTGTGCAGATGAAACTTAACAGTCAGGGGGAATATATACACAGTGCCTTTGAGCTGCGTAAAAATGCTGAATTTATATGCAAATACTATTTGTAAAATCAGGACCACTCCTTAAGAGAGTGGTCCTGATTTAATTAAATGAATAAGTTTTTTAATTTCTGAATTTTCTGTTTTTTGAGAGAAAATACATTTTTCGCCAAGAGAAACAATTTCTGCGGCTTTTTCGTTACCGTATTTTTGAGAAAGTTTATTTTCAAGATCCCTGTAGTCAGGAGTTTTGGACTTATATTTCTTTTTGAGCCTTTCCATGATTATATAAGCCTTTTTGCTGTTATCTGCTTTAATGTAAATAATATACTTATAAAGAAGAATAAAGGCGATAACAAGGACTGATATAATGACAAAGACTAATAAAATCACCGCAATAATTTTGGCAATTCCAAGGGATGCTGATCTTGCAATATTTTCGGGAGAATACTTTTCCTTATCCACTGTGCTGAAATAATTTTCAAGGCTTGTGTCGGGAGTATATGTGTTCTTACTGTCATCTCCGTACTTTTCTTCCAGTTCTTCTAAAGACGGGGCAGGTATAATGTCAACTATCTGCCAGCCTTTTGAACTATCGTATATTTCAACCCAGCTGTACATATTGGCTCTCTTGACCTGTGTGCTTGTTGTGCTTCTGCCCGGCTTGTAATTTTCAAGAGTCTGTTCGGCGGCTACGGCATAGCCTCCCACATATCTTGCAGGTATGCCTAAATCTCTGTATATAAGTGTAAGGGCTGAGGCATAGTGCGTGTAATTACCAGTTTTGCTTTCTTCAAGAAAATAATTTACAAAATCCTTGCCATAGGGCAGTGTAACTGCCTCTGTTGAGTATGTAAAATTATTTTTTAAATATTCCGAAAGCTTATTTTCAAGGTCAGGGTCATCTTTGGAAAATCCCTGTTCACTGCATATCCTGTCAATGACAGCCTTATTTTCGCTGTCAATTGTTAAATATGTGTTATTTACATAATTGTTGTATTCTTCATCGGTTATTTCTACTGGAGTGTATTCATAGGCTGTGACTTCCATTTTATTTTTGTCGTTATATGTTTTGCCTTCAGTGTCTGAATAACATGGTGAAAATATTTCATCACTGCCGTTATATATTTCATAATTTTTTTCTTCGGCTCCTGCATTTTTAAGAGCGTCAATCATAATACTGTCATTGTCTGAAGCTTCACTCCAGCCGTTATATCTGTAGTTATAGTCCTGTCCCGTAAATGTTTTAAAATAAATTTTTCCTTCACTTATTGGCTCTGTAACAAATCTGAACACATTTGTTTTGACATCGGGCTTTACATAGGCAATGTAGCCCAGCTGTCCCATGTTTACACTTGAAGTAATATTAAATTTCTTGTATTCGGCATACTTCATAAAAGCTATATCTCTTGCCGTGACCTTTATGTTTTCACTGTATTGGTCGCTGAAATCAGTATTAAACTTATCGGAGGGGTAGAAGGTATTTACACTGTAAGCAACAGCAGCAAGAAAAACAAATGAAATAATACCAAGCTGCAAGGCATAAATACAGTTACCGTTAAATTTAAACAAGCCTTTTCTTTTCAATAAAGATTTAAGAGGGGTTAAGTTTAAAGGTCTGGCGTTGCTAAGTCCCAGAACAGTAACTATACCAAGACATATTAAAAGAAAAAGGGCATATTTGTAGTCAATGCTGCATTCAAAAAAACTGAGAGCAGAGAAAAGGACTGCTGCACCTATTGCATAAAGGAGCTTTGAGCAGAGCTTTACGACAATAATCACCATAATAGCTGTAATAACGGTAGTTATAAGCACTGAAACTGAATTGACAGCTAAATATGTATCGGATATTACATCGTCAAATCCATCTGCATTTGGCAGATTAAGGGCATTTGAAAATACGGAATAGCTCTGATTGGCAATTACTTTAAAGGCATTTTTAAGAAGCTCTTTATTTGTGGTTATATATTCATAAAGTCTGTAAATTCCATAACAATAGCCTAGAACAAATGTAATTATATTTATGCTTAAAAGTGAATATATAAATGTAAGGGCAAATACCGTTTTAAGTATTAAGCTGTAGTCGCAGTCAATATTAAAGCCATGGAAAATAAGGGCACATACAGCAAAAGAGCTTAAGCCGCTTATAAGGGCTCTTATGAGCAACAAAACAAGACCTCCCCCGCTTATTGAGGAAGGACCCATAATATTAAGTCCTGTATCCGTTTTTAAAGTTATAAATTTATTATCCATTACAATAACTCCATTTTATCTCTGATGTATAAAACTCTGTTTTCTCTGTAAAGCCTTTTGTATTCCGAAAGGGCTTTGTTTTCTGTTGTTTCAGGGGCAGAATTAAATATTCTGTAGAGAGCATTTCTGAGAGTTTCTTCATCGGAAACATAGGCTGTTTCAAATTCCTCTCTGCCTTTTGGCAGCCATAAAAGAGTATAGCCTTTGCGGAAGTCAATACTGTACAAAATATCAAGAGCTTTATCAAGATTGTTAATATACATATCAAAAAGCACAACTGCTTCATCGGCACTTGTTCTTTCAAATTCACGGACAAAAAGCTTTTCCGTGCGGGCAAAAAGCTTCCAGTTTATGCTGTTTTTTCTGTCACCGCTGTTATATTCCTTATATCCGCTTATATCTCCGCTGCCGCTTAAATAGACATTGGCGGCAGGTATTTCATCTGAGTCTGCTGCTCCGAAGTCTGTTTGCTGTATATTTTTCTTTAAAGGCATAGCTATTATTCTGTAGGCAGTGTTCAGGTTAGATCTCTTTTTAAGAAAGCCAAGCATGTCCCGGTATTCAGTATTTTTGACTGAAATCTCTATTATTCCCGATTTATTTATGATAAAGGGGACTTTTATTTTTCTTGCAAAAAATACGGGCAGGGGTGTTTCAACAGTAATTTTTTCTTCATTATAAAATTTATTTTTGATGATCACATCTGTTTTTACTGCCCATAAGGGGAAAGGTTTTGTGCTTTTAAGGCTTATATATATTTCTGCCTTTTCTCCTTTTATATAGTCTGTTTTGCTGCTGTTTATTTCAGCCTTTATACTTCCGAAGGGTATAAAAAACAATATTACATCAATCAAGGGAACAGCAAAAAGAAGTACTGCACCTACAAGAAGATAATAGCTTTTGAAATATACAGACATAAAAATCATAACAAACAGTGTAAGTATATATACTGCTGCTTTTAATATTCTCATTGGTTTCACCCTTTTATTCTGATCTCACTGACAATTGAAAGAATAAGGTCTTCTTCGGTAAATCCTTTTGCATGACCTTCTGCACTTAATTCTATCCTGTGGCTTGCTGTTGCTTTTATTATATCTGTAATATCCTCGGGAATTACATAATCTCTGTCGTTATATACTGCATTGGCTTTAGCCATTTTAAGAATGGCAATACTTCCTCTGGGACTTATTCCTATTGAAATATATGGATTGTTTCTTGTGGCATTTACTATGTCTACAACATATCTGTAAATATTGTCCTTTACAAAGCAGTCCTCTGCTTTCTGCTGATATTCAAGGAGTTCGTCGCTTGTCATTATGTTGTTGAGAATATCAAGCTTGTTGCTTTTGGCACCTTTTAAGATTTCGATTTCTGCCTCAGGTGAAGGATAACCCATTGACATTCTTACAATGAATCTTTCTATTTGTGACTGAGGCAGGCGCTGTGTTCCTGCAGAACCGAAAGGATTTTGTGTTGCAATTGTGACAAAAGGCTTGGGAAGTTCTCTTGTTACACCTTCAACTGTATATTTTCCTTCTTCCATAAGTTCCAGAAGGGCAGACTGAGTTTTTGAAGATGTTCTGTTTATTTCATCGGCAAGGAAAAGATTGCATACAGCTGCACCCTTTACATATTCGAATGTCTGGCTTTTCTGATTGTACATATTAAAGCCTATGATGTCAGCAGGCATTACGTCAGGGGTAAACTGTACTCTGTTGTATTTAAGCCCGAGAGTTTTTGAAAGAGCAAGGGCAAGGGTCGTCTTACCTACTCCGGGAATATCCTCAAGAAGAATATGTCCCCCTGCTGTGATGGAAACTATAAGAAGCTTTATTACATCTTCTTTACCTATAACAACTTTACTTATTTCATTTGTAATTGATTTAAGCTTGTTCATATACATACCTCCAAAAGAAATAGCTGTATTCAGTATAACATAAATGTTTTTTGTTGTAAATAAGGGGGTGTTATTACAGTTTTATGAAGAATAAACAGAAAGGGTTTTGTTGGCTGAATTGATATCTTAACAAAGAAAAAACGGGTTTATGAGAACCCGTTTCAGTGTATCAACAAACTTATTTTTAAACAAAAATTTGCAGTTTTCGAATAGCTAACTTGCAATTAGCGTCGCAGACTTTAATCCGCAAGGTGAAATCGCATTTCACCTGAGGACAGGAACTTTTCTGTAAACAAGC
>CAJFNV010000090.1 GCA_904395805.1 Candidatus Gallispira edinburgensis | reverse complement strand
TGCCCAACCAACAGCAAGGAATAATTTATATAATTCATCACATGGTAAATCCTTTTGGTCTCTATATTCTATTTTCATCATACATAGTCTCCTTAAAATCTTATTTGTCAATTTCTACGATAACAGCACAAAACTGTGAATTTATCTATCATCATTTTGCTGTTATAAAGCGGCAGACAAGAGGACAAAAGCAACAAATGCTTTCACCCTCGCATAGTATGATATTTCCTTATATCTTCCCCTATCACTTTATATCTCTATAAGAAATCCGAGTACCATTTGGGCACCGAATTGTCAAAAAGTATTGCTTTTATAAGTGTCCAAGTAGGCGAAAAAGCCTGTATTTGCAATGATTTTCACAGTTCATTACTTTTCAATAGCAAAAATTCAAATACTATTTTTTATTTCTATGTAATTTAATCAACAATTTTAAATCCTTCAGCCTTCAGCTTTTCAACTATACTTCTTATGTGTTCATGATCCCTTGTTTCTATTCTTAAATCAAGTATACAAGACACAATATCAATATTAAGGTCATATCTGTCATGATAAATAGACACAATATTTCCTCCAAGTCCTGCCACAATTCTTGAAACCGCTTCAAGCTGTCCCGGCTTATCAGTAAGAGCAAGCTTGATTGAAAGGGATCTTCCCGTATTAAGCAAACCTCTTGATATAACTCTTGACAATATAGTTACATCAATATTTCCTCCCGAAACAACACAGCATACCTTTTTCCCTTTTATGTCAACTTTGTTGAACATAGCAGCCGCAACAGATACTGCACCTGCACCTTCGGCAACAAGTTTCTGCTGCTCCATAAGTGCAAGTATGGCAGATGCCACCTCATCATCGGATACGGTCACTATTTCATCCACATATTTTGAACATAATTCAAATGTATGATCTCCCGGAGTTTTCACAGCTATGCCGTCAGCAATTGTCTTAACATGCTTAAGATTACATATATGCTCTTTTCTCAATGAATTGTACATAGAGGGAGCACCTTCGGACTGTACACCGTAAACCTTGCATTCAGGCTTTAATGATTTTATTGCAAAAGCAATACCTGATATAAGTCCGCCTCCGCCTATAGGCACTATCACAGCATCAACATCAGGTAATTGGTCAAGTATTTCAAGACCTATGGTACCCTGCCCCGCAATAACATCTATATCATCAAAAGGATGAATAAAGGTATAGCCCATTTCCTCCTTTAATTCCATAGCCTTTGTATAAGCGTCATCATATACGCCTTTTACAAGGCATATATCCGCTCCGTATTTCTTTGTAGCTTCCACTTTTGAAATAGGTGCACCGTCAGGAAGACATATAAGGGATTTGATTTTATTTGCAGTTGCGGCAAGAGCCACCCCCTGTGCATGATTTCCCGCTGAACAGGCAATAACTCCTTTTGCCTGTTCTTCGCTGCTTAACTGTGAAATTTTATAATAAGCACCTCTTACTTTAAAGGAGCCTGTTATCTGTAAATTTTCGGTTTTTAAATATACATCCGATTCAGGATTTATATCAGGTGATTTAATAACAGCCGTATCCCTTATTACATTTTTAAGGGTATAAGCAGCATGATATACTTTATCCAATGTCAGCATAAATTTAACTCCTTACTTTACAGCTATTACTTCAACTTCGCAAAGAACATTCTTTGGCAGCGTCTTAACAGCAACACAGGAACGTGCAGGCTTTGTTGTAAAATACTTGCCGTATATTTCATTAAACTTAGCAAAGTCGTCCATATCCGCAAGAAAGCATGTTGTCTTTACGGCCCTGGACATATCAGTACCTGCCTCAGCAAGTATGGCCTGAATATTTTTCATGACCTGTTCTGTCTGTTCCTCAATAGTTTCCCCTTTGATCTGACCGTTCTGGGGATCAATTGGGATCTGACCTGA
Source organism: Candidatus Gallispira edinburgensis (assembly GCA_904395805.1). Classification (GTDB taxonomy): domain Bacteria; phylum Bacillota; class Clostridia; order Lachnospirales; family CAG-274; genus Gallispira; species Gallispira edinburgensis. Next base: position 5,235 of record CAJFNV010000090.1, on the reverse strand, counting down.
TGTAAAAACAATATTATCCAGAATGATTCCCTGTGAATAAGGTCCTATAGCTGCAGGAGCCTTATCTGTGCTTATAATCTTTATCATAACTATTCCTCCTATAAATACGATTTAATAGATTATATCACGTCCGGAACCTAAAATCCACAGCTTTTATAAATAAAAATGCAAAAACACTGAAATCATTCATTTTTCGCTCTACTTTTTTCTTGACAAACAATTCATTTGACCGTATAATGTATTTGTTGTATGTGTGCGGACATGGCGGAATTGGCAGACGCGCCAGACTTAGAATCTGGTTCCCAGGAGTGGGGGTTCAAGTCCCCCTGTCCGCATTATATTTTTACTTTATTTAATAAATACCATGTTTTGCACAGTAACAAAATTTTTCTGCCCATATTACTTTACGTAAAACAAGTGCATCAAAAAACTAAAAATTAAGCGATATTTTTAAGTCTGTATGTTGCAATTTTATAAAGTATGTGATATACTTACATTAGGCAAAGGATATGATAATATCAAACAAGATTATCACCAAAGCGAAAGTCCCGGAGTTGCGACCTCCGGGACTTTCTTTTTCAGGGCTAGTTGTTACTAATCATCTCCGTCTAACCACTTGCATATGTAGTAGGCAGCTACACTTGCCATAACAGAGAATATAAAGGATATGATAAATTCAAACACGATATCACCTCCAATCTGTTGTCAGATTGGTAAGTAACAACACGACTATTTTAACATATTCCGACAAATTCAGCAACGATATTTTATATAGTCTATAACTATAAGTAAATAAAAACCGGGCGGTGTTAAATATGCATTATGTTATAAGTGATATTCATGGCTGCTACAACCAATATAAAGATTTAATTGCTAAAATCAATTTAAAGCCAACAGACACTCTTTACATTTTAGGAGATGTTGTTGATCGAGGTCCTGAGCCAACGGAAATACTTCTTGATATGTCAGGCAGGGATAATGTTATACCACTAATGGGTAACCACGAGGAAATGGCTATTCCCACTCTTACAAAAATGTATACTAAAAATATTAGTTACAACGAAAAAGCAGAATTTGTACTAAGGCTTGATATTTCATCAAGACTTGATTATGAAATGTGGTATGCAAACGGCGGCAAAACAACAATGGACAGCTTTTTAAAACTATCACTTCAGGACAGGCACAAAATTATAAAATATCTAAGCACCTTTAAGCAATATACAGAAGTGCAGGTAAATAACATGGATTATATTCTGATACATGCAGGATTTCCTAAATTTGAGTTTTCTCCCAATAAACCTTTATCGGAATATGAAAAAGGAGACTTCTTATGGGCACGGCTTGATTACAGCAAGACATATTTTACCGATAAATACATAGTAACAGGTCACACACCTACCCCCAACATCGAAGAAAATAATAAAGGTGAAATAATCATACGCAATAAAAACATTGCTATTGACTGCGGTTGCGTATATGGTTTCAGGCTTGCTGCCTTTTGTCTTGAAACTCAGGAAGCTGTATATTCTCAATAATTATATTCTCATAAAAATAATCGCCCCAAAATGCTATAGGGCGATTATGCAATCTTAATATTCATTAAACTTAACAGTATCGGGATAATCGGCTGTAATTACATATTAAACCTGATAACAACAGTATAATATAACTATCTTATAATATCGGGTATAAAAAAAAAGATTTTTATAAGTATTACCAACAAAATGATCTGTTCAGAAACTCCTTATTACTTAATTTTTTATACTGCGTTGAGTTCAGGTTCCCCTGTCCCCATTAAATTTTACTTTTCTGCCTGATATCAATAACCGACCTTTTCAAATCAACTCCGATGGCAAACCCCTGTTTGAACCCATCTCTTCCTGATTCACATACAATATCATTTACTCTGTCACTCAAATAAATTGCTTTTGACTTTGATATTACTTTATGTAAAACAAGTTCATCAAAAAAATCCTCCAGTTCTCTGTAAATCATTTTATATTCTTCACCGGCTTTGAAACCACCATTAATTAAATAAGCATTCATAAGGTTATCAAGCTCATCAAATTCATATTTGTCATTATCACACATATTAAACCCTCCTTAAACAATTCACAATTGCCCCATATTCAAATCACAAAACTCCGCTTGTTGACAAAAATAGAGTAAAATAATATAATAATTTAACAAAACATTTTATAAATTATTTCTTTAATTATATTATACATCGTATTTACGAATTTTTCAAGTATTTTATTCGTAAATACGATAATTCTCCATATTTTACAAGATAATGAGGTTTACATTATGATTAATTTAGACAATTTGTTCAAAAGAATATCTGATTTAAATTTAAACGCTAAAAAGATTTCAGAAATGACCGGTATATCATCCGGCAATATAAGCGATTGGAAAAACGGAAGGAGTTTTCCATCCGCTTCCAAACTTAATATTTTGGCAAATTGTTTAAACTGTTCCGTAGACTACTTGCTCGGCAGAACAAACGACCCTCAGATAAGCGGCCAGCCTTCAAATCCATTAACTATGGAGGAAGCAAAAGAGGATACAGCCTTTTACAACGAACTCAAACGTTGCTCAGATATGTTTGATATTTCAGCAGATGAGGCATTAGACAGAATTAATCAGGTAAACAATTATTTTTCGTCCGCTCACAGGAGCTATAAAGAAATGCTTGATTTAATTATTAAACTTGATAACACAGACAAATTTGAAACAGAAATTAAGATCAATAAAACTAAAAATGGAATTGTAAATTATATGAGCCTTAATTTTCCCATAATTACGGGAGAATGCCCTACCGAAGGCGGCACGGATATTGCTGATAAGACAAATGAATATAACAGGAATTTAGCTGCTTATCTTGACTGGTATTTGTCAGAAAAATCCAAGCTGAAAGACTGTGACTATAAATCAAACCTGATTCAAAAATTGATTTTTTATAATTTCTATAACAAAATTGATAAAGATTGATAATTTGAAATACCATATATTATAAAATCAAAAAACACATATAGAAAGAAGCATATGTATGGATAAATCAAAAATTATAATTTCCGATAAAATTCCCATAAAAGAATTTTGTAAGTTAAGAGAATCTGTAAACTTTCAAAAACTGACAGAAGAACAGGCTGAACGTGTTTTAGCTCATACAGCCTTCATAATTACAGCAATATATAATGAATGTTATATCGGCTTGACCCGTATCCTTTTTGATTATGTAACTGATGCCTACATAACAGACGTAATTGTACATCCTGATTATCAGGGGTGCGGAGTAGGTGGAATACTTATTCAAAAAGCTATAGAATATTTAAAAACAAACACAACTCCGGGATTAAAAGTTTCCTGCTGTCTTTATGCCAATGCCGGCAAAGAAGCATTTTATCAAAAATACGGATTTCAAAAATTGCCCAATGATAAGTATGGATATGGCATGTTTATAGAATTATAATTTAATAACGGGAGATAAAACAATGAGAGAGATTACCTGCAAAGAAGTGCATAAACTGCTGGAATGTATTAAAGCCTTGTCAGCTTATCATAATGAAGTGTCAAACAACTTTAAAGGGATGTACCCAAGCCGCCCCTGTTCAGAAACCCTCACTCTTTTTTCGGATTCTCTCCGTAAGGGGAGTTCCCATATTGCAATAGTTGAAGAGAAAGATCATATTGCAGGTTTTTGTAAGATCGATATGGTAAAGGGCAAAGGAAAACTGGATTACCTTGTAGTACTGGAAAAATACAGAGGCAAAGGATACGGAAAAGAACTTATGGACTGGGCAATGAACACATTTCATAAAAATGCTGTAACAGAAATTGAAGTCAAAGTAATTGACGGAAACAACACAATACACTTATACGAAAATTATGGCTTTAAAATTCAGTCACATATTCTTTTGTATAAAGCTTCTTTTAAATAAAACTCCCGTACATTGCAGAAGCAGTCAGCCCTAAGGCTGACTGAGATTTTATTTTTCTATATTCCTATCCATAACACCAACCTTGCCCCTATCAAAATCAGTTATGTTAATTTTAGAAAAGCAATGACTAAAAGTACCCCCTGTCTGTTGGCTTAGATTTTTATATATACCAAAGTATAAATACCAATATATATTCATCTTTTAACGTTCTTTTGTTAATTCTTTATTAATTTCATTAAGACGTTTTTGTATATTAATAAGTCTATCTTTATCAGGCTTTATCTGTTTATTGATTTCTTTAATTTTGATGTTACACTCTGACTGCTGATTATTCTTTTGTGCTGTAACTACAGATTCCAAATCAGCTATTATTTTTTTCTTTTCATCAATCTGAATATCAATCTCCTTTTTTTCCTTCCATTTCAATAAGCCAACTATAATTATCCACATGAGAAATCATATTGACAGCTGATTCATATACAGAAATAACAATCAAAAGCGTATTGTCTGATGTTTTCTGTAATTCTTCTATTCTGTTTTTAGTTTGTTTATACAAGTTCTCAGATCTTCTTTTAAGCCCTTCAAAATCTGAGTAAATTCCCGCTCGACGAAGTTCTCTCTCTAATTCAGCTAATTCCGACTTGAAGTCATCCGATGTTTTCTGTATTGTCTTGGAGCATAACAAAATCAGAGTGTGACCTAACTGCCCAATATTAATAAGTGCATCCATCATGAATTTTTCAAATTCTTCATTTCCTTGTTTTTGCTCATATGCTATTTTTAAAGCCCTCTCTGCAGCATTTCCCGCTTTGTCCATGGTATACTTAACAGTGTTGCCTTGCCAACCAATAGAAAGCCCTTCATAAAGAATTGCCTCAGCATTATTCGGAGCTGTCCGTTTAAAAACAATATTGCTTCCTGAGATTCGTGAACAATTAATTGAGTGGTTGTATTGAAATCCTCACAAGGATGTTTCCATATAAAGGTGCTGTTGTCACCTTCATATTTGATTATGTCGGCAATCTTTACCATGGCATTACCTCCTTTTGTTTATATAATTATTTATCCGGCTTACTTAGCCAAAACGTCTAACCTTTAATAGATTATAACTATTTATGTAATATGCTAAAATCCAAAGATTTTTAAGCAATCAACAGCATTAACTTCCCACTTCATTTTGCAACTTTCTTTTTTCATAAAAATCATTAATAAAGTATACTTTTTGACAGTATGCTTTTCACAAAAAAATTGTCAATTTTATATTGACAACTGCACAAAAAAACTTTATACTATT
>CAJFNV010000089.1 GCA_904395805.1 Candidatus Gallispira edinburgensis | reverse complement strand
ACAAAAAGCTAATTTAAGCCTCCCTTTCAAGGGAGGGGGACCGGCTTTGCCGGTGGAGGGTTTTCTGCTAAATTCCAATTTACCGCACTAACAAATAAATTAATTTCCAACTTACTTCAACTCCTCACTCCTAACTCCTCATTCCTCACTCTCCTAAATTTCAATTTACCGCACCAACAACCACTTACTCCCCAGCCCCCTCAGCAGAAAGCACTTTTCTTTCCCTGAAAACCGATCTAAAAACCATTCTTACCAATGGACCTGCCACAAAGAACTGCCAGAAGAAAGCCATAGGATAATTCAACACAGTTGTCTTAATCCATATTGATAAAAACTCTCTCTGCAGCAGACCGCCCTTAAAAAGAACAGTTGCTGCAAAGCTCATGCAAGGGCACATTATCCACACAGAAACTACAGATATTGCAGCCACAATAAAGAAAGGCTGTGATTTTACGGGATCTACAAGTCTGAAAGCAACGATCTTAGACAGTGTACCTACAAAAATCAGCTCAAGCGCAACAGCAACCACAGTCATAATTGGCAGCTCATTAAAAGCAGCAACAAATACATGATTTGTAAAGCCGCCTGTATTTACGGCTATGTTATAGCACACCATTCCGTAAACCATGACTGCCGCCATTAAAACAGTAAAAATAACTTCCTGAAATTTTGTCTTTGGCATAAAATTTAACCTCCTGAAAAAAATATAAATGTTAAATGGTACTTATTAAAAAATCAACATCTCTGTCCGAATTCTCATCTTTCGGTCACAAAAAAAGGCGAATGGGGTAAACTTTCGTTTTACTCCATTCGCCAAGTAATAACTACCATTAATTGTCGATAATTATACTACATTTAAAATTATTTGTCAAGTTTTATTTTTCTTCAAACTCGTATGAGCTGTCAAGAACCTTCTGTAATATCTGAGCGACATCAGAAGTTGTTAGCTTGTTGCTTCCTGAAACCTTAGCCTCTGCAAGCTGTTCCTCTGTAAGAGCTGATTTTTCAGGGTTTAATACATATTCAAATACTGCATTAACATCAATCACAGAAATCTCACCGTCACCGTCTACATCACCGCTGCCTATAGGAGCACTGTCAGTTACAAGTGAAATATTACTGAATAAAGTTCCGTTGTACTTAACCTGTGACATAGTATCCTGAGCTGCATCCGTAGCAAAGCCTACATAAACAGTTTCCGGAAGAGTAGTTTCAAATGTATCCATTGTATACCATGTACTGCCGTCAAGTGAAGCAGAAAGTGTAACAGTCTGACCCTTTCTCTCAATTCTTGCCCAGCCGTGATTTGGCTCTTCGCCTGCTCTTACAGCAGCAACCCCAAGCATATTATTGGTATAGCTTACACCGCTGCCATCAGCTCTTCTTGCCATAGTTCTTACATTTTTAGCCTTAACGGGATTACCTGCTATATCAATTACACCTTCATAATCCTCTCCCTTAATATAAGTAAGTGAAGGCATATAAAATTCACTCATAGGATCAAGGCTTGCTCTTACCATAATACCTGACTGCTGCATATAATCAATCTTTGCAAGATTGTCCATCTGTGCAGTAAATGTAAAGTCACCTGTGACTTCTTTATAATTAAAGTGGAATACATCAGGATTTTGGTTAGAGCTTGTATTAAGTATACCAATATGACCTGCACCTGTTGAAACAAGTGTATTTGATGCCGTATTATAATAGTCACCGCCTGCTGCTCCAACTGCACCAATGTCCGCAGAAGTAAAGCCATCTAAATTGCCGTTCATTGCAGTATCAATAACCATAACAGACTTTGAAGTTGAAATACCATTACCCTTGTCCCCTGATACAAACACTGACAAGTAATAAAGTCCTGTATCCATATCAGCAGGTATTGTGAATGAATCGCTGTTTTCGGCAACAACCTTGTCATTTAACATTATCTTGTAGCTGTCATAGGTACCGTTTACAGACATATTTACACTGTATGTCTGACCCTTTTGCATGGTGTAATTACCCTCTGCATTTGTAATTAAAGTATCACCTGCAACAGAGTTGATTACAGGAACAGGATTTTCAGGAGCAGTAAGCTCAATTGTGCTTTCATCCCATTCACCTAAAAGATCGTTTGCATAAACTTCTACATATGTATAGCCGTTGTATGACTTGCTTTCATCATTAACAATAGCAACAGCGTCACTCTTGTCATCAGGATTAAGACCATGAGCAGTTTCCCACTCGTCAGGTATACCGTCTGAGTCACTGTCGGCAGGAGCCACTGCAGCTTCAGTTGCAACAGTACCGATTCCGCCGGCCTCAAATTCATCATTTATAAATCCGCCTGTACCGTTTATAACTTCATTTATAAGTCTTGCATCCTGTGCATCCCTTGAATAACTTGCTCCAACTGAATCCATTACTGTATTAAATGCTTCCTCAGCACTTGTTGCAGTATAAGGATTAGCAAGCTCAACAGGAGATGAAAGTATTGCAGAATTTGTAATGTCATAGAAGCCCTGCTTGTTGTCAGCAGTAACCTCAGCACTTGAAGTCATAACATTATCTTTAAAATAATACTTGCTTGTGCTTCCGTCAACATCAAATATTCTTGTATAAACCTTTTCAATAGTGTTAGGTCCCGGCTTATAGTAGTTGCCTATCATATTTGTGTTTCCGCTTCCTCTTTCACCGCCGTAGCCTGAGTTGTGTCCCCAGTTGTAAACTACATTGTTTGAAAATTCAAGAGCATTGTTATATGAAACATTGTTGTATGTAAATCCGCCTTCAAATCTCGGATTTCTTGTACCGTGGTTAGCCCATAAATTGTGAGTGTATGATACTTCATAACCATTTATAATAGAGCCCATACCATGCTTAGCTTCACTTTCGCCTGCCATAATTTCGGCATCTGTATTGTTGACACCTGTCTTGTCAGGGAAAGTCATGCTGTTAGCTATAATATTGTACTGGATACTTGAATTGATGATCTCCTTTGCTGAGAAACTTTCATCAACGCCCCAGCTGAAAGTACAATGGTCAATAACGATGTTTGAACCTGTAGCTGTAGCAGCATCCTGGTCATATCCTTCACCTAAACGGAAACGGATATATCTTGAAATAATATTTTCACCTGTAAACTTAATTGAGGCACCGTAAATTGTAATGCCCTCACCGGGAGCAGTCTGTCCCAGAAGAGTTGTATTGCTTCCGATGTTAAATCTTCTTTCGTTCTTTGCAGCTGCGGGATCGATATTTATAACACCGCTTACGGCAAATGTTATGATTCTCGGATAATTCTTGTTACCGTCACTTCTGTCACGTCTTTCAAGACCATATCTCAGTGAACCCGGCTGCGGATCATCAACATCATCTGTAAGATTTGTTACAACATACACATCGGCAGGCTGTTCTTCAGAACCTCTTCCGCCCTGTGAATTTATACCGCCGCCTTCAACAGTAGGGAATGCAGGAGTAAGCTCCTTGGCAGCAGGTGTTGTAATTGTTGTTTCAAAAGTCTTATAAGGATCATTCTTGCTTGACGCAACAGAAGCATCAAAAGCGTTGACTCTTATGTAATAGAGAGTTTCAGGCTCAAGAGTGCTTGTAAGAGCCTCTGTGATCTGATCCTCAAGGAAGAATGTATTCGCTTTATCATTTGTATATGTACCGTCATCATTTATTCTTGTAAGCTTTTTACCATGATTAAATGATGATGCAATGTGATCCTCAGTCCATGTTAAACCGTCCTTTGAATACTGGATCTGATAAGCTGTTGCAAAGCTTGTGGCAACAACACTAGTATCAACATAAGCCTTCTTTATAAATTCATTTGTCTGACCATCCAGGACGGCAACAGGATATTCTGTTTCACGGTCTGTTAAGCCGTAAAGAACATTGTGGTCAGGCTTGCTGTCATTTGATACCTTAGTGTGTGTACCGTCAGGCAGCCATCCGCTGTATTCTATGATCATACCCTGTGTAGGGTTTGTCCAGCCTGCGGTAGGATTTCCTGTAGAATTTACCTGTCCGTCAGCCTTTAAAGGATTTTCATTAACTAAATTGCCCTCTTTATCTACAGCAGGCCATGTAAGGACAACTTTTTCATTGTCAATGGTCGCCTCAAGATCTGTCGTAGATCTGTACTCATATGTATTTGTGTCACTGGTGTAACGTGCAAAGCTTGTAACACCGAATGACGAAATTGCCATTGTCAAAGCCAACAATGTACAAATAATTTTTTTCTTCATAATTATAATCCACCTTTCTGCGAAAGGCACCAATGCGTCATGAAACTGTTGGTTAACTTTCGCGTTTTTGTTTTATATT
>CAJFNV010000088.1 GCA_904395805.1 Candidatus Gallispira edinburgensis | reverse complement strand
TGCAATTAGCGTCGCAGACTTTAATCCGCAAGGTGAAATCGCATTTCACCTGAGGACAGGAACTTTTCTGTAAACAAGCTGTTTTTTTTACAGCTTGTTTGCGGAAAACTTGATGGTTCCTTCATTAGCTTTATTGCAATAAATGCAAGCATTTATTGCAAGCGTGTCGATTTTTTTGACACGCTGTATCGGAACTCTGTTCCGATTGCCGTGTATCACGGCGGCATCCCTTCGGACTGCAAATATAACAACCTCAGCTGACGCCTCGGTGACTTATCCTCGTAAATCGAAAGCAAGCTTTCATTTCCTTTGGATAAGTCATATTATTTACCCTTGACAATAACAAAAAAAAATGATATTTTATATCTATAGTTAGCCTGCGCTAACTATAGATTGGAGGTAATGTATGAATAACATTTTATTAGCCTTTGTACTTACACTTCTGGCAGGTCTGAGCACAGGCATAGGAAGCCTTATTGCCTTTCTTGCAAAGCAGACAAATAAAAAGTTTTTGTCTGTAAGCCTTGGTTTTTCTGCGGGAGTAATGATTTATGTTTCAATGATAGAAATTTTTTTCAACGCACAGGAAATGCTTATAAATGAACATGGGGAAAAATCAGGAAGTGCCCTTACAGTAATTTCATTTTTCGGCGGAATGCTTTTAATTGCCCTTATAGATAAGCTTATACCTTCCGAAGAAAACCCTCACGAGGTAAAGCTTGTTGAAGAAGAACATAAGCCACCAACAAAAAAGCTCATGAGAATGGGAGTATTTACAGCCCTTGCAATTGCCATACACAACTTTCCCGAAGGGCTTGCAACATTTGTTTCAGCACTTCAGGACCCTGGTATAGCAATACCTATTGTAGTTGCAATTGCTATACACAATATTCCCGAGGGAATAGCGGTCTCTGTACCAATTTATCAGGCTACAGGCTCAAAAATCAAGGCATTCAAATATTCATTCCTTTCGGGGCTTGCCGAACCTGCAGGAGCACTCATAGGATGGCTTGTATTAATGCCCTTTATGAATGATACCATATTCGGAATAATATTTGCAGGTGTTGCAGGCATAATGGTTTTCATATCCTTTGATGAACTTCTCCCTGCAGCCAGGGAATACGGTGAACACCATTTGTCATTATATGGTCTTATAAGCGGCATGATCGTTATGGCTGTAAGCCTTCTGCTGTTTATATAAATTTTAAAGGCTGGCATTTTAAACCAGCCTTTTGTTACATAATTCAAATAAAAATTTTTATAACAGCACCTATAACAATAACCGCACCGATCACACTTGTTACAGTATATATTCCCCTTGACTCTTTATCATGCTTTTCCTTTATCAGATAATAAAGACCTCCTGCAAGCACCATAATTCCGATAATTAATAAAGCAATTGTAATAATCATTTTCTTTTCCTCCATTTTAATAAAAACGCTGAATTTATAATAACAATAACAGAGCCCGCATTATGCACCAGTGCTCCCACCACAGGATTTAAAACACCTGTAATTGCAAGTATGATCGCAATAAAGTTTAAAACCATTGAAAATGTAAGATTGCATTTTATTGTGATCATCATTCTCTTTGAAAGGCTAAGCAAGTGAGGCAGTTCCTTAATATCGTCATTTACAAGAACAATATCAGCCGCCTCTGCAGCTATGTCACTTCCCACACCGCCCATAGCAATTCCTGTATAGGCTTTTTTAAGAGCAGGGGCGTCATTTATACCGTCACCTATCATACACACATTTCTGTTTGCTTTCTGATATTTATCTATAATATCAAGCTTGCTCTCAGGCAGACAGTTAGAATACACCTCGTTGATTTTAAGCTGTTCTGCAATGTTTTTTGCGGCATTTTCATTGTCACCTGTCAGAAGCACAGGATTTACTCCCGCTTTTTTAATTCCCTCTATCATTTCCCCGGAGTTTTCTCTTATAGTATCTGCAAGAGATATAAAGCCTGCAAGCTCATTATCAACAGCAATAAATATTAACGTACATCCCTTATTCAGATAACTCTGTGCCTCTTTTATTTCTTTTTCCGAAATACTTATATTCCTGTCCTCTAAAAAAGCTGTATTACCTGCAATTACATTTTTCCCCTTAACACAGGCTTCTACGCCTCTTCCGGGAATCATTCCGAAACTTTCAGGCTGAGGGATTTCTTTATTTATGTTATTTTTGTAATGACTTATTATAGCCTTTCCGAGAGGATGTTCGGACCTTAACTCACTGCAGGCAGCATATGTATACAATTCCTCTTTGCTTATATCTTCCTTAAAGCTCTTTACTTCCTCCACATGAGGTTTACCATAAGTAAGAGTACCTGTCTTGTCAAAGGCTATATCCGTTACATCGGCAAGTCTTTCAAGAGCATCCCCTTCCCTTACAAGAAAGCTGTGCTTTGTAGCATTGCCTATTGCAGCCATAATTGCAGTCGGAGTTGCAAGAACAAGAGCACAGGGACAGAATACAACAAGTATCGTAACCGCCCTTATTATCTCACCGCTTATAAGCCATGTAAGAACAGCCGCAGTCAGTGCAATTACAACTATCCATGTAGCCCACCTGTCAGCAATACCAACGATTTTAGCCTTTCCAGCATCAGCTGACTGAACAAGCCTTATCATCCTCTGTATAGAGCTGTCCTCCCCAACCCTCAAAGCCTTCATTTCAAAGGCTCCGAACTGATTTACGGTACCGCTTGATACTTCATCACCTTCACTTTTATCAACAGGCATTGACTCCCCTGTCATAACAGCCTGATTGATCGATGTCTGACCTGAAATTATTACACCGTCAACTGGAACGGTTTCTCCCGGCAGCACACGAAGTATATCGCCAACCATTATTTTTTCGGGCTCGGTAATTATTTCCTTATTATTAACAATTTTTCTCGCAACAGGCGGTGTCAGGTTTACAAGCTTTTCAATACCTTCTCTTGCTTTTGCCACAGTCAGCTCTTCAAGAAGACCTCCCAGCTGCATAATAAAGGCTACCTCTCCTGCCGCAAAGTCCTCACCTATAATTACAGATGCTATCAGGGCAAGTGATACAAGTACATCAGCCTTAATATCAAACTCCGTTACAAGACCTATTATAGCCTCCAGAATGATTGGTACACCACACAACACTATTGCAAACCATGCCGCATCAAAAGGCAGAGGTATCAGATCAAATATACTTATAACAAGGGCTATTCCCGATATAACAAGAAAGGCAATATCCCTTTTTGTTCCTCCCCATTCAAGTAATTTTTCAAGTTTATCCAAAACTTTCACTCCCTTCAAACATATACCCCTATAGGTATATTATACCTATAGGGGTATATGTTGTCAATATGAAATTTAAAAAGGCTGAAATTTTTCAATTCCAACCTTTTTTCTTAGTTCATATTCGCAAATCTCTCCACAGCCTTTGTAAAATTAGCTATTGTCTTATCTGCATCCCCATGCTCAATGCCGTCCCTTACACAATGCTTTATATGCCCTTCAAGAACGACCTGACCTGCCTTGTGGAGAGCAGATTTTGCAGCATTTATCTGGGATAAAATATCCTCACATGGAACATCCTCGTCGATCATTCTGTCAATAGCCTGAACCTGTCCTATAATTTTTTTAAGCCTTCTGTGCAGATTATCAGAATCCATACACTGTCTCATTTTAACACCTCCCATAACTTGCTTTAAAAGCAAATTATAAATTACATTACCATCTTTACATATACCCTGCCGCCATTATCACCAAAGGCAGACTCACAGCAGAAAACAATGTAGATATTACATAAAGCTCCGAAGCATACACGGCATTTTTATCATACCTTATAGCAAACATTGTACAGGAAGCCCCCACAGGGCAGGCTATTTCAACAATTGATGTCATTGTAACAACATTATCAGTGCCGAAAAGCTTAAGCACAAAGGCACATACAACAGGAATAATTATAAGTTTTAAAAGGCATACATAATAAAGCCTTATGTTCTTAAGGGCATTAATAACATCTGACTGTGCAATCGTAACTCCCGCAACAAGCATTGCAAGAGGTGTATTCATGTTTGATATATGATTAAATGCCTCATCAGCTTCCTTAAATACAGAAATTTTAAAGCAGAAACAGATTATTCCCAGCACAGCAGCAATTACACAGGGAGAAAATATGCCTTTCAATATTACCTTTCTGTCTTTTTTCCCTGTCATAAGCATGTAGCCCTGTGTCCAGAGCAGTATATTAAACACTGCAATATATGCGGCAAGATAAAAAACTCCCTCTTGTCCGAACAGAGCACTTATAATAGGTATACCTATAAATCCGCAGTTTGAATATATGGCAGATACCCTTTCGATTTCAAAGTCCTTTACTTTTTTACCTATAGCTATGTAAGAAACAGCAATTGCAATAATATGACATATAGCAGCAAAACCTATGCTTATCCAAAGCTTTATAAACAGCTCATGAGTAAACTCCATCTGAAAACTCATAAATATTACAACAGGATTTACTATAAGCAAAAGCAAATCAGACAAAGTGGAATTCCCTTCCTTTGTCACAACTTTTGTTTTGTATGCAATGATACCCACTACAAGTATGATAAACATTACTATCATTTTTCTGAAAGCAATAATTGCAAGCTCCATATTATACTACCTCTTGATTTACTTAATTATATCATCAAACTTTCCCCTTACGACTTTTACAAGGTCATCAGGAGCCAGTATTATCTGAGAGCCTATTCTTCCGCCGCTTATAATAATTTTATCCCAGCTTTCGGCACTTTTGTCAACAACGGTTACATATTGCTTTTTCATTCCCAGAGGAGTACATCCGCCTCTTATATATCCCGTAATTTTGTTAATATCCTTAACATGTATCATCTCTACAGATTTTTCACCTACAGCCTTTGCCGCTTTTTTAAGGTCAAGCTCTTCCGCAACAGGAATAACAAAAACGTAATACTCCCTGCTCTTTCCCTCTGTCACAAGAGTTTTGTATGACTGTTCGGGGTCCTGTCCGTTGTGTTCGGCAACAGAAATTCCGTCAATAAACTCATCACACTCATATGTATTTATTTCAAATTCAATATTATTTTTTTCAAGTATTCTCATAGCATTAGTCTTTATATCCTTATCCTTTGACTTAGCCATTTTCAACAATTCCTTTCATAACATTTATGCCTGTTTCAATTATATAATCGGGAAAATCATATTCAAGTGTATGAAGTCCCGGGTATTCCTCACCGTCACCTATGCCAATGAAAGCACCCTTTGTTATTTTAAGATATTCGCCAAAATCCTCTGACCATCTGAAGGGCTTGTCTATTATCATAATATCAGAGCCTTCACAGCATTTTATGACCTTGTCAACAGACTCACTGTGATTTATGGTTGCCCCGAATTCTTCTATAAATTTAATTTCAAATTCAACGGAATATTTTTCACAGCATTTTTTTACAAATTCACAAAAGCTGTCCTTTGCATCATTGTATTCATCTTCTCTTTCACCTCTCAGGGTTATCATGACCCTGCCCTCACCTGCCGATGTACCGTAGGCTTCTTCACCTATTTCTACACCTACAATTGTAGCAAGAACAATACCTTTATGCTCCTTTTCATTTAAGGCTTTTACCCATTCTATTATCTCCCCGGCGGCAAAGGAAGGATTTATTCCCATTTCGGGATAGGCTGCATGTGTGACCTTTCCCTTTAAACTTATTTCTATTCCCGTTGAGGCACAGGCAAATGTACCGTATTTTAATAGCACAGCATTTTTTCTGTATCCGGGAATGTTGTGAAATCCGTATATCTCATCAATGTTATTTTTTCTTATAAAATCAAGGCATATCTTACTTCCCTTTCCCGTTTCCTCTGCAGGCTGAAATAAGAAATAAATATTTTTATCTGTTTTCATTTTGTCTGCCTCAAGTATCATACCGCAAAGCATTGCACAGTGTCCGTCATGACCGCACTTGTGGGAAACACCTTTATTCAATGAACAATATTCAATGTCTGTGCCCTCATCAATAGGCAGGGCATCCATATCCGCCCTGAAAGCAATATTTCTGCAATTACTGCCATTGTATTTAAAAGCATAAAAATACTTTCCCCTGTCTGCAATTTCAAGGGAAGTATTTTCCTTAATAAAGCTTTTAATTATATTCATGGTCTCACTTTCACAGCCGGATAACTCCGCATTCCGATGAAGCCTGTGTCTTAAATCAACTATACTTTTCATAACAACCTCAATCCATTTATATATAACAGTGTCACAATCTCAAGTCATTTAAATGTTGTTAATTTAAAGACTTTTGTCAGCTAAAAGTAATCGGTTATTTGTAAGGGCGATCATTGATCCAATGTCATTAACTTAACACTTTCTCCCATAAAGCAAATATCTTTTAAGGCGGCGTGCCCGCCCACTTGGCTCCCTTGTAAGGGAGCTGTCTGTTCAAATCAGTATAACTGATTTAAACAGACTGAGGGTTTTCTCCTTAAGTTAATGACATTGTTATTGCTCGCCCGCATTGTTTTGCTCACAGAGAGCCGGAAACATTCAAATAATATCTACAGCCTTATCTCAACTCTCTTATCTCTTAGCCATATCTCATCTTCACTGACAAAGCAGTCATATCCCAGAACATTGACGCCCTCTCTGCTGACCTCTCTCAGCTTATCGGCAAAAGCCTTATGATTTTTTTCGTTTGGCACAAAATAGTCCACATCACTCATCTGCACCACAAACATTACATAGGCTTTATATCCTTCATCTGCTGCTTTTCTAAGCTCATCAAGGTGCTTTACAGCTCTTTCGCTCGGTGCATCGGGAAAGCTTACAACATTGTCATTTTCAAGTGTAACACCCTTCACCTCAATAAATGCCTTTTCACTTCCTCTTTCCATATAGAAATCAAAACGTGACTTGTCATATTTATATTCTCTCTTTAAAAATGTTACATTGTCAAATATAATTTTATTTTTTATGGCTTCCTCCACAACTCTGTTAGGTGCCTGGGAATCCATATTTATAAGCCTTCCGCCCTTGTCAACTGTCACAAGGGAAAATTTTGTCTTTCTTTCGGGATTTGTGCTTGGTTCAAGGTAGACCCTTGCACCTTCTGTCAGAAGTTCTCTGCATCTCCCCGTATTTTTAACATGACACACTTCATCTTTTCCGTTTATTTCAACATGAGCAATAAACCTGTTGTCACGCTTTATAAATCTTCCTTCAACAATATTTTCATACTTCATTTATTTATTCTCTTATCTGCCCGTTTCCGTATATTAAATACTTTGTAGTTGTCAGCTCCTTAAGTCCCATAGGTCCTCTTGCATGAAGCTTTTGTGTGCTTATGCCTATTTCAGCACCAAAGCCGAATTCATTGCCGTCTGTAAATCTCGTTGAAGCATTTACATAAACAGCAGCGGAATCTATTTCCTGTAAAAATCTCTGTGTATTTGTATAGCTTTCACTTACAATACACTCTGAATGTCCCGTTGAATATTTTGTAATATGGTCAATAGCCTCATCAATATTCTTTACGACCTTTACAGCCAGAATATAGTCAAGATATTCTGTTGCCCAGTCCTCTTCCGCAGCGTCTTTAACATCATTTACAATAGCCTTTACAGCCTTGTCACCTCTTATTTCGACGTTCTTTTCTCTTAAAGCCTTTACAGCCACAGGCAGAAATTTTTCCGCTATGTTTTCATGTACAAGAAGAGTTTCTGCAGCATTGCACACTCCCGGTCTCTGTGCCTTTGCATTTACTATTATGTTTACAGCCATATCAATGTCAGCACTTTCGTCTACAAACACATGACAGTTTCCTACACCTGTTTCTATAACAGGCACAGTTGAATTCTGAACAACAGACTGTATAAGTCCTGCTCCACCCCTTGGTATAAGTACATCAATATAACCGTTCATTTTCATCATAGCAGTTGCACTTTCCCTTGATGTATCTTCAATAAGCTGAACAATATTTTCATCTGCTCCAAGCTCACTTATAGCCTTTTTAAACACAGATATAGTTGCCTTGTTTGAATTTATTGCCTCTTTACCGCCTCTTAAAATTGCGGCACTTCCCGCCTTAAGACAAAGTCCGAAAGCATCCGATGTAACATTAGGTCTTGCCTCATATATTATACCAATAACACCCATTGGCACTCTCTTCTGTCCTACAATAAGACCGTTAGGTAAAGTTTTCATATTTATTACTTCACCTATAGGGTCAGGCAGCTTTGCTATCTGTTCAAGTCCGTCAGCCATTCCATAAATTCTGTCCTTACTTAAAGCCAGCCTGTCAATAATGGAACCTTTAAGTCCTGCCTTTTTACCGTTTTCAAGGTCGGTTTCATTAGCCTTTAATATTACCTCATAGTTATCCCTTAAAGCCTTTGCAGCCTTTAATAAAATTTCGTTTTTCTCTCCTGTCGTAAGCTTTCCCAGTGCTCTTTTTGCAACTAAGGCTTTTTCGCCGATTTCCTTTAACCCATTCATTTCAAATCCTCCTTAAAATTCTCCTGTCAGTAACGATTACATCCATTTTCACGTCATATTCATCTCTCGGTACTCTGTCTGTTATCTGCTCCTCAAAGCATACCCCTGCTGCTATGGCATACTCATTTTCACTTAAATACTTGTCATAATATCCGCCGCCATAGCCTGTTCTGTAAAATTCACTGTCAAAAGCAAGCCCCGGAACGATTACAAGTGTATTCTTATCGGAGATCACAATATTTTCGATGTTGTATTCAGGCTCGGGTATGCCAATTTTATTAGGTTTAAGCTCATCAAATGAATTGATTTTCAAAAACACCATTTCATGCGGCTTTCCTGTCATATAAGGCACAGCCACTTCTTTTTTATCTTCAAAAGCTTTCTTTATTATTGTACAGGTATTTATTTCACTTCCGTAGCTTACAAATGTAAATATTTTATCAGCCTTTACATATATATCACTTTCAAAAAGATCCTCTGTTATACTTCCTCTCAGATTTTTTCTGATTTCCTTAAATTTTTTCCTGATTTCTCTTTTATCCAATATTACCACCTACAAAAAGTGTACCTACCTTTTTGCCGTCTAATATATCATACACAACATCGGGATCATCTCCTGATGCTATGACCATACTCACATTTTTCTTTCTCAGATAATCTGCAGCCTTTACCTTAGTAACCATTCCTCCCGTGCCAAGCCTTGAAGCAGAGCCGCCTGCAAGGGAATATATCTCATCTGTGATCTCAGGCACTGTATCTATGATCTCTGCATTTTTATTCTTATTAGGGTCTGCTGTATACATACCGTCTATATCGGATAAAATTATAAGCAGATCACTTTTTATAAGAGCAGCCACATATGATGAAAGTGTATCATTATCTGAAAATTCATTAAGCTCATCTGTTGATATGGTATCATTTTCGTTTACAACAGGTATAACATCCATTTCAAGAAGTCTGTTTATTGTATTTGACGCATTTCTTCTTTTTGATTCGGCATCAAACACAGGCTTTGTCAGAAGTACCTGTGCTATTTTTTGATTATATTCACTAAAAAACTTTTCATACATCTGCATAAGAAGCCCCTGTCCCACGGCAGAAGCTGCCTGTTTTCCTATTAGATCTCTTGGTCTTTCGGCAAGTCCCAGCTTTTCGGCACCTATTGCAATTGCACCTGATGAAACAAGTACCACATCCATGCCTCTGTTTGTCAGATCAGTAAGCATTTTGGAAAGTCTGTCTATTTTCTTTAAATTAAATTTGCCGTTTGGATATGTAAGGGAAGTAGTACCCACTTTAACAACTACCCTTTTGCAATCCTTAAGCTTTGCTCTGTATTCCATTTTAATTCTCCTGTCTTTTATACACTGATTACAGATAAATATAACACATTTCTCCATAAATTTCAATCAATTTAAAATAAAAACAATAACAACTCATAACCGGTTTTTTCAAATATTACAGAAAATTTTGTTTATACTAATGTATGAGGTGATTTTATGGATAAAGATAATGTTGAAAAGCTTAACCGAAAGAAAAATATGGAAAAATTCAACAGTGTGACCCGTAGTGTCAAGCCTGTAAACCAGAATCAGACACATAACCCACGACCTGAATCTGTTGAACCCAAAATAAGACAGGTTTAACACAAAACCAAGCCATGGGACAGATCTATGGTCCAACCTTCGTCAAAGAATTTATATAGATTCTTTGACGTTTTTATTGTGTCAATTTCATACAACCTCTTGAATATAGGCTTATAATATGTTAAAATAACTTTTATTGTCTTAATCTATTGACAAAAATACATAAGTATGCAATAATCATAGTAATGTAATAGGAATTATAATGAAAGGAAGATATTATGTCTATTGTAAAAATAGAAAACCTTTATAAAACCTTTCATACCAAAAACGGAGATATTCAAGCTCTTAAGGATATTAACCTTTCAATTGAGCAGGGTGATATTTTTGGTATAATCGGTTTAAGCGGTGCAGGAAAATCCACCCTTGTAAGGTGCATCAATTTTCTTGAAAAGCCCACAACAGGCAGGGTCTATTTTGAAGGCACCGATATGGGCAAACTAAATAAAAAAGAACTTTTAAAAGCAAGACAGTCCATAGGTATGATTTTTCAGAACTTCAACCTTCTTGAACAGAGAAATGCTCTTAAAAATATCTGCTTCCCTCTTGAAATTGCAGGCGTACCTAAGGCAAAGGCAGAAGAGAGAGCCAGAGAGCTTTTAAAGCTTGTGGGTCTTGAAGACAGAGAGAGATCCTACCCATCCCAGCTTTCGGGAGGACAAAAACAGCGTGTTGCCATAGCAAGAGCACTTGCAACAAATCCAAAGATACTTCTTTGTGATGAAGCAACCTCAGCTCTTGACCCGACTACGACACAGTCAATACTTTCTCTTTTAAAGGAAATAAATCAGAAGATGAATGTTACTATCATTATCATCACTCATGAAATGAGCGTAGTTGAAAAAATATGCAGCAAGGTAGCAGTCATTGACAACAGCCGTATCGTTGAGTGCGGCGATGTTAAGGAAGTGTATACAAATCCTAAATCAGATATGGCAAAGAAGCTTATTATACCAAAGGAAAGTATAACAAGAACACTTAAATCAGGAAGCTATTTCAGAATAATATTTGATTCTCACACAACACACAGACCTATACTTTCCGAGCTTGTACTTGAATGTAACTATCCTATTAATCTTATATATGCCGATTCAATAGAAATGCTCCGGGAAAATGCTTTAGGCGAAATGGTCATTGAGAAAACAGGTATAGAAGAAACTGACAGCAAAATAAAGGCTTATCTCAAAAGAAATAATATAAGATATGAGGAGGCGAATAATTAATGATGAATATGTGTCTTTTAGCTTCCGAGCTTACAAAATATTCAGGAGAAATAGGCGTTGGTATTCTTGAAACACTTTACATGGTAATTGTTTCATCAGTATTATCCTATGTAATAGGCTTGCCTTTAGGCGTTCTCCTCTGTGTAACTGATAAGGACGGAATATGTCCCTGCCGCCCCTTTAATTTAATAGCAGGCTTTATTGTAAACTTTTTAAGATCGGTTCCATTTATCATTCTGCTTATTGCCCTCATTCCATTTACAAGAAAGCTTGTAGGAACGTCAATAGGCTCAACAGCCACAATAGTTCCCCTTGTGGTATCAGCCTTCGGCTATGTTGCAAGAATGGTTGAATCCTCAATAAAGGAAGTAGATGCAGGTGTGATCGAGGCGGCACAGTCAATGGGAACACCAACATTTAAAATCATAACAAAGGTACTTATTCCCGAAGCAAAGCCCTCACTTATAGTCGGATCAGCCATTACAGTTACCACAATTTTGGGCTATACGGCAATGGCAGGCTTCACAGGCGGCGGCGGCTTAGGTGCAATAGCTATCAACTACGGTTTCTACCGCTATAACACAACAGTTATGTTTGTAACAGTTATATTCCTTGTTATAATCGTTCAGCTCTTCCAGGAAATTGGTCTCAGAGCAACAAGAGCAACAGACAAGAGAATAAAATAATATGTTACACCCACTTTCAGGCTCCCTTGTAAGGGCAATACTGTCAACTTAAAGGATTAACATAAACCTAACAGTTCAAAAAGGCGGCGTGTCCGCCCTCTTGGCTCCTTTTGTAAGGGAGCTGTCTGTTCAAATCAGTGAAGCTGATTTGAACAGACTGAGGGTTTTCTCTTTCCTAACTGTTCCAATTCAGCAAATGTTTGCATTGGCGTTGTAAATTTCTATCAACTCCCTTAAGTTAATGACATTGTCATTGCTCGCCCACAATTTACCAAATTATTTAAATACAAAACAAAGAAAAGAGGAAATCAAAATGAAAAAGTTTTTAACAATTTTAGGAACAACAATTTTATCAGCAGCCCTTTTAGCAGGCTGCGGCAGCACATCAGATACTGCATCAGGCACTTCTTCAACTATTACAGTAGGTGCAACACCTGCACCTCACGCAGAAATACTTAACGTAGCAAAGGACGTACTTGCAGAACAGGGAATAACTCTTGAAATAAGAGAATTCAACGACTATGTTCTTCCAAACAACGCTACAGAAAGCGGCGATATTGATGCAAATTACTTCCAGCATAAGCCATACCTTGATGACTTTAATGCAGAAAACGGAACTCACCTTGTATCAGTTGCAGCTATTCACTATGAGCCTTTCGGTATATATGCAGGCAAGACAGCAAGCATAGCCGACCTTCAGGACGGTGCAAAAATTTCAGTGCCAAACGATACAACAAATGAAGCAAGAGCTTTACTCTTACTTGAAGCACAGGGACTTATAAAGCTCAGAGAGGGTGCAGGACTTACAGCAACAAAACTTGACATAGTTGAAAACCCAAAGAATATTGATATTCAGGAAATTGAGGCTGCACAGCTTGCAAGAACATTAGCCGATGTAGACCTTGCCGTTATTAACGGAAACTATGCTATTCAGGCAGGCTTAAAGGTTTCAGATGCTCTTGCAGTTGAAACTCAGGACTCAGAAGCCGCACAGACTTATGCAAACGTTCTTGTTGTTAAGGAAGGCAATGAAAACAATGAGAACATACAGGTTCTTGTAGCAGCCCTTGAAAGTGATCAGGTTAAACAGTTCATTGAAGAAAATTATGACGGTGCAGTAGTACCAATGTTCTAAAACATACAAAATCAGCGGTATCCCATCAACAGGGCATACCGCTTTTTAATTCTTCTTTATATTTATATCTTTTTTATGAGGCACAGCATCATTTTCCATATCCCATGCCAACACAGAATTGACATAATCATTTATGCTGTCATACCCCTTTTTCTGAACCATTGCTTTATACATATCATATAATTCTTTTTTTACTTTAACATCGGGACGAGTAAATTGATTCAAGTATTTTTTCCTGTATTCTGTATTTGTTTTTTGCATTTATTCACCTTCTCTTTATTACTTATTTCATCACTATATCTGTATTTTATATATATTCAACAAAAGCCTAATCTAACACGTGTCAAAAATTGTTCATTTTAGCACTTGTATGACACGTGTTAAAATGATATAATATATAATGTCAAGAGAAAACAAGGTTACTTTCTGACATTACCAAACATTGCAATCACAATAAAAAACAATTTTCATCAACTGAAAAAGACTGTAAAATTAAGAAATCAGGTGAAAACATGGAAAACTCAAACAATATCATAAATGAAATATATGACTTTTTATCAGAAAGCAATCTTATCCCCCGAAGCGTAACCACTAACAAAAAAGAGGGGGAACTTTTAAAAAAATTAGAATACTTACATAACAGCAAAATTCTTTCCGATACAGACTATGATGAATTACATGCCCTCTTCTGCTCTGCAATATTTGAAAATGAACTAAACGGCTTTGTTTCAGGAATATACATAGCAGAAAAACTGAAAAGTGAATTTAACAAAAACTACATACTGTAATTATTCTCCACCCTGTTTTTCTGCTCTTTCAATAAGGTCAGCTAATGTTATATTGTCCACAACACCGTTAATTGCATCATAAAGCTCCTGCCACAGCCCAAGAGTAATACAGTCACAGGCTCTTTCGCAAGTATTTATTTCATCATCAAGACAGGCAACAGGCGCAAGACTTCCCTCTGTAAGTCTCAGTATCATCCCCACAGTATAGTCCTCAGGCTTCTTTGCAAGCTTGTATCCGCCTCTTGAACCTCTCAATCCCTTTACAAATCCTGCCTTTACAAGAACTGTTATTATCTGCTCCAGATATTTAACAGATATGTCCTGCCTTTCACTGACATTTTTAAGAGGAATAAATTCACCAGTATTATTAATTGCAAGGTCTAGCATAAGCCTTAAAGCATATCTTCCTTTTGTCGAAATCTTCATATTACACCTCTGAACGTATAAAAATACCTTATTCCTATTGATATACTATGATTATAACCTTATTTTATGTTTTTGTCAATTTTTTATTTGCTGTATTTCAATATTATAAGCTCCACACCAAGCTTAGGTGCAATAATACCCGACTTAATATCCGTATCACATTTTGCACAGTCCTCGATTGCCTTCATAAGAGAACTAAGCTTAAAATTCTTTGCCTGACTTAAACATCCTGTCACAACGAAATCTCTCTGCTTAAGCTCTGCTGCAATCTGTCTTGTATTAAAATTATTTTTAGTCTGAAGGTATTTACACTGGAGCATAAGTCTGAACTGTCTTGCGATCATAGCAAGTATACCGATAGGTTCCTCCCCCTCAAATATCATATTATTGTATATTTCAAGAGCCTTTTCCGTATTTTTGTTTCCTATTGCTCCAACCATATTGAATATATTTACCTCGGCAGACTTTGTACAGGCAGTGTCTATATCCTCGCTTGTTATTTTTTTATCTCCTGCGTAAGCCATAAGCTTGTCAAGCTCAACGCTTAAATGCTTCATACTGCTTCCGATATTTCTTACAAAATATGAAGCGGTATTATTGTCAAGGCGGTTTTCCGACTCCTTTTTTACCCATTCAACAAGAGCCTTGTTATCCTGATAATTTATTTCACAGCAGTAGCCTGACTTTTTTACAGCCTTGTAAAGTGAATTTCTCTTGTCCACCTTTTCATCCGTAAAGAGATACACACAGCCGTCTGGTATATTCTTTACAGCATCAGCCATAAGAGACGTATCAGCCTTTCTACCGTCTTTGAATAAGCCGGAACCTGAAACCACAATAAGCCTGTAATCGCTGAAAAAAGGTGCAGTGTCCCCTGCTGCTATAATATTGTTTACATCACAGTTGTTCCCTTCAAAAATATCAATATTCATCATTGCATTTGCTTCGTCAACAATATTATTTTTCAAAAGCTCCGTATATTTTTTTACAAGATAATCTTCTTCACCGAATATTAAATATGCCTTTTTAAAACTTCTGCTCTCAATATCCTTTTCTATCTGCTTCAACTTATCACCACCCTTTTGTTAATTCATAATTAAAATTCAGAATTCATAATTATTACTCTAAATACAGGTTTTGATACATACTGTAATTGTGTATTCAACTTCTCATTTTTCATTCCTTCTGAACTTTTCTATCATTTCATTTGTCAGACTTATACTTGAATTGTTTACAGGTATATTTTCCCTTTCAAACCACACAGCCTCGGAAAGCTCCTTTTCATCCCTTACAATTTCATTGCTTCCGTCAACTTCTGCAAAAAATCCCATAAGGAGAGTATCAGAGAAAGACCATGGCTGATTTTTATAATATGTAATATTTTTAACTTTAAGCCCTACTTCTTCAAACACCTCACGTCTTACAGTATCTTCAAAGGTCTCTCCTACCTCTGTATACCCAGCAATAAGGGCATAACGTGTATACTTGCTGTGATTTTGATTGTATTTTGTAAGAAGTATTTTATCCCCGTCTGTAAGTGCCACAATAACACATGGGGAAATACTGGGGTATACTGTTTTACCGCATTCACTGCATATAAGAGAGCGTTCTTCTTCCCCTCTTTTCATTCTCCCCCCGCAGCGTGAACAAAACTTGTTTTCGCTGTACCACCTGTGTATCTGCATTGCAGTTGCTCCTGCAAAAGCTTTCCATGCAGGAAAAGCTGTTCTGAAATACTCCTGTCCTTCAAAATGCCAGCCTTCAAAGCTTTCATTTTCTTCCGCCTCTGCCATAAATAAATTAGTATCGTCTATTTTAAATAAAAACTCCTTTTTACCCTTAACATCGAGCTCATCTGCTGCAGGAAACCATGTTCTGCCCTCTGCCTCACGGACAAGAACACTGTTTCCCTTAAATATAAGCAGTATATCCTCACTTTCAGGCTCACGGTTTTCATATTCAACGTGATATTTATGAGGTGCTATATCCTGTATCATATCATTTACCTCCCGAAAAATACTTTTATCATTATTGTTAGTATATCACAACCACTGTTTTAAGACAACCCGAAAAACTGCAATTAACCGCACCAATAACCTTACAATCTCACTCCTGACTCCCCTGAATCCCTGTTTATCATACCAAAAAATCCCTATACATTAATTAAATCTTAATAAATAATTCTAATTTTCCCCCTTGACTTAGAGTACACTCCAACCGCTATACTTTAATCAAGGAGATGATAATATGTCAGAAAAATACAACACAAAAATATTACCGGTATATGAAACAGATTTAAAAGAAACAGACCCGGAATTTATTGAATTTTTTTACAACTTTGCCTTTGACGAGGTAGTAAATGAAGAAGGCAGAACTCTTGACGACAGAACACGAATGCTTGCAATTCTCTCCGCCCTTTTAGGCTGTCAGGGAATTGACCAGTTCAGGGCAATGGTACCTACAGCCCTTGATCTCGGCATTACACCTGTTGAAATAAAGGAAACAGTATATCAGGCTGTAGCTTATCTGGGCATAGGCAGAGTACTCCCCTTCCTCAACGCTGTAAATGATGTATTCAGATCAAAGGGTATATCCCTTCCCCTTGAAGGACAATCCACTACGACCCCTGCCGACAGACGTGAGAAAGGTACACAGGTACAAATGGATATATTCGGAGAGCAGATGAAAGATTTCTACAAATCAGGTCCCGAGGAATCAAAGCATATCAACAGATGGCTTGCCGCCAACTGTTTTGGTGACTACTACACAAGAACAGGACTTAACTATAATGACAGAGAATTGATCACATTCTGCTTTATAGCTGCACAGGGAGGCTGTGAACCTCAACTTACAAGCCACGCAGCCGCAAATATGAAAATAGGCAATAATAAACAGTTTTT
Source organism: Candidatus Gallispira edinburgensis (assembly GCA_904395805.1). Taxonomy (GTDB): domain Bacteria; phylum Bacillota; class Clostridia; order Lachnospirales; family CAG-274; genus Gallispira; species Gallispira edinburgensis. Next base: position 11,740 of record CAJFNV010000088.1, on the reverse strand, counting down.
AATAAACGTTATTTCTCAGTGCCTGCCTTATATCGGCTATCCACGCTCATTAAATGCACTTACATGTGTAAATGAAGCAAGCAAAAATATATAATTAAGGAGGAAATATATTATGAATGATTTATCAAAGAGCGTTATATTTGACATAGGAGAAAAAAATCCTTTCGGACAGTATTTCAAAGGACAAAGCTATTTAAATATGCTTTCAACAGAAGGCATTTCCGTAGGTAATGTTACATTCGAGCCGGGCTGCCGCAACAACTGGCATATTCACCATGCAGACAAGGGCGGCGGACAGATCCTTCTCTGTACAGGCGGAAACGGCTGGTATCAGGAATGGGGAAAAGAAGCACAGCCTCTTAAGGCAGGTGACGTGGTTCACATTCCCGCAGGTGTAAAGCACTGGCACGGTGCGGCAAAGGACAGCTGGTTTGTTCACTTATCCCTTGAAGTTCCGGGAGAAAACACATCAAATGAATGGCTTGAGCCTGTATCTGATGACGATTATATGAATTTATAAATATTAGAATATAAACGGAGGTAAATTTTATGTTAGGTGATTTTAGTTACTGCAATCCCACAAGACTTTATTTCGGAGAAAACTCTCTTGACAACCTTTCAAAGGAGCTTGCAAATTACGGCAATAAGATAATGCTTACTTACGGCGGCGGCTCCATTAAGAAATCAGGACTTTACGATAAAGTCATTGCCATACTCAAGGAAAGCGGCAAGGAAATTTTTGAAGATCCCGGAGTTATGCCTAATCCTACAGTTGAAAAGCTTTACGAGGGCTGTAAAATAGCAAAGGAAAATGATGTGGACCTTATTCTTGCTGTAGGCGGCGGCTCTGTATGCGACTATTCAAAGGCTGTATCCGTTTCCGCATGGTGCGAGGAAGACCCATGGGATAAGTATTATCTCAGAATGGAAGACGTTGACAACAGAATTATTCCTGTAGGCTGTATTCTTACAATGGTAGGTACAGGCTCCGAAATGAACGGCGGCTCTGTTATAACCAACCACGAAAGCAAGCTTAAGATAGGTCATGTATTCGGCGACAATGTATTCCCTAAGTTTTCAATACTCAACCCTGTGCTGACATACACTCTTCCAAAATATCAGATGGTTGCAGGCTTTTATGACATTATGTCACACATTCTTGAACAGTATTTCTCAGGCACTGATGACAACACATCAGACTATATTATGGAAGGTCTTTTAAGATCACTTATCCACAGCTCTGAAATTGCTGTAAATGATCCTGAAAACTATGAAGCCAGAAGCAACATTATGTGGACTGCAACATGGGCTTTAAACACTCTTGTTGCAATGGGCAAGACAACAGACTGGATGGTTCATATGATAGGACAGTCTATAGGTGCTTATACCGATGCAACACATGGTATGACTCTTTCTGCTGTTTCAATGGCATATTACAGATATATTATGCCTTACGGTCTTGACAAGTTCAAGAGATATGCAGTAAATGTATGGAATGTAAGTCCTGAAGGCAAGACTGATGAGGAAATAGCAAAAGAAGGTCTTGCAAGAATGGAAGACTGGATGAAGAGAATAGGTCTTGTTATGAATATAAGTGAACTTGGTGTTACAGAGGATATGCTTGACGGCATTGCAAATGGCTCATTTATAATGACAGGCGGATATAAAACTTTAAACCATGACGAAATCGTAAATATACTTAAAGCGAGTATGAAATAATAACTCATTATAGAAATGAACAGAAAACTAAAAATTTCAGTTGATATTTTAATGACAGTATCCATTATTTTATTAATGGCATATTCCCTTACAGGGCAGCTGTTTCATGAAATTATGGGTGTAGCTGCATTTATACTTTTTGTACTTCATCACATACTTAACAAAAACTGGTACAAAACCCTTGCAAAAGGCAGATACTCAAAAATAAGAATTTTAATGACAGTAATAGATTTTACCTTGTTTATTCTGATACTTCTTCTTATGGGAAGCGGTATCCTAATGTCCCGTTATGTTTTTTCCTTCCTTGATATAAAGAGAGGAATGTCCGTTGCAAGGCAGATACACCTTGTTGCTTCATACTGGGGATATATTCTGATATCCTTTCATATCGGAATGCACTGGAACATAATGCTTCAGGCCTTTAACAAAATAAAGTCAGAAGCCCTTAAAAAGCTGCTGAAAATTGTATCCCTCATAGCTGCCCTTTATGGGATATATATTTTCATAAGCCATAAAATATATGAATATATGTTTTTACAGACCTTGTTTGCCCGGAGCTATGAAGGAAATATATTCGGTTTCTTTATTGACTACATATGTCTTATGACAGCATTTATATTTATTTCATATTACATATGCAATTTTATAATAAAAAACCGGCGGAAGTACTCTTCTCCCAAGAGCTGATCCCATCCAAATCCATAAGCACTGCAGGGAACAGAGTACAGTTTGCACCTCCACTGTCCTTTTTATTTATAAAAGCTGAATTTTCCTTAAGCAATATGAGGCATATCTTATAAAAGCAGAGGCTGTTGCAAAATAATTTCCTGTTTTGCAGCAGCCTCTGCTCCTTTTAATTATTGATTTTCTTCCGTTCTGACAACATTTTTGATATTCTTTTCTGCCTTTACTCTCGGCACCATAACTATATGACCGCAGCCGCAGCACTCCATTCTGAAATCCGCTCCTACTCTCATTATCTTCCATTCCTTAGAACCGCATGGGTGCGGCTTTTTCATTGTCACTATATCTCCTATACGAATATCCATTTCTAGTCCTCCTTATTGTGTACAACAATCTGCGGAAAAGGTATCTCTATACCTTCCTTTTCAAATCTCTTTAATATATATTTTCTAAGCTCCCTTTCAACTCTCCAGTTTTCCCCTATTTCGCTGTCAGCGGCTATTCTTATTACAACGGAGCTTTCCGCAAGCTCATTTATGCCCCATACCTGGGGAACATCAAGGATACCCTCAATGATCTTATTATTGAATAATCTTTCAAATTCATCCTTAAGCACAGCAAAAACTCTGTCCATATCCTCACCATAGGCAACGGATATATCCACAATAGCCCTGTTAAAGCCCTTGCTCATATTTGTAACTATGGATATCTGACCATTTGGCACAATATGCACATTACCATCGGCATTTCTTATTCTTGTTGTCCTTATTCCTATTGCCTCAACAGTTCCGCTGAAACCGTTAAGCTCAACAATATCACCAACGCCAAACTGATTTTCCGTTATTATAAAAAGTCCTGCCATCATATCCTTTACAATGTCCTGGGCGCCCAGACCCACCGCAACAGATACAGCACCTCCCAGAGCAAGTATTGATGTAATATTTACACCCCACATAACCAGAATATTGCACAGTATTATAAAATAAACAGCATACTTACAAAGACTTGAAAGAAGAGAAGCCACAGTATCGGAATTTCTCTCCATCGAAAACTTAGAAAAGCCCTTGTATATTATCCTTTTTGATATTTTCACAAGAAAGCCTGCGATAACTATAAGCAGTATTGTAAATCCGATTTTAATTAAAAATTTCACAATATCTTCAATTTCTGCCATTTCCGCAGCTTTCGTTATTATATTTGATATGTCCATAATATCAGCTCCTTAGCTTATTATAAAATAATACAGACTTTTTTTCAATAAATATATTTAAATCTTAAAATTATTTTAAATAAAAAACAGTTGTTATTATGTCAAAAATCATTTATAATAAATTGTAACTATAACCACAAAAGGAAACAAAAAAATGAAAAGCAATGATTATCTTTTAGTTGACGGATACAATATAATATTTGCATGGAAAGAGCTTAAAAAGCTTGCCGAAGATAATCTGGAAGCGGCAAAAACAAGGCTTATAAATCAGCTTTGCAATTATCAGGGCACAAAAAAGATGAATCTTATTCTTGTCTTTGATGCCTATAAGGTCGAGGGCGGCAAAGGCTCCGTGACCCGCGAGGGAGATATATACGTTGTATACACAAAGGAAGCGGAAACTGCCGACCAGTATATTGAAAAGACTACTCATGAGCTTAAAAAGAATTACAACGTAACCGTAGCAACTTCAGACGGTCTTGAACAGGTAATTATCATGAGTCAGGGAGCTTTGAGAATGTCTGCAAAGGACCTTGAGATCGAAGTAAATGCCAATGACAAGGCAATTGCCGAAAAGATACATGAGTATAAGCCTGTCAAAAACAATATGCTTATAGATAATCTTGACAGTGAAGCAGCCTGTTTTCTTGAACAGCTCAGACTAAAGAGGTGAAAATCATATGGAAAAGTACGCTGAAATGGGCTATGACGATCTTGTAAGCCTTGTACAGAATAACAATGACAATATGGCTCTTGACTATCTCATCAACAACAAGTGCAAAAGCCTTATTAAGAAAAAGACGAGAGGATATTTTATATTGGGGGCAGATAAAGAAGATGTTATACAGGAAGGTATGGTAGGTCTTTATAAAGCAATAAGAGACTACAGACCCGACAAGGAAGCAAGCTTTATATCCTTTGCAGAGCTTTGCATCAACCGCCAGATAATAAGCGCAATAAAGGCTGCAGGCAGACAGAAGCACATTCCCCTTAACACATCAATTTCAATGGACAAGCCCGTTACGGGAGAAGATGAAGATTATACATATCTTGACTTTTTAAGCAAAACGGGAGGCAATCCCGAAGATGAAGTAATAGGCAGAGAGAATCTTAAGATCCTTGAAAGAGAAATTCTTTCAAACCTCAGTAAAATGGAACAGCAGGTTTTAGGCTATTACTTAAGGGGCCGAAGCTACACACAGATAGCAAAGCTAATGGGCAAGGAGGAAAAAAGCATAGACAATGCCCTCCAGAGAATAAAGAAAAAAGTATCCCTGATAGTTCAGAAAAAAGCTATGGAATAAAAAATACGGAGACGGTAAGAATTCATTTCTTTGACCATCTCCGTTTTTTATTTGTGACTTATAGCATTTTTACTTACTGCTCACAAGGCATTTTATATGAACTATCCAGAATCTTCTGTAAAATTACTGCCACATCAGCCGTATTGATCTTATCATCTCTGTTTACATCAATATATTCCATATAGTTGTCTGAATTATCAATTATGCCGGTTTCTTTGCCTGTAAGAATATAATCGAGCAAAGCTGACACATCACCTATCTCAACACTTCCGTTACCGTTTACATCACCGTAAACAGGCTCAGCAGGTATTTCCTCTGTTGTTGTCTCTGTTGTTGTCTCTGTTGTAGTTTCTGTAGTTATTACAGTAGTTGTTTCTGTCGTTGTCTCTGTTGTAGTTTCTGTCGTTGTTACAGTTGTAGTTTCCGTTGTTGTCTCTGTAGTTTCAACATAGTCAGGAACATTTGTAAGATTAAGTACTTCCGCACCATTTACAAGCACACCTGCATACATTAATGCATCATTTTTTGCTGTCTGTGCATTTGTCAGATACATTACATCAGAACTGGCCGTACCCTCATTGTAGTAGAAAACAGATGAATCTGTATCAAAGTTAGCATATTGATTTCTGTTTGAAGGCACATTATATGTGGCATTTCTTGATGCATTCGTGTACAAATAATCACTTTCGCTGTAACTTGAATCACGGCTTACATAATCACCTACAGCCTTTATTACAGGATTGCCCTGTGAACTGTTTTCGGTAATTCTGTATGTGTTATTACTGTTTTCAAAATAATTACCCTCTGAAAGCACCCACGCACTTGCTCTTGCATCTATACAAGCATTTCCGACGTTAAGGAAATAATTGTTATAGCTGTGTACATTTGCATGTCTTGTAAGAGGCATTCTTGACGATGCACCGTTAAAATAATTGTGATGATATGTTATGTTATACTGTTCAGCACTGTCACCACCGCCGTTTAATGAAGTCTTATGGCAGTTATTGAACTGATTGTAGGAAGCAGTTACATAGCTGCACTCATTTATATCCATTGCACCGTCGCCTTCATGCTTGTCCTGTTCCTCTGTAAGATCATATTTATTTTCACCCATATTAAATACATTGTTATGGAACCAGAAATACTTTGTAGTTTCATATCCGTCACCGCTTATACTGCAGGCATCCTCGGGATATTTCTGGAATGTTAAGTTTCTTACCTCACAGTTCTGAGAATCTCTGCTTGTTGATGTATTGCCAAAAGACATACCCCATTTTTCAATTACAGCATCCTCACCGATACCCTCAATAGTTACATTCCGTGCACCTTTTATATCAAGCATATTAAAGTATGTATCATCACCGCCGCTTGATATTCTGTCAGTAAGTCCGTCAATAGCAACAACACCGTTGTTTATGTCTGTAGTCTTTGTACCGTCAGCATCTCTTGTCTGTGTATCGACTTTACCTATTATTCTTATAGCAAGAGGATTGTCAAAATTATAGGCACGACTTAAAATATTTGCAATTCCTCTGCGTCCGCCATATTCAACTGTGTTCTTGTTTTCATTTGTTACATATATAACATCGGCATCTTCCTTTAAAGTACCGTCATCATTATAGGCGCCTACGCCGCTATTGTTAAAGTGAGCATATCCTGAACGGTCATAAGCTGTTACCTTTACAACACTTTCAAGTACCTCACCGCTTCCTGTTGTTATCCTTATGTTATAGTTACCTGCTGCAAGTCCCGGAATATCAACTCTTCCGTTACCGTTGTCAAGACTTCTTACAAGCTCCTCATCAACCACTGTATAGCTTGTTTCATCAACTGACTTGTATTCAACCTTTGCATTAGCCTCATTTGTTTCATTTGACCACTCTGCATAAGCGGTTTCATACCAGCCTCCCGCAATAACAAGAGAGCCATTATCAGCACCTGAAGCGCTTATACCGGTAAATGCTGATACACTGATTGCAAGAGCAAGGGCAGCTCCTGTCGCTTTCTTAAAAAGATTCATATAACTACCTCCTGAAATTTATATTCTGTTTTTATAGAAATATACATATTTTATCAAACCATACATATATTTCCTTTTTAGCCCTACATACAGCATAAGGATATTTTAACGTTTATGTTAAAATATCCTTAACCATATTAATAGATACAAATACATTTTATCATACCAAAAGCAATAAATCAACAGCATTCAATAAAATTTAATTTTATTTCCCAGTCATAATTTCACTAACATTAAATTTACCATATAAACGCAAATATCACTGCCATTACAATTGAAGGCAGAACATTGGCGACACGTATTGTTTTAGGCAATATTAAATTGATACCAACACAGAAAATAAGCACATTACCGACCAGACTAATGTTGCTTACAGCCGCCTCAGTCATTACAGGGGCTATTACTCTTGCAAATACAGTAATGACCCCCTGAAATATAAACACAGGTATTTCCGAAAATATACAGCCCTTTCCAAGAGATGCCGTCATCATTATAATTATTACAAAGTCAAGCATTGCCTTTGCATATAATGTATTGTGGTCACCGCTTATACCATCCTGAATAGCACCTATAACAGCCATAGCACCTACACATACAGTCAGAGAGGCTGAAACAAAGGCATCAACAAAAAGACTGTCCCCCTGATTGCCGCTTCTATCCCTGAGCCAAACTCCAAACCGTTCAAACCAATTATCTATGTTGATCAGTTCACCCAAAAAAGCTCCTGTTGAAGTGAAACTATCATCATTATAGTTCCCTGTGTATCTATACTCCCCTTTAGTCCGCCCTCTGCCTCCCATATGTTTATCACAAGCATCCGACTCATTACACTTCCCAGCGCCATTACAATAACAGCAAATCCTATTGCCTTTGTTATAGTCTCCTGAAATCTTTCATTGAGAAACCTCCTTGAAACCAGTCCAATAAGTCCTCCTGCTACAATAGCAGCAGCATTCACTATTGTCCCCAGACCTGTCATATATTAATATCACCTCCCGTAATTAAATTCCAATTTACCGCAATACCAACCCAAAGCCTCCCTTGCCTAAATGGCTGGTCGCATTGCCTTGTAACTAACTAAGGCTCCCTTGCCTAAAGGGAGCTGTCAGCCGAAGGCTGACTGAGGGATTCCACTCCTCACTCCTAACTCCTCATTCCTAACTCTGTTAAATTCCTGTTTAGTCCAGCAAAAACCAATTTCCCTCATTTAAAAAGTGCGTGATCTATATCACGCACCATAAAAACAGCTATATTCTTCTGCTGAAATCAAAGGGCACTTTTAATTATTTCAACACATTTATCAATCCCGAATTTTGATGTACTAAGGCACAAATCATAGTATTTAGCCTCACCAAAAACAGTCTTTGTGTTATAAACACAGTACTTTTCCCTTGCCTTGTCAACTGATTTAATGTGGTCTATAACCTTGCTTTCGGATTCATCAGGCATTTTAGCCTTCATTCTTTCAAGCCTCCACTCAAAATCAGCATATATAAATACATGAACACAGCTTTCATATTCCTTTAAAATACTGTTGGCATTTCTGCCTATAATAACGCATCTGCCCTTATCTGCAACCTTTCTTATAACATCCTTCTGTGCATTAAATATCTGCTCACTTAAAGGTCTGTTATAAAAATCAAACAAGCTCTGAGTAAAGCCGAAATTCATAGGCACTTTTTCGTCCCATTCCACAAAAGAATTTACATCAACATTTGAATTTCTTGCCGCTGTAAGAATAATTTCTTTATCATAATATTCATAGCCCAGTTCACGGGCAAGGCTGCTGCCCACAGTTCCTCCGCCGGCACCGAACTGACGGCTTATAGTAATTATCTTTTTCAAAGAAACACCTCCCCTTGATAGATATCAGAACTGCGTTCTGATATCTGTGTTCCACAACAGCCCTGTAAAACAGAGCTAATATAATTCCACGGCTGACGCCTCGGTAACTTTTCACGCAAAATTGAAAGCAAACCTTCATTTTGCTGTTCATAAGTTATATTTCCCCAAAACATATATTAAAGTACTTTATTCAGAAAATCAATTGTTCTGGGTTCCTTAGGATTTAAAATAACCTCGTCCGGAGTACCCTCCTCAACAATATAACCTCCATCCATAAATATAACTCTTGAAGCAACTTCTCTTGCAAAGCCTATTTCATGAGTTACGCATATCATAGTCATGCCGCCTCTTGCAAGCTCCTTCATAACTTCAAGAACTTCTCCAACCATTTCAGGATCAAGAGCAGATGTAGGTTCGTCAAAAAGCATTATATCAGGCTCCATAGCAAGAGCCCTTGCTATAGCAACTCTCTGCTTCTGTCCGCCTGAAAGCTGAGGCGGATAAACCTGAGCCTTTGAATCCAGTCCAACTCTCTTTAAAAGCTCCATTGCCTTTTTCTCTGCGGCTTCCTTTGGCATTTTCTTTACTTTAATAGGAGCCAGTGTAATGTTATCAAGAACTGTTTTGTGAGGGAAAAGATTAAAATGCTGAAAAACCATACCCACTTTCTGACGTACCTCATTAAGATTTGTATGCTTATCGGCAACATTTATACCATCAATGTAAACATCCCCCGATGTAATATCTTCAAGTCTGTTAAGACATCTTAAAAAAGTGGACTTACCTGAACCTGAAGGTCCCAGAAGAACAACAACTTCTCCTGTTGTTACTACAGTGTTAATATCCTTTAAAACTTCAAGCTTGCCAAATCTTTTCTTAAGATTTTTAACAACAATCTTTTCATCAGCGTTCATTTCCGACATTGACCTTCCTTTCGATCATTTTAGCTACACGTGAAAGTGTAACAATTACAACCATATACATTAAAGCTACAATACCCCAAACACTGAATGTATCAAAGTTTACGGCAGCAATTATATTACCTGCCTTTGTAAGTTCAGGGAATCCTATTACAGAAAGTATGGATGTATCCTTAAGGGATATTATAAACTGGTTAATAATTGAAGGTATCATAGTCCTTATAGCCTGTGGCAGCACAATATATCTCATGGCTCCGCCATAAGTCAGACCAAGGCTTCTTGCTGCCTCCATCTGTCCTACGTCAACAGACTGTATACCTGCTCTGAATATCTCAGCCATATATGCACCTGCATTAAGAGAAAGAGCTATTGTACCTGCCGTAAGAGCATCAAGTCTGAAACCGCTCACACCTAAGCTTCTTATAAACATAGGAATACCAAAATAAGTAAAATATGCAAGTACAATAAGAGGCACACCTCTTATTGCGTCAACATAAACTGTGGAAATGATGTTTAAAACCCTTACTTTAACAACACTCATTATACCGAATATAAGACCGATTATAAAGGCACATACAAGTGAGAAAAATGTAAGAAGCAGTGTATAACCCAAAGCTTCAAAAAGCATTTCCCAGTTATTCAAAAATATATCTTTCATATGTCCTCCTTAAAAAAGGCTGCCCATAAATTAAAGGACAGCCCCGTTACTCAATAAATCCGGAAAATTACTTAGTATACTTATCAATGATTTCCTGATATTTACCGTTCGCCTTAATATTTGCAAGTCCCTGCTGGAAAGCTTCGAGAAGCTCGGCATTTTCACCCTTCTTAACCGCAAATCCATAATCAGAACCTGCAGCAGTCATTCCCTCAGGAATTTCAAGACCTGCACCGTTTTTAATGTTATAAGCCATTACAGGATAATCTTCAAAACAAGCTGCAGTATTGCCGGCAATTACATCCTGATACATTGTAGGAGAATCCTTGAATTCAACAATTGAAAAGCCATACTGATCTGCAATAGACTTTGCATAGTCAGCACCGTTTGTACCTGTCTTAACAGCAACAGTCTTACCTGCTAATTCTTCATAACTGCTTATTCCTGAACCCTTTGCAACAGCCATAGTTACATCAGCAGTATAGTATGGATCGGAGAAATCAAAAGTTTCTTTTCTCTCATCTGTAATTGACATACCTGCAATAACGCCGTCTGCCTGTCCTGACTGAACAGCTGCAAGAGCAGCATCAAAACCAATGGAATCAAATTCATATTCAAAGCCCTGATCCTGAGCAATAGCATCAACAATGTCAACATCGATACCCTTAAACTGACCGTCGCCGTCTACATCTGTAAATTCAAACGGAGGGAAAGCAGTGTCAGTAGCTATAATATATTTGTCTCCGCTGCTGCTGCAGGCAGCCATAGATAATGCCATAACACCGGCACATAACATAGCAAAAAATTTCTTCATTTAATTCACCCTTTCAAAAAACATTTAGCTATTTTATTAACATAAACTATACATAAATTTTATCATAACTGCCCTATTTTGTCAATAATACTTGCTTAATTATGAATATTATATTAAGTAATAAATATTTTTCTATTTTACAGAATAAATATTCTCCTGCTGTCAGATTTATTAATAACAAAAAAAGAATGTCCCAAAAGGATAAAAATCTCTTTTAAAGACATTCTCATTATTACAGCACCTTATCCAGAAAAGCTTTAAGTCTGTCGCTTTTAGGATTATCGAAAAACTCATCGGGAGTATTTTCCTCAATTATATGACCGTTTTCCATAAACACGACTCTTGAGCCAACCTCACGGGCAAATCCCATTTCATGGGTAACAACGACCATTGTCATATTTTCCTTTGCAAGTCCTCTCATAACTTCAAGAACTTCCCCTACCATTTCAGGATCAAGGGCAGATGTAGGCTCGTCAAAAAGCATAACATCAGGCTCCATACACAGTGCCCTTACAATAGCGATTCTCTGTTTTTGTCCACCTGAAAGCTGATTAGGATAGCTGTCG
>CAJFNV010000087.1 GCA_904395805.1 Candidatus Gallispira edinburgensis | reverse complement strand
TCTGACGTCCGCAGGACGGCTTTCGCCAAAGGCGAAAGTGCTGAGCAAGCATTTCTTTCAAGGCTGTCGACTTTTTCGACAGCCTCAGACCTGCATTTTATAAAACACAGGCCTTTTTACATTATTATTGTTCCTCTGTCGGCTCAGCCGTACTTTCGCTTTCAGTTGCCACAGTTATGCTTTCCGTTTCCTCCGTTGTTGTTTCTTCCGTTTCCGTTTCTGTCACAACACTGTTGTTTTCAACTCTTGTAATGCTGACCGGCACACTTACTTCTCCGCTCATGACAGCTCCTGACGGGAGAGCAAGATCCAGCGTAACACTATGTTCTCCTTCATTTAACCCCGAAAGATCAGCACGCGGTGCAAGTGATGACACATTTAATTTTTCAACACCGCCTATTTCCACAGTAACATCATCGGTTATCTCCGCTTCAAGTCCCGCTCCCAGTCCCGTGATTCTTATAGTCTCAGCAGGTATGGTATACCTTTCCGCACTTTTAAGCCCTACGTTAATTTTAACGGTAACATTTTTCTGACTGCTCTCAGCCTCAAGTCCCGCATTTTCGAGTATGTCACTTATATTTATGATCCTTGTCGTGGTTTCACGAATTTCTGTAAGGTCAATTACAGGCAGGTTTATGCTTTCAAGAGCATTTTCATCGCCGCTTGTAACATTTATGGACTTTGGAGACCATTCCACAGATAAAAGTTCAAGATAATCCGGCAGATTTCCAACCGTTCTCGGCTCTTCGATTTCAACTGTATGGTTTTTCCTTATTTCCACACTTACATTAATACTTCCGGGATCCACAATAAAGCCTTCAAGAGCTGTGTCGTCCTCATCATAAACCTTAAGAGTACAGCTTTCATTAATATCCTGTTTCTCTCCTGTTACATCAACTGTGGCAACAACTTTGCTTGCACTAAATATTTTGTGCTGAGGCCCTGTTACAACAGCCTCTTTTATGTCGCTTACAGGTTCAGCTGCCGTATACCCGGATGCAGGAGTTCCATATGTTCTGATTTCTGCAGGAACTGTTTTTGAAGCTGCCCTGTCGATCTCAACTTCGCATACGGTAGGATAATAACTTGAAATATCATAATTATATATATACAAATTACTCGGAAGTGAAGGTGTCACAACCAGCGAATACCTCTTAGGGAATTCATCATTTTCATTTATTTCGATTTTTGATAAATCTATTCTTGCTCTTATATTATTTCTGTTTTCGCTTTCGCTTAATTCATCAAGAGCCGGTCTTGTAGCTTCAACCTTAACCGAAACACTGTATTTTTCTATTTCTTCAAGATTGCTGACCATATACCCCTGTTCCGTAAGAGATGACATATTTTCAAGTGCAACGTTTGCCTGAAATGTCTTTACCTCTGTAGGGTTTATAATGTTCATAACTATAAACCACATAAAAACAGCGGCAGCCAGCGAAAAAAGCTTCCATAACGGTTCCTCGGAAAAGAAATTTTTTATGCTTCTCAGTAAATGCCGGGAAACACTGTGCCTGTTATTTTTCATGCTTACCCTTTCCCTTCCATATTTTATTTATATTGATTGCAGGTGACTTTCCGCCCTCGGCAATTTTTTCAAGAACGGCTCTGAACTCCCTTGCATCAACACCCTTTCTCAGCTTGCCTTCTTTGGCAATTGATATTTTGCCTGTTTCTTCAGAAACAACAATAAAATAAGCATCGGAATTTTCGCTTCCGCCAACAGCAGCCCTGTGTCTTGTTCCAAGCTCCTGCCCTATTTCCTTCTGCGTCACAGGCAGAATACAGCTTGCCGCTGCAATTCTGTTGTTTCTTATAATGACCGCACCGTCATGAAGGGGTGTCTTGTTCACAAATATATTCTGCAAAAGCTGTGCTGATACTTCGCCGTCAATACTTACTCCGGAAGTTTTAGCCACATCACCCATAGGAACATGCTGTTCAATTACAATAAGGGCACCTGTTCTTTCTGCCGAAAGGTTAATACATGCCTTATAAATTTCATTTGCCGTTTCATGTGTGATTTTGCCGGCTACAACAGGTGTGGGAAGAATACCGCTTACTCCCGTAACAGCACCTGTTCCTATCTGTTCAAGAGCTTTCCTGAGCTCCGGCTGAAATATGATTATAACCGCAATAATTCCCACAGACAATGTATTTTCAATTATCCATGTCAGGGTATAAAAATGCAGATAATAACTTAAAAGACAAACCACAATAATAATGAGAAGTCCTCTGAACAGTGACCATGCCCTGGTTTCCTTTACCCAGCGTATAATTATGTAAATCAGACAAGCTACTAAAAGTATATCAATAACATCCGTAATTCTTATAGAAGGAATTCTCAAAGCTGTTATGTTTATCTGTCTTAAAAACTCACTAAATGGACTGCTGATCCCATTTTGCATAAGCTCACCTTCTTAATTTAAATAAATTCTCATAATAAGTATAACACAATTTTTAAATGTTAAATGTTACAAATTAATTAAAATAAGAATAAAATTTTTTTGTCTGTAAAAAATAGATTTATGTTTAAAAGATTTTTTATTTACGGAAGTATAGGAATAAGCCTTGAAATACTCTGGACCGGATTTACGGCATTTTTATCAGGTGATATGTCCTTTACGGGGCACAGCTCTGTTATTATGCTGCCAATATACGGCTCCGCAGTTTTTCTTGAACCTCTTTTCACACAGCTAAAAAACGTATCTGTAATACTAAGAGGTATTGTATACATGATCCTTATATTTGCTGTTGAGTACTGGTCGGGACTTATACTGACATTTTTTGAAATATGCCCCTGGTCTTATCTCAATGCAGCCTTAAATATAAGAGGACTTATACGTCTTGATTATGCACCTCTCTGGTTTACAGTAGGGCTTTTATACGAGCACCTCTATAAAAAGCTGCCTGAAATTATCAGCCATAAATAAGTAATATACCTGCCTCTTTCGTCAGCAAGGAATACTTTTTCATCTCCATGAATAAGCTTTTACAAAAGGAGGAATTTATATGTTGAATTATCTATGGGGAGCAATGATTTTTATAGGCATAGTAGTGGCAGCCTTTAACGGGAATATGGCAGAGGTCACAAACGGAGCAATAGACTCAGCAAAAGAGGCTGTAAATCTGGCAATCACAATGCTTGGTATAATGTCTATGTGGACAGGTATAATGAAAATCGGAGAAAGAGCAGGGCTGATAAAAAGTATGTCCCGTAAAATGCAGCCCTTTCTCCGATGGCTTTTCCCCACGGTGCCAAAAGACCATAAGGCAATGGAATACATATCCACAAACGTAATAGCAAACATACTGGGACTTGGCTGGGCAGCAACTCCTGCCGGAATATCAGCAATGAAGGAACTGCAGAAGCTAAACAAAGACAAGACAACAGCAAGCGTACCAATGTGTATGTTTATGATTTTTAATATGTCATCCTTGCAGCTTGTAAGCATAAACATAATTGCTTACCGCAGTCAGTATAATTCCCAGAATCCTTCGGAAATAATCGGTCCGGGTATAGTTACCACTCTTATATCAACACTTACCGCAATAATATTCGCTAAAATAATGGAGATAAGAAAATGAAATTAGTAGTACTGCTTTCGGATTTAATAATGCCCCTTGTCATTGTATACATATTAGCCTTTGGCTACAGCAGAAAAATAGACGTGTATGAAGCCTTCATTGAAGGGGCAAAGGAAGGCTTTGCAACAGTTCTTGACATTCTTCCCACTTTAATAGGTCTTATGATGGCTATAGGTATATTAAGGGGAAGCGGAGCCCTTGAACTGCTTGTAAAACTGTTTGAGCCTCTGGCCGAAGCAACAGGTTTCCCAAAAGAAGCAGTTCCAATTACATTTATGCGCCTTATATCCTCATCAGCAAGTACAGGCATACTCCTTGACATATTCAAAAACTATGGTCCCGACAGTTTTGTAGGACGCTTTGTATCTGTAATGATGAGCTGTACGGAAACTGTATTTTACACAATGAGCGTCTATTTTATGTCCATTAAAATAACAAAGACAAGATATACCCTTGCAGGTGCCCTTGTTGCCAATTTTGCAGGTGTTATATCAGCCCTTATCATATGCTATAAAATATGGGGATAAAAGCCGCAGATATTACAAAATTGTCATTTTTTATTACAAAATGTAAAAAAAGTTGTAATTTCCTTGTAAATGTTGTATACTTATAATGTAAAGTTGTGATTTTTAATTATTCTTGACTTTTTATATGTTAGATATTAAAATATAAGGACAATGTACTAAGGAGGAATACTATGGCCGAGTATAAACGCGGCGGCTTAGACAGTAAAGCTCTGGCCGAAAGAAAGAACAAAAGGCTTCAGGAAGCCCTCAGTGCTTTCACACCTGAGCAGACAAAGGAAACTGTCAGTAAACTGCTTGAAGAATACGTTGATGAAAGCGGTAAAAATTATTTTGGAGCCGGCACAAGAGATACAACACTATACTTTGCTGATGATGAGTATATAAGAGAGATCGAAAAAGAAAAAAACAAGGACAAGAAAAAGGAGAAAAAGTCCTCTGTTGTTAACAAACTTCACAAACTTACATCTATTATACCTAAATCAGAACATAGTGAAGAAGATGGCAATACAGAGAAATCTTCTCACAACAGCTCTGCAGAAACTTCTGCAGAGAACCATGAAAATTACAATATAAAAACCGAAGAAAAGACTGAATTAAATCATTCTGAAGAAAAACAAGAAGATATAATTCCCGAGACAAAGCTTTCCGCTTCTGTTAAGGAAACAAAGCATAATGCCGAAACAGTTAATGCTGATGCTCCCGAGCCGGAGCCTACAGTTGTTATCACACCGGTTAAAGAAACAATTCAAAATGCGGAAGAAGTTTCTGACAATGTTCCCGAACCGGAACCTACAGTTGTTATCACACCGGTCAAGGACACTGAAACAGTTACCGACAATGTTCCCGAACCGGAGCCTACAATAGTTATTAAGCCTGTCAAGGAAGATGATATAAAATCCCAGACCCCTGCAAAGGAGGATACAAACGAAATGAGACGTGAATTTTTTGACAACGAGATAGAGGTAGAGGAAGTACCTCGCCGCAGACGCAAACAGGCTGAGCCTGAAACAGCGGAAAAGGAAAAATCAGCCCCGAAGA
Source organism: Candidatus Gallispira edinburgensis (assembly GCA_904395805.1). Lineage (GTDB taxonomy): Bacteria > Bacillota > Clostridia > Lachnospirales > CAG-274 > Gallispira > Gallispira edinburgensis. The sequence goes on along the minus strand of CAJFNV010000087.1, from coordinate 7,236 downwards.
TCGATATTGATGATGAGGATGATGATTTCACCGAAGATAAAGAGACCGAAAAGAAAAACAAATTCGGTAATTTCTTTAAACGTAAAAAGAGTGATCCTTTTGATGATGACTTTGATGACGATGATGAATTTGATGATGACGACTATTATGACGATGATGACGATGATTATGACTATGAAGAAGGAATTACATTCAAGAAAGTTTTAAATGTTGTCGTTATAATAGCCCTCATATGCTCTACAGCCTTTTTCGCTGCAAGCAACTATTCAAATCTCAAAAAGCTTGAAAGTGCAAATACACAGATAAATGAGCTTAACAACGGAAGCTCAGGCAATTCTGATGAGGAAATAAACAATCTTAAAACTCAGATCGACACTTTGACAGCAGAAAATGAAAGACTTAAGGGCAACACCGGCACAGCTGCAAACACAAGCGAGCCTACATCGGCAGCAGCCACAACATCTGCTGCAACAGGTACTGAAACTTCAGACAGCAGCACCACTACAGGATCAGGTTCAACATATACAATACAGCCGGGAGATACAGGTTCAAAGATCTGTACAGCAGTATACGGTCAGTATACAGAAGAACTCTGGCAGGGAATACTTGATGCCAACGGTATGACAACATCTACAGTTTATCATCCCGGTGACGTACTTCAGATTCCATAATTATGGAGGAAAATATGAATTATCAGGAATTAAATCTTTCGGAACTCAGAGAACTTGCAAAGCAGAAGGGCATAGGCAGTGTAACAAGATACAAAAAGGCAGAGCTTATAGACCTTCTTGAAAAGGTTGAGCCTCAGAGCATACCTGTTGAGGATGAAAAGCCAAATTATCTTGAGGAGCTTGATTCAGGCAACGTAGGTGAAGGTATACTTGAGGTCCTCTCTGACGGATTCGGATTTTTAAGAATGGACAACTATCTGCCCGGAACAAAGGACATATATGTTGCCCCTTCACAGATAAGACGCTTTAATTTAAAAACAGGCGACAGAGTTACAGGAAAAATAAGAATACCAAAGGAAAACGAAAAATTTTCAGCTCTCCTTTATCTCACAGCAGTAAACGGAGATAAGCCTGATGTTGCACAAAGACGTCCTAACTTTGAGGATCTGACACCTGTGTTCCCTACAGAAAATCTGTATCTTGAAACACATCCAAAGGAGCTTTCCACAAGACTTATAGACCTTGTGGCTCCTGTTGGAAAAGGTCAGAGAGGTATGATAGTTGCCCCTCCAAAGGCAGGAAAAACCGTACTTTTAAAAAAGATCGCAAATGCGATCACAAATAAATATCCGGAAGTATATGTAATTGTTCTTCTCATTGATGAAAGACCGGAGGAAGTCACTGATATGCAGAGAAGTATATCAGGCAATGTGGATGTGGTTTATTCAACATTTGACGAACAGCCGGAACACCACAAAAGGGTTGCGGAAATGGTACTTGAAAGAGCAAAAAGGCTTGTGGAACAGAAGAAAGATGTAGTGATACTTCTTGACAGCATAACAAGACTTTCAAGAGCCTACAATCTTACAGTTCCTTCAAGCGGACGAACACTTTCAGGCGGTCTTGATCCTTCAGCCCTTTATATGCCGAAGAGATTTTTCGGTGCCGCAAGAAACATCGAAGAAGGTGGCAGTCTTACAATACTTGCAACTGCCCTTGTTGAAACAGGTTCAAAGATGGATGATGTTATATTTGAAGAATTTAAGGGCACAGGAAATATGGAGCTTGTGCTGGACAGAAAAATGAGTGAAAAACGAATTTTCCCTGCAATCGACATAGCAAAGTCAGGCACAAGAAGAGAAGAACTTCTTCTTGACAAGGATGAACTTGAAGCAGCATACTTCCTCAGAAAATCATTCAGCGGAAATCTTACAAACGGTGAGGTTACCGAGCAGATCATTGATATGCTTTCAAAAACAAAGAATAATAAGGAATTTGTGTCTGCGATCAATAAGCTTAACAAAAATTAAGCTGTTATAAATTGTCTTTTATTATAAAAAAAGTTCTTGCAATTTATAATAAGCTATGATATAATCTTAATGTTATTTGACGTAGGGATGCCAAAATGTATCCCAATTTATATGAAAGAGGTGTAAGTAATGAAGGAAGGTATCCATCCAGCATACTACCAGGCAAAGGTTAAGTGTAACTGTGGTAACGAGTTCGTAATCGGTTCCACTAAGGAAGAAATCAGAGTAGAAGTTTGTTCTAAGTGTCATCCATTCTACACTGGCAGCCAGAAGCTTCTTCATGATGCCGGCGGTAGAGTTGATAAGTTCAACAAGAAATATAACAGAAAGTAATTTTCTAAAGGCTCCCGTAAAGGGAGCTTTATTTTTTAGGTTCAATAATTTTTGACATGGTCCTCATTTGATTATATCTGCTTATAACTCCCGTCCGGACTGCCTATAGGCTCCCTTTTAAAGGCAATACTGTCAACTTAAAGAATTAACATAAACCTAACTGTTCAAAAGGGCGGCGTGCCCGCCCTCTTGGCTCCTTTGTAAAGGAGCTGTCAGCGTTAGCTGACTGAGGATTTTCCCTTAAACCACACTATTTGACAATAAACTTATTTTTACATAAAAAGGCCGCCGCAAACTTGCGGCAGCCTTATAAGAAGTATCAAGGGAGAGGGGATTGCCCTTAACACCCATACTTTAATATATTAATTTCCCTAATAAATGTGATTATCCGATCTGCATACCTGCATCCATAAATTTATCATGTACAGCAACAGCAGCTCTGTCTGCATCACGATCATTTACAAGTACTGTAATTTTAATTTCGGAAGTTGAGATCATCTTCACATTAATTCCCGCATCATATAAAGCCTCAAACATCATTGAAGCAACACCCGGATTTGTAGCCATACCTGCACCTACGGCAGAAACCTTAGCCACATTGTCATTATAGCTTATTGAATCAAATCCGATTGAATTCTTGTTATCTTCAATAATTTTAACAGCCTGCTTCATTTCACCCTTTGTTACGGTAAATGAAATATCCTTTATTTTTTCTCTTCCTATTGACTGGATAATAAGGTCAACACTTATCTTCTCCTTGCTTAAAAGAGAGAATATCTTAAATGCCACACCGGGCTCATCCTTTACACCCATTACTGCAATTCTTGCAACATCCTTATCTACGGCAACACCGTTTACCAACATTCTTTCCACTTTTGTATCCTCCTTAACAACAGTACCTTCAGCATCTGTCATAGAACTGCGTACAACCAAATTCACATTATATTTCTTAGCAAGCTCAACTGAGCGGTTATGAAGTACCTTAGCTCCCAGAGTTGCAAGCTCAAGCATTTCATCATAAGTAATTTCATCAAGTTTTCTTGCATTTTTAACGATTCTCGGATCGCATGTATAAACACCGTCAACATCTGTGTAAATTTCACAAATATCTGCCCCAAGCTTTGCCGCAAGAGCAACTGCAGATGTATCAGAACCGCCTCTTCCCAGAGTAGTGATGTCAAGACGTCTGTTTACACCCTGGAATCCTGTAATAATTACAATATTCTTTCTTTCAAGCTCATTATTGATCCTCTCAGTTGAAATATCCTTTATTCTCGCATTTCCGTAAGTTGATGTGGAATATATCTTGCACTGAAAAGCATTGAGAGATATAACAGGATAACCAAGTTTTTCAATTGCCATTGCCATTAAAGCAACAGACTGCTGCTCACCTGTTGACAAAAGCATATCAAGCTCTCTCTTGCTTGCCTCCGGATTGATTTCCATAGCCTTTTCAATAAGTTCATCGGTTGTATCCCCCTGTGCACTTAACACTACAACAACCTGATTTCCTTCCTTATAACTTTTAACAATAGTCTGAGCGACATGATTGATTCTCTCAGCATTAGCCACTGAGGAGCCCCCAAACTTCTTTACTATTAACATAATGTGCCTCCTAGCCTTCAATTCTTATAGTGTTAAGGATACTTACAATACCCTCACAATTTATCAGTTCATTAAGCTTGCTGTTGATCTCGCCTTCCTTAGCTTTATTTGTAACAAAGGCAAATTCATTGTCCATTCCGAAAAATTCTATAATTTCACTTGCGCCGAATATTTTTTCAACTTCAGCCTTTGCCTCTGCCTTATCATTATATTCAACTCTTACAAATTTTTTAACATCTACATTGTCAATATCAATAAGCTCCTGCTTGTCCTCAGACCAGCCTATACCAAGATTTATGTTCTTGTGCTTTACAGCTTCCACAATATCTGAAACCACAGCACTTGCAGTAGGAAGCTTTCCTGCGCCCCTGCCGTAGAACATTACGTCTCCGAGCATATTGCCTTTAAGTAAAATAGCATTGAAAACATCATTTACCATACTTAAAGGATTGTCAGGCATAACTATTGTTGGTGCGACCATAGCCCAAACCTTGTCACCGTCAAATTCAGCCTTTGCAAGAAGCTTTACAACTCCGCCCATTTTCTTTACATAGGCAATATCAGTCTTTGAAATATGTGTTATACCCTCTGTGTATATTTCATCATAACTTACTGTCTTTTCTGTGGCAAGTGAAGCAAGTATAGCTATTTTTCTGCAGGCATCATATCCTTCAACGTCTGCGTCCGGATTTCTTTCTGCATATCCCTTAGCCTGAGCATCACTTAACACATCGTTATATTCCAGATCCTCTTCTGTCATTTTAGTAAGCATATAATTTGTTGTACCGTTTAATATACCTGTGATCTCTTCGATTTTATCAGAAGTCATACTTCTGTTTATAGGTCTTATAATAGGTATACCACCGCCTACAGATGCCTCATAAAGGAAATTTACATTGTTTTCCTTAGCAACTCTCATAAGCTCGGCGCCGTGTGCTGCCACAAGCTCCTTGTTTGATGTACACACGCTCTTGCCATTTTGAAGAGCGCTTTTAACAAATGTATAGGCAGGGTTTGTACCGCCCATGACTTCAACAACGACCTCTACCTCAGGGTCATTTAAAATATCATCATAGTTATGCGTAATTATATCCTGAACAGGGTCTCCCGGGAAATCCCTCAGATCAAGGACATACTTAATATCAATAGGCTGTCCTGCCTTTGACTCGATCCTCTCCTTATTTGTCCTCATGACCTCTACAACACCGGAACCTACCGTACCATAACCTAAAACTGCAATAACTGCCATTTTTTCTGATCACTCCCTAGCAATAATATTAAGATTCAAAACTCCGTGTATTCTTGATATACTTTCCAGTAAATCCTTTATACCTATATTCATATTACCTGTGTCAATAGTAATTGTAACATTAGCAACATTGTTTACAGGTATAGTCTGATTTATAGTAAGAACATTTGCACCTGTATCAGCCATAATATTTAGCACAAGGGAAAGAATACCCGCCTTGTCCTCAAGGTTAAGCGAAAGTATAACGGTTTTACCCCTTGTATCACTTCCAAGTGCTGATACATAGTCCTTGTATTTGTAATAGGCACTTCTGCTGACGCCGACTCTGTCAACAGCCTCCTGAACAGAAGGGGCAATTCCCTTGTCAAAAAGCTCCTTTGCCTCCACAACCTTTACAAATACATCAGGCATAACCCTTTTGTCAACAATGTAATAGTCAGAATTTCTGCTCATATACTGTGCTCCCTCTATGTACATTTGTATCCCATAGAGAGAACTATATCATACTTTGCACAACTTTTCAAGTCTTTTTTACAAAAATATGCCTAATTCTTATTCATCTCATCATCAAGGGCTCTTGCCACAACCGTAAGGCTGTCGTTTATTTCGCTTTCTTCCTTTTTTACACTATTATATATTTTACACAGTTTAACATAACACAGAGGATACACAGCAAATCTCCATACAAAAGCGGAAATGAAAAGTATATATCTAAACCTCATATTTTCCTTTGCAGTTTCTGCTAATATAAGCAAAATAATATCATATAAAAAAATAAATAAATACACAAAAAAGACTTTCCCATAAACCTTTCTTGTTGTTTTAATGCTGTCAAAAACAGCTCTCAAAGGTCCCCTGTCCTTTTTGTCATAATATATAAACTCCGTAAAGACAAAAAGTGCCGTTACCATTCCCCTTATATATCTTTCAAGTATATCTTCAAATATTCCTGTCTGCCTCACAGCTCCCCAGACAAAGCCTAAAATAATACTTACAGCTATCAGCAGCATATACATTACTATATTTTTAACAATACTTACTATTATGATCCATCCGCTGTTTGCAGCAATGGTTTTAAATATATGTTCATTTTCATTATTCCTGCATATATTAAGTATATACCACTGAAAGCCCGCATATATGACTGCAAAAAATATCAGATATATAATTCCCAATATCCCACCGAAATAAGAAGACTCATAAAAAAATAATCCAAAAGCAAAAAACAGCACGTTTACCAGTGAAAACAAATACAACCCCTTAAAATTCCTTTTTATTACATCCATACGCTTACCTCTTTTTGATAATATTCTCCAGTATTACTTCTCCCATATACAGATCCTCGGGTGTTGTTATTTTAATATTGTCATAATCTCCTTTTACCATTTTGATTCTTATTCCAAGCCTTTCTGCAAGCATTGAATCATCTGTCCCCCTATAGCCTTCTTTTTCAGCTTTTTCATAAGCTTTCATTATTATGTCATACTTAAAGCACTGAGGTGTCTGTGCAAGCCAGAGTGTTTCTCTTTTTGGAGTGTCTGTAATATACCCCTCACTGTCACATACCTTTATAGTATCCTTAACTGGAGCACCGAGAACACAGCCTCCGAACTCCATAGCAATGCTTTCAAGCTCCGCTATATACTTATCTGCCACAAATGGTCTCACACCGTCATGTATAAGCACAACATCCGTATCACTGTCCACAGCCTTAAGACCCTTGTATACGGAATCCTGTCTTTCAGCTCCCCCTTCAACAATAGTCCTTACCTTATCAAAGCCGTACTTTTCTATTATTTCCCTTCTTACATAGTCAACTGCATCACTGCTTGTCACAAGGACAATGTCATCGATATTTTCACTGTTATTAAATGTTTCTATTGTATAGCTTAAAATAGTTCTTCCCTTTAATTCAATATATTGCTTTGCAATAGCCGATCTCATTCTCTTTCCGCTGCCTGCTGCAACAATTATTACACAATTCTTCATAATTATAATCCACCTTTCTGCGAAAGGCACCAATGCGTCATGAAACTGTTGGTTAACTTTCGCGTTTTTGTTTTATATT
>CAJFNV010000086.1 GCA_904395805.1 Candidatus Gallispira edinburgensis | reverse complement strand
TCCTCCTCCCTTACACGGGAGGCTCATATCAGCTGTTCAAAGCAATACAACCTTATAAAAAGACGAATTTGTGGCTCCCTTAAAGGTAGCCTGCTATACAAAAAGCTAATTTAAGCCTCCCTTTCAAGGGAGGGGGACCGGCTTTGCCGGTGGATGGTTTTCTGTTAAATTCCGATTTACCATACTAACAAATAAATTAATTTCTAACTTACTTCAACTCCTAATTCCTCACTCCTAACTCCTAACTCTTTCAGCTCCTCACTCCCCTAAATTCCGATTTACCTCTCTATTCCCTGCAAATCCGCATTTTCTCAAACTCTGCCTTGTCCATTACAGTAATCCCCTTCATTACATTTACAGCAGTTAAATAACCCCACAAAAATCCAAAGCTGTGATATTCCCTTTCAATAGCCGAAAGCCTCCATTCAATTTCAAGCATTGTATCAAAATCATTTTTCCCCTTTCCGGCAATTTCATATATCTCCTTTTCCAGTTTATCCGCCGTACCACAGTCCTTAAAAAAGTTCTTATCCTCCATATAGCTATATAGCCAGTTTATAAAGGGATAATCTCTCATATCTTTCATTTCACTTTCACCTCCGATATATTTTATAAACACATTATGCACGTATATACTTGTATTTTCAATTGATATTTTACACAAATATACACGTATATAATTATACAAAATTATCGGGTTTGTGCAATTATATACGTGTATTCATAAACAACTAAATATTTTTATAAGCACTACCATAGCTTATTTACTTAATTAATAATATAATAATTTACTTATCTTCTCTTTCTAACTTTTCTGTTACAGCCTTTACTATATAACCATTGACAGTATTTCCTGTTGCTTTTATTCTGTCTTTAGTTCCTTTCGGAAATTTAACAAGTATACTGTCATAAGCCTTTTTATCATATTTCGCATTTGCCCTCTTTTTTGCTTCTGATACAGGAGCCACATAATCACCGCCTAATAATTTTTAAAACAATTTGAAATATCCTAACAATAATTGTAACATAATCATTTATTAAAAACAACATTCAATATCCATTGCAATAAAAGGTAATAAACTATCGTCTAATTTTTTTTCTTCTTAAAAATTTAGACGATAAATAAACCCCTCATTTTAAGAGGGGTTTTTAGCTATTAAAGAGCAGGTTATCGTCTAAAACATCGTCTAATTATTGTCTAAATTATTTTATTTATTAAATTTAGACAGATCATCAATACACCATTTAGCCATTTTTGAATTTGAAATATCACGCTTTATAATTCCCTTATTTTTCAAGGACTGCAATAGATTTTTAATTCTGTCTTCTTTTTGTTTATCACTCAATACTGAAGGTAATTTTTCCTTTAATAATTCTCTTATATCATTTCGACTAGCACAGCCGAACTTTTCAATATATTCAACAATTAATTTTTTATAATAGTTATTATCAAATGCTTTGTTTTTGATATATTGTGCCTCTTTTCCCATACTTTTAGCAACATTAAATGACAAATAAATATTAGGATATCTGCCTTCAACGATACCAAGCTTTCTTAAATATTTAACAGCTTCTTTTGAAATCTTTTTCTTTTTCTGTACTCTGTCTATTAAATAAATTTCAGATAACCCTAATTTAGGATTGTCATATAGCACTCTGGAATAATTCATATCTATGACTTTACCATATACAATTACAGATACCTGATTTTTAACAGATAAATCATAATCCGGCAAAGGAAAAAACTTGTCTTTCTGAATACGAAATACTTTACGAATACCCATTGCCGCTGTATCAATCATATTAAGATTCACCATTGTTTGAGCTAATAGCTGATTTCTATAAAAAGGTGGATTATAACTTGGCTGTAATATTGCTTCTATATTTCCCGGCAAAAATGTTCCCGGGTTAGTAAGCTTAATTTCATCTTCAAACTCATTTACATAAATTCTTCCGTTAGCTCTGTAATCAGAATGAACAATACAGTTATTTATCAGCTCTCTGAGCATCCACGGATCATACTGTTGCGTTTCAGTAGGAAACAGTGTCATCTGATTAGGCATATATCTGTACGTCAAATTTCTTATTTTTGTAAACACTTTATCAACAACACTTATAAATGGAATTGTAAATATTTCATAATCCTTATCTGAGCCATCAGCGCCATAAAGCCTCCACATAATCTGAGGTGGTGAATTAAACACATAATCATAATCCTTGTTACCTAAAAGAATCATAGCAGCATTTGTGACTTTGCCATTTATAATAAGCTTAATTTTAGTGAGAAACTCCGCATCGCTCATTTCATCTACTTCTTCAGATATATGTATCTTATTCATTTTTTCTTTATATAATTCTCTTGCAATTAATATGGCATTCTTATCTAGATAATTGATTGAAGCTTCATCAATTATTTGCTTAGACCAGTCCTTATTTTCCTGCCCTCTGATTCTGTCCTGTTCCTCTATAGACAAAGGACCCAATGATTCACCGTTTCTGCCATAATAATGTCCTCTCCATGCAGTTGGTATGGCAGTAACTGCTGCCGGAATCTGAAACATAATAACTCTTTTCTCTTCTCCATTAACTATAGGATATACCTCTACAATGTCAATAAAAGATATATTCCCTGTTGTACCATCCGCTATTTCTCTTTTAAGGACTTCCAATCCATCATTATCTCTATATTTCGTGCCGGTAATTTCTCTTCCATTATTTTTCACACCAAATACCAACCAGCCATATTGTATCCCCTTTAAATTTGCTTCATTACTTATAGCAGAAAAATACTGACCGATTTTATTCTTATCGAAATCATTATTAGCTTCTTTAAACTCAACAATTTCATTTTCCCAGTTATCTATAAGACTATATAATACTTCAATAAACTCATTTTTTTGTTTATCCGTAAACAACACATTACACCTCCCACAAAACCTGTTTCATCAATTATAACACAAATAAAAACTGTATTCAAATAAAAGAATGTATCACATCTTTGAATAAACTGACATTTATTTATGAAAATTCCAACAATACAAAATTATTATCATATTAAGCTTTAATTTACCTCAAATAATATCGCATTTTCCCTTCAGTTATGTTATAATATAAATGCAATACAACTTAAAGCAATTTATCTATATATATATTTGAGGTACAATATGGAACTGATCACAAAATTTTTTGAGCATATATTAGGCAGAATATGGATACTTATAAGGTGGATAGGCTTTGCCCTTTACACAGGTATTGTGCTTGGCATTGTATCATCTGCCTTTTCATACTGTTTAAGGACAGGAATAGCCGCAAGAAATGAAAATCCCCAGCTTATAATACTTCTCCCTGTAGGAGGCTTGTTAATTGCAGGATTTTATAAACTTCTGGACTATTCAAAGGACGGCGGAACAAATCTTGTACTTGAATCAATACAATCAGGAAAGGAAATCCCCTTAAGAATGACACCTCTCATATTTGTGTCAACTGTTGTAACACAGATATTCGGAGGTTCTGCAGGAAGAGAGGGGGCAGCCCTTCAAATCGGAGGAAGTGTCGGAAACTTTCTCGGTAAACTCTTTAAACTTAATGCCAATGATAAGAAGGTATTTATAATGTCAGGAATGAGTGCCGCATTTTCCGCTCTTTTCGGTACTCCCGTAGCTGCCGCCGTGTTTTCAATGGAAGTTGTAAGTGTTGGTATTATGCAGTATTCAGCCCTTGTTCCCTGTACAATAGCATCACTTATAGCAAGTGCTGTTGCAGTCAGAACAGGTGCCGTTCCCGAACGATTTACAGTCACAAATATCGTGGACTTTTCATTAATAACAGCAGGCAAAACAATATTTCTTGCCTGTCTTTGTGCAGGTATAAGCGTTATTTTCTGCATACTTTTAAGACAGACAGGCAAAGCTTTTACAAAATATATTGAAAACCGCTATCACAGAGTTGTATTCGGTGCCACATTAATAATCATGTTTACGGTTTATGTTAATTCATGGGACTACTCTGGTACGGGTATGGAACTTATAGAAAGAGCAATTGACGGAGAAGTATACCCTACAGCCTTTATGTGGAAAATGCTTTTTACGGCAGTCACACTTGCCTGCGGATTTAAGGGAGGTGAAATTGTGCCTTCCTTCTGTATAGGTGCAACATTCGGCTGTCTTTTCGGTCAGTTAATGGGAATGTCCCCTTCTCTGTGTGCATCTATAGGTATGGTATCCCTATTCTGCGGCGTAACAAACTGCCCTATTTCATCACTGCTTATTGCAATTGAGCTTTTCGGCATAGATGCCCTGCCTTATTATTTGCTTGCAATTTCAATAAGCTATATGCTTTCAGGATACTACGGTCTGTACCATAGTCAGAAGTTTGTATTTTCAAAATATAAGGCTGAAGAAATCGACGGACAGGTACATTGATATAATTAAAAAAAGCAAAGCTAAATTCCAATTTATATGAGTGAGGAGTGTGGAATGAGGAGTGAGGAGTTTAAATTACCTTTCAAATCTGCAAACCAAAGCCTTTCTTACTAAATTATTTCACAACTAACTAAGGCTCCCTTGCCTAAAGGGAGCTGTCAAGCGTAAGCTTGACTGAGGGATTCCTTCTCCGCAATACTGCTCGCCTAAGCAGTCAAGGAGCTGTCAGCCGAAGGCTGACTGAGGGATTCAACTCCTCACTCAACCCTCCTCACTCCACACTCCGCTAAATTCCAGTTTAATGCACCAACTACCTAACATTTAAAATCATAAACCACTACCCCCGCCCAGCACTTTCAGCTACGCTGAAAGCCAGCCTGCGGCTGTCAGATATCTTTCTGTGCAATCCAGCCGCATCGTGGCGTTAAGGGCGGGTATCCCCTTTGGACAACAGAAACTAAAAACAGCCAAGAATTTGCGTGTCCAAAGGTCGTTGGAGGGTGCGGGAACTATCGAAAAGTTCCCGTATCTTTGGTACTTTCTTTAAGAGAGTACTTAAAAATTTGACTTACTTTATAAAAGTAAGTATTGCTCTAAATTCTAATTTGTCTTACTTTTTAAAGTAAGATACCCCCTCTCAACCAAAAAGCTGACGCTCTCATCCCCTCTGCAAGTGCATCCTTAAAATTCCCTGTATTAATAAAACCAAATAAAAATCCTCCGACCATGGCATCACCTGCACCTACGGTATTTACAGCCTTTATCTTCTCAGCCTCGGCAGTATATGTTTCCTCCATATTCACAAATACAGACCCCTTTTCACCCATAGACACAATTACATTCTCAGCACCCATTTCACAAAGTTTTCTTCCGTAAATTTTCGCCTTTTCAAATGTGTCAACAGGACAGCCGAATATCTCTCCCAGCTCTTCATTATTAGGCTTTATAAGGAAAGGCTTATGTTTAAGTGTGTTCAAAAGCAGCTCTCCCGTAGTATCCACAACAAACCTTCCCTTAAGCCTTTCCATAATATATGCATATACATTTGTATCAAGCCCCCTGCACACTGAACCGGAAAGAATAATATAATCTTCACTACTGCTTTTTGTCATATTGCAAAGCTTATTGATATGCTCATGATTTGCCCTGCATCCGCTTCCGTTAAAGGCTGTTTCTCTTTCTCCCGCTATCTTTACATTTATTCTGGAGCAGCCCTCTGTCTCAACGATCCTTTTATCTATGCCGAGAGCTTCAATTTCACTTTTAATACTTTCCCCTACAGTACCTGCCGTAAGAGTACATATGACACTTTCACATCCCAACACCTTTAAAACCAAAGACACATTGATACCCTTTCCTCCGACCTTCAAAACCTCACTCCTGCTCCTGTTTATTTCTCCAAGCTTTGGATTTTCAATATCCATAATATAATCCATACTCGGATTTAATGTAAAAGTATATATCATAAAACCACACCTCTCTTTATTTATAAATCAATAATAACACCCAAAATCAAATGTGACAATATTCATTTAATTTGTTTGTCTTTGAAACTCTTCATCCACTTATTTAATTTTCTCCTTGACCTGAATATGTATATATCCTTATTACAGCTTTCAAGGCTTTTATATATTTCCCTTCTGTTCATCCTGTTAAAATTCAAAATAAATCCTATAAACTCAAAATCCAGTTTTTCAATACACTCTCCGCCCATATCAGCTCTTACTCTGCCAATATTTTTAAAATATCTCCATATTACATTTATAAGACAGTAAATCACATTATAATCCAGGTATATTACAGTATCACAGCCTTCCAGCCTCATATCCAGCGTTCCTCTGTAATTACCGTCTATGATCCAGCTTCCATTTTTCATAATTTCTCCAAGTCTTGTTTTAAATTCATCCTTACTTATGTTCTGCCAGTTACCATACCACCATATTTTATCCAGATGATAAACATCTATATCAAGCTTTTCACCTAATTTTATTGCAAGTGTAGATTTCCCGCTGCCGGAGCAGCCTATTATAATTACCTTCTTCATTTCACAACCTCCCTCCGGCATACTGCCATGTTTTACATTCAGAACTTTTTAACAAAGTTAAAAAGTCGGCTTTGCCGCCCGGATTCCTCTCTTTCGTTTCACAACAAAAAAGGTGCTGTGAAAAACACAACACCTCTTAACAATCACTATTAAATTAAACTAATTCAATAATAACTTCCATTGCACCGTCGCCACGTCTCTGACCGATCTTAACGATTCTTGTGTAACCGCCTTTTCTGTCAACGTACTTTGGAGCAATTTCATCAAATAACTTGTTAGCCATATTTACATTAACTGTATTAGCTCTCTTCTTTCTGCCGTCTGCAGGAACTTCAACTACAGGATAAAGAACAGATAAAATCTTTCTTCTTGCATTTAACTTGCTGGGCATATCCTTCTTGATAGTCTTTTCAACAGACTCGCCGCCCTTTTTAGAAGTTACAGTAACTTCCTCAAAGTTATCCTTTTCCTTAACAGCAACAGTAATTAACTTTTCAGCGATCTTTCTGATTTCCTTAGCCTTAGACTCAGTAGTCTTGATCTTGCCGTGGTATAATAAATTAGTAACCTGATTACGTAATAAAGCCTTTCTCTGGCTAGATGTACGACCAAGCTTTCTATATGCAGCCATTGCTAATCCTCCTTTAAAATTTTGCGGAGTGAAACACTGTAACCAAATATATTTTACTCAAAACTTCGGTTACCTGCCCTCACCCTTAGTCTTCGTTGGGACTTAAGCTTAAACCAAGCTCATTCAACTTGTTAAGTACTTCCTCTAAAGACTTACGTCCAAGATTACGTACCTTCATCATATCATCTTCAGTCTTTCTTGTTAAGTCTTCAACAGTATGGATACCTGCTCTCTTAAGACAGTTGTATGAACGAACTGTAAGATCCAGTTCCTCAATAGTCTGCTCAAGAACTTTTTCCTTTGTTCCGACTTCTTTTTCAACAAGAATTTCTGCATTCTTCGCACTGTCAGATAAATCAACAAACAAGCTAAGATGTTCATTAAGGATCTTAGCACCTAAGCTTACAGCATCATCAGGAGCAATAGTTCCGTCAGTCCATACTTCAAAAGTAAGCTTGTCATAGTCTGTGATCTGACCTACTCTTGTATCCTCAACCTTAAAGTTTACTCTTCTTACAGGAGTATAAAGTGAGTCTACAGGTATCATTCTAAGGGGTTGGTCAGCCCTCTTGTTTTTAGCAGCTTCAACATAGCCGCGACCCTTTGTAATTGTAATCTCCATAAAGAGCTTACTTTCAGCACCGCCGCTTAAAGTAGCAATGTGTAAGTCAGGGTTAAGAATTTCAATATCTGAGTCTACTCTAATATCACCGGCCTTAACCTCACAGTCACCTGATGCATCAATATAAGCAATCTTTGGTTCATCATCCTCACTATTAACCTTAATAGCAAGATTTTTGAGATTTAATATAATTTCGGTTACATCTTCCTTAACACCGGGAATAGGACTAAACTCATGAAGAACACCATCGATCTTTACATTGCTTACAGCAGCTCCCGGTAAAGATGAAAGTAAAATTCTTCTTAATGAATTGCCAAGAGTTGTACCGTAACCTCTTTCAAGAGGCTCAACAACAAAGCAACCGTACTTTTCATTCTTTTCAGTAATTTCAATACGAGGTTTTTCAAATTCAAACACTCAGCCCAACCTCCTTAATAGTTATCTATATAATTTACCATAAAGTTTAAAAACAAAAACAAAAGCAATATAGGAAAAATCTTATTACTTAGAATACAACTCGACAATAAGAGTCTCATTAACAGGTAAATCTAACTGTTCTCTCTTAGGCAGAGCATTGATGCTGCCCTTAAGATTATCATGATCAGCAGATAACCACTCAGGAACGATACGAGAAGAAGTTACATCAAGTACATCCTTAAATCTCTGTAAATCCTTCTTACTTTCTTTAATTTCAATAACATCGCCAACCTTTAAAGTAATAGATGGGATGTTAGCCTTCTTGCCGTTTACAGTTACAAGATTGTGTCTTACGATCTGTCTTGCTTCCTTTCTTGTACGGCCATAGCCTAATCTGTATACAACATTATCAAGTCTTAATTCAAGAAGCATAAGTAAGTTTTCACCGGTAATACCAGCCATCTTGTCAGCCTTCTTATATAGGTTTCTGAACTGCTTTTCAAGAACGCCGTAGATAAACTTAACTTTCTGCTTTTCCTTTAACTGAACGCCGTATTCACTTAACTTACGCATATTTCTCTTACGTCTGCCCATCTTCTTAGTTGAACCAAGAACACTGGGCTCGATGCCTAAATATCTGCATCTTTTAATTATAGGACCGATTTCTCTAGCCATTAAATAGTACCTCCTATATAATCAATAAACGGAAATTAAACTCTTCTTCTCTTAGGTGGTCTGCAGCCATTGTGAGGAACAGGAGTTACGTCCTTGATCATAGTAACATCAAGACCTGCAGCCTGTAAAGCTCTGATAGCAGCTTCTCTTCCGCTTCCCGGACCCTTAACAAATACTTCAACAGTCTTTAAGCCGTATTCCTTAGCAGCACCTGCAGCCTTTTCAGCAGCCATCTGAGCAGCATAAGGAGTAGACTTCTTGGATCCTCTGAAACCTAATTCACCGGCACTGGCCCATGATAAAGCACCACCGGCAGCATCAGTAATAGTAACGATTGTATTATTAAAAGTTGACTGTATATGAGCCTGACCACGTTCAACAACTCTTCTGTCGCGACGTCTACGGCCAGCAGCTTTCTTAACTGTCTTCTTAGCCATTTGATTTTACCTCCTTAAATCAATAACAAAAAATAAATTGATTATTTCTTCTTATTCGCAACAGTTCTTCTTGGACCTTTTCTGGTTCTTGCATTTGTCTTAGTCTTCTGACCTCTAACGGGAAGACCCTTTCTGTGACGAATACCTCTGTAGCATCCGATTTCAACAAGACGCTTAATGTTTAACGCGATCTCTCTTCTTAAATCACCTTCAACAGTCTGAGATTCAGCAATAATATCTCTTATTCTTGCAACCTCATCATCTGTAAGATCTCTTACTCTGGTATCAGGATTAACACCGGCTTCAGCTAAAATTCTGTTAGAGCTTGCTCTTCCGATACCATAAACATAAGTAAGACCAATTTCAACACGCTTTTCTCTAGGTAAATCTACACCAGCGATACGAGCCATAATTGCACCTCTTTCATATAAATAGTATTTAATATAGTTACTTGGATCCGCAGGTTCATCCATATGCGGATCTCTGACAATACAGTGATTGTCCGAGGTGAAATTTATCTCAACAAAACAGTACCGAGGCAGCCGCGTCCCGGCAGCAAAATGAGGCCTTCAAGGGGAATTAGCCCTCTTAAACCATAAAAATACAGTTAAAATAAACGTTCACCAAGATAAAAGTATACCACAGATATACCTTTAATTCAAGAATTTATTTGTAAATTTTTTATGAATAATATTAATATTATTTGTCAATCTTTCACAAATTTTCTTTATATCAATAATTATAAAAGGCTTTAACATAGTCAGTCAAGCCAATAAAGACAGGGCTATTAACCCTGTCTCTGCTTATGCTTTGGGTTTTCGCAGATTACTCTGACAGCACCCTTTCTCTTAATTATTCTGCACTTTTCACACATAGGTTTTACAGATGGTCTTACCTTCATTGTTCATTCTCCTTTCGCACTTTGCCTCTCCAGGTAATTCTTCCCTTAGTCAAATCATAAGTTGACATTTCAATTTTAACACTGTCACCGGGAATGATCCTGATGAAGTTCTTTCTGAGCTTACCTGAGAGATGAGCAATAATCTTATGTCCATTTTCCAGTTCAACCTGGAACATAGCGTTTGGAAGTTTTTCTACGACTGTGCCTTCAACTTCAATTACATCGTCCTTTGCCAAGGCTCTCTACCTCCTTCACAATCTCTTTACAACTTGTCATTATACTTAGCCAGAGCTTTTCTTATATCAGAATTGAGTAAATACAATTCATTTTCAATTTTATTCCTGATCTCCTCATCAATATGTTTGGAAATCTGAATATGAATTTTTTTCTTTTTCTTTGGTTTTTCCAGTTTTCTCAAATCACCGTCAACGATAAATACATAGTCGTCATTATAATCATATACAATAAAGGCCCTGCCCTTATCCCTGCCGCATTTTGAAAAAACGATCTGACCCTTTTGATACAATTCCTTCACCCCTATACTTAAGGTACTAAGGTTAAAAGCTCAGGCTCACCATCAGTAATGAGAACCGTATTTTCATAATGAGCAGACAAACTGCCGTCTCTTGTTACAACAGTCCAGCCGTCACTTAACTGCTTAACCTTGTAAGTCCCCACATTTACCATGGGTTCTATGGCAATAGTCATGCCCTTTATGAGTCTGGGACCTTTTCTGCCAAATCTGTAATTAGGCACATTTGGATCCTCATGCATTTCTCTTCCGATGCCATGCCCTACGTAATCACGAACTACTGAAAATCCGTTAGCTTCTACATGATCCTGTATAGCTCCTGATATTTCACATAGATGATTACCATTTTTTGCATATTCTATACCTCTGAAAAAGCTTTCCCTTGTTACATCAATAAGCCTTTCAGCCTCAGCTGAAATCTCACCCACAGCAAAAGTTCTTGCTGCATCACCGTGAAAGCCGTTTATATATGCTCCTGTATCAATACTTATTATATCACCCTCACGGAGAACTCTCTCTCCGGGAATACCGTGTATAACCTCGTTATTGACTGAAGCACATATTGAGGCCGGATAACCATATAGACCTTTAAAGGAAGGAAGTGCACCCTGTGCTCTGATGTATTCCTCGGCAATTTTATCAATATCCTTTGTAGTCATACCGGGCTTTAACTCTCTCTCAATAAGGTTAAGAGTTTCCCCTGTAATCCTTCCTGCAATTCTCATTGCCTCTATATGTATTTCTTTCTTAATCTTAATAGACATTATTCAATACCCTCTAATGCTTTTGTGACATTGTTGAATATATCATTAATGTCGCCTACACCGCTTGTTCTTAAAAGAATGCCCTTATTGTCATAAAAATCAATAACGGGAGCAGTAGTTTCATGATAAACCTTTAATCTGTTTAAAACAGTTTCTTCATTATCATCCTTACGCTGAATAAGGGTCTCACCACAGTCATCACATACACCCTCAGTCTTTGGAGGATTATATTTTACGTGATACATTTTACCGCATTTAGGACAGCTTCTTCTTCCTGACATTCTGTCAACTATAACATCATCATCTACGTCATAGCATATAACTTTGTCAAGACTTCCAACAATACTGTCCAGACCCTCTGCCTGGCTTACATTTCTCGGATAACCATCTAAGATGTAACCTTTTTTGCAGTCGTCATCTTTTATTCTCTCAGCAAGCATTGCTGAAACAATATCATCTGATACAAGACCGCCGGCATTTATTATTTCACTGACCTTTTTACCAAGCTCTGTACCCTTTTTAATCTGCTCTCTTAACAGATCACCTGTTGAAATATGAGCAATGCCATATTTCTTTGAAAGCATTTTAGCCTGAGTGCCTTTGCCTGCACCGGGACAGCCAATAAGTACTAATTTCATTACCTAGCATCCCCTTATATTTGTTCCCCCGACAAAAAGTCAGGGGAAAATAATATATCTTTTGCAATTTTTATTGCATTAATTTACCATCTGAAAACAGATGAAACTTTTATTTAATTCAAGAATCCCTTATAGTGTCTTATTAACAGCTGAGATTCAAGCTGCTTTAAAAGTTCAAGAGCAACACCTGAAACGATAAGAAGTGTTGTACCACCGATTCCCATGCTTACTCCTGTTATCCACTCAATAACAATAGGTACAAGAGCCATTACCGCATATGAAATTGCACCTATTAAAGAAATTCTGTCAACAATAGTCTGAATATAATCTGATGTTGGCTTACCAGGTCTTATACCCGGTACAAAACCGCCGCTCTTTTTCATATTCTCTGCAACTTCAACTGAATTAAATGCAAATGAAGTATAGAAGAATGTAAAGCAGAAAATCAGTATTATATATACAATTGTACCTACAGGTAAAAATCCTCTGCTAATTGGAAGGAAGCATCTTGAGAAGTGATTAAAGCTCAAGAGTTCGCTTAACCATGTAAGGAAGCTGTTATTGAAAAGCTGATTTATAGTCTGAGGGAACTGTAAAAGTGATATTGCAAAGATTATTGACATAACACCTGCAATATTGACCTTAACAGGGATAAATGAACTCTGTCCCCCTACCATTCTGTTACCTACAAGCTTCTTTGAATACTGAACAGGAATTTTTCTTTCACCATCCTGAATAATGATTACAAAAGCCATCATAAGAACAAAGGCAACCAGTATAACAACAACTCTTACCCAACCCATAGCACTGCCCTGGGCACTTATATAAAGGCTCATCACACCATCGTCAAGCTTGTCAACAATGTTGGCAAAGATGATGAATGATGCACCGTTACCGATACCAACCTCGGTAAGTTTTTCACCTAACCACATAATAAAGATAGTACCTGTTACCATTGAAAGGAGTCCAACGATATATACTAACCAGTTAGGGTTTGTAAAAGCAGAATGAACAGTATAAACCTGACCTGCACCCTGAAGAAGAGCAAGGATTACAGCAGCGATTCTTGTATACTGAGAAATTCTCTTTCTTCCTTCCTCGCCGTCCTTCTGTATCTGCTCAAGCTTAGGGATAGCAACTGTTAAAAGCTGCATAATGATTGAGGCATTGATATAAGGTCCAATACCCATAGCAAATATAGTACCGTACTGTCCGCCTGTAATAAGTGAATACAGTGTACCTGCATCGCTTGTTGCAAGCTGATTTATGTCAAGTCCGGGAATAGGCAAGTGAGTACCTAATCTAATGACAAACAGCACTAAAAGCATATATAATATTTTTGTACGTATTTCCTTGACTGCAAATGCATTTCTAAGTGTGCTTAACATTAGATCACCTCAGCTTTTCCGCCTGCAGCTTCAATCTTTTCCTTTGCAGAATTGCTGTAGTAATTTACCTGTACGTTAAGCTTTTTAGTAATTTCACCATTACCTAAGATCTTAACACCGTCTCTTGCATTAGAGATAATACCCTTATCCATTAATGCCTGAACAGTAACGTCAGCACCATCTTCAAATCTGTCATTTAAAAGACTTAAGTTTATAGCAACAATGTTCTTAGAATTAATGCACTTAAAACCTCTCTTAGGAATTCTTCTGTAAAGAGGCATCTGACCACCTTCAAAACCAGGTCTTACACCGCCGCCTGAACGAGCGTTCTGACCCTTATGACCTTTGCCTGCAGTCTTGCCGTTTCCTGAACCGTGACCTCTACCTCTTCTGAATTTGTTAGATGTAGAGCCTTCAGCTGGCTTTAATTCATTTAAAAACATTAGGACGCACCTCCTTAAAATTAGATTTCTTCAACCTTAACCAGGTGTCTTACCTGATTAAGCATACCTCTTATTGCAGCATTGTCCTGCTGCTCTACAACAGCATGGAGCTTCTTTAAGCCAAGAGCTTCAACTGTTTTTCTGTGCTTAGGGATTGCACCGATTGTAGACTTAACTAATGTAATTCTTAACATCTCAATTTTCCTCCCTTATTAGCCCATAATTTCTTCTACAGTCTTGCCGCGAAGTCTTGCAACCTTCTCAGGTGAAGTAACTGCTGCAAGTCCTTCAAGTGTAGCATTAACAACATTCTTCTTGTTTCTTGAACCTAAAGACTTAGCTCTTATGTTTTTGATACCTGCAAGTTCAAGTACGGCTCTTGCAGGACCGCCTGCGATAATACCTGTACCTTCAGCAGCAGGCTTTAAAAGAACGCTTGAGCTGCCATACTTACCGTAGATTTCATGATATATACTGTTGTTTTCGTTTCTCTCAACGTAAACGATATTCTTGATAGCATCTTCCTTACCCTTGCGGATAGCATCAGGAATTTCAATAGCCTTACCAATACCAACGCCTACGTGACCATTGCCGTCGCCTACTACAACTAAAGCAGAGAAACGCATTGTACGTCCACCCTTAACAGTCTTTGTTACTCTCTTGATTGTAACAACATTATCCTTTAAATCAAGGGTACTTACATCGATTTTTGTTCTCACGATTTTCCCTCCTTAATTAGAACTGAAGACCTGCTTCTCTGGCAGCGTCAGCTAAAGCCTGAACCTTACCATGATATACAAATCCGCCTCTGTCGAATACCACTGTTGTGATACCCTTTTCAAGTGCCTTCTTAGCTACAGCTTCACCAACAGCCTTTGCAGCTTCAATGTCGTTGGTCTTTTCAAGCTTAGCCTTGATGTCAGCTTCCATAGTAGAAGCAGCACAAAGTGTATTACCTACTGTATCATCTATGATCTGAGCATAAATATGCATGTTAGATCTGAATACTGCCAGTCTTGGCTGTTCAGCAGTACCGGAGATTCTATTACGTAATCTGTAATGTCTCTTAGCTCTGGCAACTGAACGTGATGGCTTTTTAATCATCTTACATTCACTCCTTTATTACTTCTTACCGGTCTTACCAACTTTACGTCTGATTGTTTCAGTTGCATACTTGATACCCTTGCCCTTATATGGCTCAGGTGGTCTCTTAGTTCTGATCTCAGCAGCGAACTGACCAACCTTTTCTTTGTCGATACCTTCAACAATAATCTTGTTATTGCCCTCAAGAGTAGTTGTGATACCCTCAGGATCAAACATCTCTACTGGGTGAGAATAACCAAGTGTTAATGTAAGCTTGTTGCCTGACTTAGCAGCTCTGTAACCAACACCGTTGATCTCAAGCTCCTTCTTGTAGCCATTAGTAACACCCTCTACCATATTGGCAATAAGTGTTCTTGTTAAACCGTGTAACTGCTTATATCTCTTTAAATCGCTTGGTCTAGTTACTGTAACTTCAGTATCTGTAACCTCAACAGTTAAGTCATCAACTAACTTACGAGTTAAAGTACCCTTAGGTCCCTTAACAGTAATTACGTTACCATCCTCAAGCTTAACTTCTACGCCAGCTGGAATAGCAACAGGTAATTTACCTATACGTGACATATAATTTACCTCCTTCTATTACCATACGTAAGCGATTACTTCGCCGCCAACGCCGAGCTTTCTTGCTTCCTTATCAGTGATAACACCCTTGTTTGTAGAAACAATAGCAGTGCCCATACCACCTAAAACTCTTGGTAACTCATCTCTGTTAGCGTAAACTCTAAGACCAGGCTTAGAAATTCTCTTAATGCCTGAGATAACCTTTTCATTCTTATCTACACCGTACTTAAGAGTAATGTGCATAGTCTTCTTTACGCCGTCCTCTATAATTTCATAACCTGCGATATAGCCTTCATTTGTAAGGATGTTAGCGATAGCCTCCTTCATTTTGCTTGAAGGTACATCTACAGTATCGTGCTTAGCAGTGTTTGCATTTCTGATTCTAGTGAGCATATCTGCAATTGGATCACTCATTGACATTTCAAAATCCTCCTTTCAAATTACCAGCTAGCCTTCTTAACGCCAGGGATCTCGCCCTTATAAGCTAATTCACGGAAGCAAATTCTACAGATACCAAACTTTCTTAAAACGCCGTGTGGTCTTCCGCAAATTCTACAACGAGTATAGCTCTGAGTTGAAAATTTAGGCTTTCTTGTCTGCTTTACTTTCATTGATGTCTTTGCCATAAATCATTTGCCTCCTTACTTTCTAAATGGCATACCGAATAATCTAAGAAGCTCTCTTGCTTCTTCATCAGTCTTTGCTGTAGTTACAAATACAATATCCATACCTCTGATCTTGTCGATCTTATCGTACTGGATTTCAGGGAACATTAACTGCTCCTTAAGACCTAAAGTGTAGTTACCTCTTCCGTCAAAAGACTCAGCACTTACACCTCTGAAGTCACGAACTCGTGGAAGAGAGATGTTTATAAGCTTTGAAGCAAAGCTGTACATCTTCTCACCTCTTAATGTAACCTTACAGCCGATTGGCATACCTGCTCTAAGCTTGAAAGCTGCTATTGACTTCTTTGCCTTAGTTACGATAGGCTTCTGACCTGAAATAATAGTCATATCATTTACAGCTGAGTCAATAGCCTTTGCATTTTCCTTAGCTTCACCAAGACCCATATTGATAACGATCTTTTCAAGCTTTGGGATTTCCATTACATTCTTATAAGAAAACTTTGCCTGCATTGCAGGTGCAACTTCCTTCTCATAAAATTCTCTAAATGCGTTCACGAACTTAGTCCTCCTTTACAGAATTAATCGATTACTTCGCCGGTTGTCTTAGCAACTCTCTGCTTAACACCGTTTTCTACCTTGTAACCAATTCTGGTTGGCTTACCTGCGTAAACATACATAACATTAGATGCATCAATAGGAGCTTCCTTTTCGATGATACCGCTCTGTGGATTCATTGGAGATGGCTTAACATGCTTCTTAACCTTGTTAACGCCTTCAACAATAACCTTATTGTTCTTTACATCTACAACAAGTACCTTGCCTTCCTTACCTTTATCCTTACCTGCGATAACCTGTACCTTATCGCCCTTCTTAATCTTCATATCGACCCTTACCTCCTATTATAATACTTCAGGTGCAAGAGATAATATCTTCATATACTGCTTCTCTCTGAGCTCTCTTGCAACAGGTCCGAAAATACGAGTTCCTCTAGGGTTCTTATCTTCCTTAATAATAACTGCTGCGTTTTCATCAAACTTGATGTAAGAACCGTCAGGTCTTGAAGCACCCTTTACAGTTCTGACAACAACAGCCTTAACAACTTCACCCTTCTTAACAACGCCGCCTGGTGTTGCATCCTTTACAGTAGCAACGATAACGTCGCCAATATTAGCATATCTTCTTGTTGAGCCGCCTAAAACTCTGATACATAATAATTCCTTAGCACCTGAGTTATCAGCAACAACAAGTCTACTTTCCTGCTGAATCATTGTCGATTTCCTCCTTATATTCAGGAATTACTTAACCTTTTCTACGATTTCAACTAATCTCCATCTCTTATCCTTTGATAAAGGTCTAGTTTCCATAACTTTTACTCTATCACCAATCTGACACTCATTATTCTCATCGTGAGCCTTTAACTTATAAGTTGTCTTCACAATCTTGTTATATAATGGATGTCTTACATTATTCTCAACAGCAACAACGATTGTCTTATCCATCTTATTGCTGATAACCTTACCGATTCTTGTTTTACGAAGATTTCTTTCCACGAGATTGTCCTCCTTCCGATTATATAACTATTAAAGTGCGTTTTCCTTCTGAGTGATTACAGTCTGAATTCTGGCAATGTTCTTACGAACAAGGCTGATTCTTGCTGTATTCTGTAACTGGTTAGTAGCGTTCTGGAATCTTAAGTTGAATAACTCCTTCTTAGCTTCAACCAATTCATTGTTTAACTCAGCAACAGTCTTATTCTTTAATTCTGCAACATATTCCTTAGTCTTCATTAATTGTCACACTCCTTTTCCAAATCAGCGCGTGATACAATCTTACACTTAATAGGTAACTTGTAAACTGCAAGTCTTAAAGCTTCTCTGGCAGTTTCTTCAGATACACCTGCGATCTCAAACATAACTCTGCCCGGCTTAACAACAGATACCCAGTATTCAGTTGAACCTTTACCGGAACCCATTCTTGTACCCATAGGCTTTAATGTGATAGGCTTATCAGGGAAGATCTTGATCCAAACCTTACCGCCTCTCTTGATATATCTTGTCATAGCAATTCTGGCTGCCTCGATCTGTCTGGAAGTAATCCAGCCCGGCTCCATAGCAACTATACCGAATTCACCGTAAGTGATCTTGTTGCCTCTTAAAGCCTTACCGGTCATACGGCCTCTGAACTGCTTACGTCTTTTAACTCTCTTAGGCATTAACATTACTGAACACTTCCTTTCTTAGCATTTTTTTCAGGAAGTACTTCACCCTTGTAGATCCAAACCTTAACACCGATCTTACCATAAGTTGTGTTTGCTTCAGCAAAACCATAGTCAATATCAGCTCTTAAAGTCTGAAGAGGGATAGTACCATCGTGATAAGTTTCAGTACGAGCCATTTCAGCACCGCCAAGACGGCCGCTGCATGTAGTCTTGATACCCTTAGCACCAAACTTCATTGTAGTCTGCATAGCCTTCTTCATAGCTCTTCTGAATGTAACACGGTTTCCAAGCTGTCTTGCAATATCCTCAGCAACTAACTGAGAATCAAGCTCAGGTCTCTTAATATCTTCAATGTTTACCATTATCTTCTTGTCTGTCATCTTCTGTAATTCATTGTTTAATTCCTGAATTGCAGCACCGCTCTTACCGATGATGATACCAGGCTTTGAAGTGAAAATAGTAACCTTAACTCTTTCATTAGTTCTCTCAATAGCGATTTTAGAAACGCTGGAGTTAGCTAATTTATTCTTAATATAAGTTCTAAGCTTATTGTCTTCTACTAAGAAGTTAGCATAATCCTTCTTGTCAGCATACCAGGTTGAATCCCAGTCCTTAATAATGCCAACTCTTAATCCATGTGGATTTACCTTCTGACCCATGGTTGACCTCCTTATTTCTTCTGATCTAAGTATATTGAAATGTGAGCAGTTTTCTTATTAATTCTGTAAGCTCTGCCCTGTGCTCTTGGACGGATTCTCTTAAGAGTTGGTCCCTGATTAGCAAATACATCAGCAACATACAAATCATTAACATCTAATTCCAAGTTATTCTCTGCATTTGCAACAGCAGATTTTAAAACTTTCTCTATAATTTCAGCAGCATATCTTGGTGAGTAAGCAAGTATAGCCATAGCTTCACCAATGCTCTTACCCTTAATCTGTTCTAAAACAATTCTGGCCTTTGTGTCAGAAACTCTTACAAATCTAGCATGAGCCTGAGCTCTTCTGTCCTTGTTCTGTTCGTTTCTGTCTCTCTTTATCTGGCTTCTATGTCCCTTAGACATTAAGGCTCCCTCCTTTACGAAAAATTATTTAACCTTTGACTTCTTTTCAGCGTCCTTACCGTGACCTCTGTAAGTTCTTGTCAAAGCAAACTCGCCTAACTTGTGACCTACCATATCCTCAGTAATATATACGGGAACGTGCTTTCTACCGTCATGAACTGCAATAGTATGACCTATCATCTCAGGGAAGATAGTAGAACGGCGTGACCAGGTCTTTATAACATTCTTTGTATTAGCTTCATTCTCAGCAATAACCTTCTTCATAAGATGGTCATCACAGAATGGTCCCTTTTTAAGTGATCTACTCATTATTAGGTCCTCCTATTATTTATTTCTTCTACGAACTATATACTTGTTTGAAGCCTTATGCTTCTTTCTTGTCTTAAGACCAAGAGCAGGCTTACCCCATGGAGTACTTGGTGCAGGACGACCAACAGGTGCTCTACCTTCACCACCACCGTGTGGATGGTCGTTAGGGTTCATAACAGAACCTCTTACAGTAGGTCTGATACCCATATGTCTCTTCTTACCTGCCTTACCAATGTTGATAAGCTCATGATCTCCGTTACCAACCTGACCTATTGTAGCTCTGCAGTTAATAGGTAATAATCTCATTTCACCGGATGGGAGTCTTACTGTTGCATACTTGCCTTCCTTAGCCATTAACTGAGCAACATTACCTGCTGAACGAACTAACTGTCCGCCTGCACCTGGATACATTTCAATGTTATGGATCTCAGCACCAACAGGAATATCCTTCATAGCTAATGCGTTACCAACTCTTACTTCAGCGTTTTCACCGCTCATTACAGTGTCGCCAACCTTTAAGCCGTTAGGAGCAAGGATATATCTCTTCTCACCGTCAGCATAAGTTAACAAAGCAATGTTAGCTGTTCTGTTTGGATCATATTCAATAGCAACAACCTTTGCAGGGATGCCATCCTTATTTCTCTTAAAGTCGATAATTCTGTATTTCTTCTTAGTACCGCCGCCGATGTGACGAACAGTGATCTTACCCTGATTATTTCTGCCCGCAGTTTTCTTGATGTGTACTACAAGGCTCTTCTCGGGAGTTGATTTTGTGATTTCAGAGAAGTCAGAAACTGTCATCTGTCTTCTTGAAGGTGTATAAGGCTTAAATCTCTTAATACCCATTTTTTACACTCCTTTTCCAAATATTTGCAAACACTTGTGTGTCTATACTTTATTCCAACAACTGAGCTTATTTACAGTTCTTTTCAAGTTGCAAGAAACAAAACTGTAAATTAAAATCTCCTTACTAAAGAAATTCTTAACTTATTTCTTTTACGTAATCGATTTTAATTTTTGAATTTATTTCTTTACAACTACATACCTGCAAAGATCTCAATTTCCTTACTTTCTTCAGTAAGCTGAACGATGGCTTTCTTTCTTGCATTTGTCTTACCAAATGTATAGCCTCTTCTCTTAGTCTTGCCAACACAGTTCATAGTGTTAACTGAAGCAACCTTAGTTCCTTCAAACATCTTTTCAACTGCCTGCTTGATCTGTATCTTAGTAGCCTCAGGATGAACATAGAAAGCGTACTTCTTTGAAGCCATATCATTCATAGACTTCTCTGTAATAACAGGCTTTAATATAACGTCATAATACTTAATATCTGCCATTATGCGTACACCTCCTCGATCTTTGCTACAACTGCCTTAGTTAATACTAATGAGTCATACTTTAAAATATCGTATACATTGATAGTGTTAACAGAAGCTGTCTTAACTGTAGGGATATTTCTAGCAGCGATTACTGCATTGTTGTTATCATCCTCAACTACTACTAAAGACTTAGCTGCATTTAAGTTATTTAAAACAGAAACCATTTCCTTAGTCTTAGGATTTACTGTTAATTCATCAACAACAACAAGCTTGCCGTCATTAACCTTAGTAGTTAATGCAGACTTAAGAGCTAATCTCTTAACCTTCTTGTTTAACTTGAATGAATAATCTCTTGGCTTTGGTGCAAATACAACACCACCGCCTGTCCACTGTGGTGAACGGATAGAACCCTGTCTAGCTCTACCTGTACCCTTCTGTCTCCAAGGCTTTCTTCCACCGCCGCGAACTTCAGCACGAGTTAAAGCACTCTGAGTACCCTGTCTCTGATTAGCAAGATACTGAACAACTGCCTGATGCATAACGTGAGTGTTTACCTCTACTGCAAAAATACTGTCATTTAAATCTATTGTACCAACTTCGCTTCCGCTCATGTTGAACATTTTTACATTTGCCATTAGGTCTTCCTCCTTCCGTAAAGATTAATTAAGCCTTTACGCTATCCTTAATTACAAGTATTGAACCCTTGCTTCCGGGTACTGCACCCTTAACAAGCAATAAGTTCTTTTCAGCATCGGCCTTAACGATTTCAAGGTTCTGAATAGTAACCTGAACATTACCCATGTGACCTGCCATCTTCTTACCCTTCTTAACCTTACCTGGTGTAGTGGCAGAACTCATTGAACCAACTGCTCTGTGGAACTTAGAACCGTGAGCCATAGGTCCTCTGTGCTGACCGTGTCTCTTGATAGGACCCTGATAGCCCTTACCCTTAGAGATACCTGTAGCATCAACCTTGTCACCTGCTTCGAAAACATCAACCTTGATCTCGTTTCCTGCTTCATAGCCTTCAACTGAATCAAATCTGAATTCCTTAAGAACCTTCTTAGGCTCAACATTAGCCTTTGCGAAGTGACCCTTAACAGGCTTTGTAACCTTATTTTCCTTTACATCGCCGAAACCAACCTGTACAGCATTGTAACCGTCGTTTTCAACTGTCTTAACCTGTGTAACAACACATGGACCTGCTTCAAGAACAGTTACAGGAATAAGTAAACCGTTCTCATTGAAGATCTGTGTCATACCAATCTTCTTAGCAATAATTGCCTTTTTCATGATTTTTACCTCCATAATAAACTCTACAGCGGATCATCCCTTTGCAGAATGATCATTCTAGGTCTACATAAGGCTTTTTCTTATATAAACCAAATTTCTTTGAACTTTTTTCGTGAATATCAATCATCACTCAAACATTTTGAAAACCGTGAGCAGGTTTTCATTTTTCATTACATAACTTTTAATGTAATATCTACGCCAGCAGGTAAATCAAGTCTTGATAAAGCATCAGCAGTCTTGTTTGTTGGCTGTAAAATATCGATAAGTCTCTTGTGAGTTCTTAACTCAAACTGCTCTCTTGAATCCTTATACTTGTGAACAGCTCTAAGAATTGTCACAACTTCCTTCTTTGTAGGAAGTGGTATAGGACCACTGATTTTTGCACCTGTTTTCTTAGCTGTTTCAATAATCTGAGCAGCTGACTGATCGATTAACTTATGATCGAATGACTTAAGACTGATTCTAATCTTCTGATTAGCCATAAAAAAAGTCGCCTCCTTTTCGTACTTTTGAACTTCTAGCACGACAAGTGGTGACTGCACACTTATCCGCAGCAAGGGCTTGCAACTCAGGGCATAAACCTGCCCCTCCCTATATTCTGCTTCAATATTAGCACAGTGACCTTGTCGCCCGGTTTCTTTGAACTGGACATTGCTCCGTAAAAAAACCTCTGTAACCTATGTGTTTATCAGCTACAGAGCAACCTTTCACTTCATCGCTCCTAATGTCACAACAATAGTATTTTACCATACCCCCGATTTAATTGCAAGCTTTTTTTTCGTTTTTTTCGTAAATTTTTCACCAAATTTAACCACTCTACATATAAAATTTTAGTATATTCCTCACAAAACAGCCTTTACTCCTAATTCATAACCCCTCATCCCTCACTCTCCTTCCCTCCACACAATCTTCCCTTCTTTATAAAGCTCCCTTACTCTTATCCCCCTTATTTCATCGGTACTCACCTTCAAAGGATTTTTATCAGCAATAATAAAATCAGCCTTCTTTCCTGCCTCAATACTTCCCCTTTCATCTTCCATAAAGTACTGCCTTGCAGCATTTACAGTCACAGTTTCAAGAGCCTCATACACACTTACTCTTTCATCACTTCCCAGAAGGATCCCCTTCTTTGTTACTCTATTTACTGCACACCATATACTTTCAAACATATCAGGCATAATAACAGGACTGTCCTGATGTATCGTAGGATAAACTCCTGCCCTTACAGCAGACTTTAAAGGACTTATATGCTCTGCTCTCTTTCCCAGATTTTTTATATGAATATCTCCGTAATGATAAATATGGGCTAAAAAAAATGAAGGAATAATATTAAGTTCCTTAAGCCTTGCTATCTGGTCTTTTCTCATTAGCTGTCCGTGAATAATAACAGGTCTCAGCCTGCACACTTCCCTGTTGTTCTCAACTGCATTTATAAATCTGTCAATAGCCCTGTCACCGTTACAGTGTGCTATTATCTGCATATTATCACTTACAGCTCTTTTAACGGCACGATCAACTTCCTCACAAGTCATTGTGCTTATTCCATATTCATTTGTATTTTCATAAGGCTCACTTACCCATGCAGTCTTTGCCTGGGGAGAACCGTCAAGGAATATTTTATATCCCCCTATTTTAAAATTTCTTCCGGTTAAATTTTCTTTTGTTTCAATATCCTTATAGGCAATTATTTCAAGAGTAATTTCATTCCTTTTAATAAGTTCTCTGTACATTGGGATCATTTCCTTTAAAAGCACACCCTCCTGGGCAACAGAGATCCCCTTTGACATATATATTTTTTCAGCCTCTTTAAAAGCCTTTGCAATTTCATCTATATCAGGCACAGGCAGGCTTTTTATGGCTTCAAAATATTCATTTTCCTGAATGAAACAGGAATTTATTCCCGCCATCTCCTGTGCCTTTCTGTTAAAAAATCCGCTATGACCCGAATTATGCTGAATAATTAAGGGAAAGTCAAATTTATCCAGAAAAGCATTATCCAAAATAACTCCATTACTCAGATTAAAACACCTTACTATTCCCTGCTTATCCCTGATTCGTTCCCTTATATCATTTTCATTTTCAGCTCCCGACAAATCAACCTGCAAAAATGTATTTGCCATAGCAAGTATGTGAGAATGGGGATCAATAAAGGCAGGGAGCACAGTCTGTTTTTTCAGATCCGCCCTTTCCGAATTCTCTGCCTGCATCATTATTTCATCTCTGTCCCCCACAGCCAGTATTCTGTCTCCCTCAATAAGCATTGCATCACAGACAATGCCTTTGTTCATAGTAACAATATTCCCGTTGTAAAATACTCTTCTCATAGTCTACCCCCTTTTAATATCCCCATAGTTTTAAGTTTGCCATATACCTGTTTTTAATCACTGCTTTCACATATCCTTTCAATACAGTTTTCAACAAGTTTACGGGCAACTGTTGCCTCTCTCAGATTTTCCCTTGCTTCTTCAATATTAAACCACTCCGCACTTTCAACCTCATCTGACAGTACAAATTCAGCCTTTCTGACCCTTGCCATAAATCCCAGCATTATCATTTCCTTCTTATTAAATGTATAGCTATTTACATACTCAATTTCACAGGGCTTTATCCCAAGTTCTTCTTCAACCTCTCTTGCCGCACACTCTTCCGCACTTTCGCCTATTTTCATATATCCCGAAACACAGCCGTAATTCTTATTGCCATGGCTCTGCTTTATAAGCACAGCTTCATTATACTCATTTAAAACCAGAATTATTGTACAACTCACAGGCAGATCAAACAAAGGTAAATTGCATTTTCCGCAAAAGGGCACAAGCCCCTCATCACCTATTTCCTTTTTTATAAGCTTACTTCCGCAATAGGGACAATATCGAAACTTCAAGGAAAACACCTCACATTAATAAACAATATACAACAGCAATATGTTTATTTCAACATTAATTACTTTTCTTTTTTCATTATTTCATTTATTATACTTGCAGTTATGATTCCCGAAGGCAAAGCTATTACAGCAATACCCATAACCGATGTTATCATGCTTATAAGCCTTCCTGCAAATGTCTTTGGATATATATCGCCATAACCTACTGTAGTCAGAGAAGTTGTGGCCCAGTAAAGGGCTTCAAAAAAATTATTAAAACTTCCCCTTTCCGCATTAAACATAAAAAGAGCAGTTATGAATATATAGCCCACAGCCACAAAAAGCACCTTAAACAAAACTCCTTTTACCATGTTGTATATGTTGACCATATATACAAAAAAATCCATATATCTGAGCATTTTAAATATTCTGAAAACCCTGAATATCTTTCCCACAGGCAGCAGCGAAACCAGATCAATTACCGCCCCCAAAGTAAATGGATATATAATAAAGCTTGTCTTTCCCTTTCCTATTATATAATCACTCACTATAAACCTCAGAACATAATCAACAGCAAGAACAATAACCGTTGCTCTTTCCATAATATAAAAACTGGGCAGTTCTCTTTTAAACATAAGGGGAACTATGCTTATTACAGCAACAGAGCTTATAAACACATCATAAAAATAATTAATATTTCTCTTGTCTGATTTTTTTACAATGTTATATATTTTTTCACGCATAGCATCACCCACATTAGTTTGCCCTGTTATAAACTAAATTTGTAAAATTTATGTTAAAATTAATATTCTTTTAATTTTAATTCAATGACTCTTTAATTTAAAACAACTATACTTATGTGCATATCAGATAACAAAAAAGAAAGGAGCATATATATGTCAAAAGAAGTTTTCAGCAGAACAGAAGAAAAATATATAATAAAAAGATCAGTATATGAAGAAATAATAAAAGAACTTGACAATAAAATGGAAGCAGACAGCTATAGCAAAAACGGAAGCTTTTATCAGATATGCAATATTTACTACGACACATATGACAACAATCTCATAAGGACCTCATTGCAAAAACCCCAATACAAAGAAAAAGTACGTCTGCGTTCCTATGGCGTACCTGATAGAAAATCAATGGTATTTCTTGAGATAAAAAAGAAATTCAAAGGCTGCGTAAACAAAAGAAGAACAGGATTCACACTTGACGAAGCATATAAATTTGCAAACACAGGGAACATTACTTTCCTCAAAGATTATATGAATCCACAGATAATACATGAATTAAGCTATGCAATCAAAACCTATAAGCTTTTGCCAAAGGTTTACATAGCCTATCAGAGAAGAGCTTTTTTCGGTCTTGAAAACAATGAATTCAGAGTGACCTTTGACAGAAATATTATATCAAGACGTGAGGATATCGCTCTTGAATACGGTGTTTTCGGCGAAAGGGTAATTCCCGAAGATGAAATGATAATGGAAGTCAAATACAGTGAAAGAATGCCTCTTTGGTTTATTGAAATTTTAAGAAAGCACGATCTTAATAAGGCAAGCTTTTCAAAATACGGCACAGAATATACAAATTATATTAAAAAAGGATACAGGGAGGTCAAAAAATATGCTTAGTAATATTTCAGAAACACTATACTCAAATGCAGGAGCTGTGGAAACAATGGTAATAGCCTTTATCATGGGGCTGATCGTTACATTCACATATATGTTTACAGCAGACAAGGAAGACTACAATCACAGTCTTTGCTATACCCTTGTTATAGTTCCCGTGGTAGCATCAGTTGTAATTATGCTTATAGGCAACAGCATAGCATCAGCCTTAAGCATAAGCGGAGCCTTTGCCCTTGTAAGGTTCAGAAGCGAGCCGGGCAGCCCCAAAAACATTGCCTATATATTTGCAACAGTAGCAATAGGTCTTGCCTGCGGAATAAGCTATTATATGTGCGCCCTTATATTTACAGTATTCCTCTGTGCAATAATGATAATTCTTACAAAGCTCAACTTCGGCGGCACAGGCACAATGAAAAGACGCTTAAAAATATTAGTACCCGAAAGCCTTGACTTTGAAGGAGCCTTTGAGGAATTAATAGAAAAATATTCAATATCCCATAAACTTGTAAAAATATCCACACTTGATCTGGGAAGTATTTATGAGCTTGACTATAAACTTGTTATGAAAAATGACACTGCTACAAAGGAATTTATTGATGAACTTAGATGCAGAAACGGAAACCTTTCCGTATCACTTTTGCTTGATGCTACAACTGAATTTTAACTTCCATCCTTTCAAAAAAGAGCTTATCAGAGTTTTTATATTCTGATAGGCTCTTTTATTGTCAGTATATTTCCTGCTCCAGACTGTTAAATTCGGGAGTATCAAAAAATTCCCGTAACGTTATTTCAAAACCGTCACAAAGCTTTTTTATTGTTACAACTCCGGGATTTTTACTGTTTCCATTAGGATTAATTATGTTTTTGATTGTCGAAGGCGGCACAGCCGAAATATTTGCAAGAGCATTAATTGATAATTTTCTTTCCTCACAAAGATTTAAAATTCTAGGTGCAACAGCTTCTCTTGTGTTCATAACATCACCTCAGACCATAATAACTTTTACACGGCAACACTTGCAGCTATAAATTCCAGTTTACCTCACCAACAATCTGACACCACAACCATTTGTAGGGGCGATTATTGATCGCCTGCAAATAGCCTCCCTTCTAAGGGAGGGGGACCGCGTCAGCGGTGGAAGGTTTTGTTCATAATCGTTTAATTCATGTTTAACCCACCATGCATTTCTTTACATCAACTAAAATCTCCACCCCATCTCATTTTACCTCTTCTCCCTTCATATACTCAATATACTCTTCTCCCCATTCTCCCAGAGCCTCCAGCACATTCTTAAATTTCTCGCCTATCTCACTCAGAGAATACTCCACCTTCGGAGGTATCTGTGAATACTCCTTCCTCAGTATAAGCCCTTCCTTTTCAAGTGTTTTAAGCTGTCTTGACAATGTGGTATGTGTCATTTCCTCAGGCATCCTTCTTTTAAGCTCATTAAACCTTATGGGTCCGTCAGATAAAAGATACATGATATATAATGACCATTTCCCCGATAAAACCTTCTGTGATGTTACATAAGGACAAAGCCCGAATAAGTCTTTATTTGCCATATACTATCTCCTTTGATACTACTATCATAAAATATCCTACTTGTTTTTATTTTCCTATTTGGTATAATAAACCTACAATAATTTTATCACTTATAATTTGTAGTTGCAACAATTATATCTGATAAAATAAATAAATTCAAACATACATAAGAGAAAGGAAGATCAACATGGAAGAAGTATTAAATTATTTAAAGAACTGCGGAACATTCTATCTGGCAACAGCAGAGAGGGATCAGCCCCGTGTGCGTCCCTTCGGAGCAGTATGTCAATATGAAGGCAAGCTTTACTTCGGCACAAACAATAAAAAAGATGTCTACAACCAGATGCTTAAAAATCCCAAGGTTGAGATATGCGGTATGTATAAAGGCACATGGATAAGAGTTACAGGAAGTGTAAAGGAAGATACCCGCCGCGAAGCAAGAGTAGCTATGATGGATGACAATAAGGCTGCCCTCAGCAGTATGTACACTGTTGATGACAATTTAATGACTGTATTCTGCTTTACAGAGGGAAAGGCAACAATATATTCATTTACAGAAGAACCTAAGGTTATACTGTTATAAAAAAGTGTACCTGTGTGCAGAAAACCGCACACAGGTACACTTTTTATTTCTGTATTCAATTATATTCTGACCGTGATTTTACTATAATGAATTTCCTCTCTCAAGACTTATCTGATTAAACACATCAAGCAGATCATCAGTCTTTGCATTTTTCTTTTCTTCTTCATTCAGATCCATAATAGCCTTGCCCTCATGCATCATTACCAGTCTGTTGCCATACTTAAGGGCATACATAAGATTATGAGTTACCATTATAGTCGTAAGCTTTTTCTCTTTTACAACCTTATCCGTAAGCTCCATAATAATTTCCGCAGTCTTAGGGTCAAGGGCAGCAGTATGCTCATCAAGAATAAGAATATCAATAGGAGTCATAACAGACATTAAAAGAGCCATAGCCTGTCTTTGACCTCCCGAAAGGAGTCCCACCTGTACACCAAGCTTATCCTCAAGTCCCAGATTAAGCTGTGAAAGAAGTTCCTTATAATAATTTATTCTTTTTCTGTTTGTGCCCATTGAAAGTCCGAACAGCTTTCCCTTGTTATCTGCAAGAGACATATTTTCAAGAATAGTCATTGAAGAGCAAGTACCCATAGCAGGATCCTGATAAACCCTTCCTATTTTTCGGTACCTTTTATACTCCTTCATTTTTACAATTGAGCTCCCGTTAATTGTAATATCTCCTCTGTCCACAGGAACAGAGCCGCATATAATGTTAAGCATTGTAGTTTTTCCGGAACCGTTGCTCCCCACAATACTTATGAAATCATTTTCTTTGACTTCAAAACTAAAGTTATTAAAAAGCTGTGTTTCATTTACAGTCCCTTTATTATATATCTTGTCAATATTACTTAACTTAATCATTGCCGGCACCTCCCTTTTTAAAGCTGCTGACAATAAGTATAATAAGGAACAGAGCACCTGTAACAAGCTTCATATCCATAGCCTGCATACCCATAGAAATAGCAATTGCAACACAAGCCTTGTATATAACAGAGCCTATGATTACTGCAGTAGTAGCCTTTAAAAAACTGAGCTTTCCAAAGACATTGATACCGATAATTACGGAAGCAAGACCTATAACCATAGTACCCGTACCCATAGAAATATCAAAAAACCTCTGCTGCTGACACATTACACAGCCTGCAAGAGCAACAAGGGCATTTGCAATAACAAGACCTATTATCTTAACAGTTCCCTTGTCCTTTGCAAGAGCAGTTACAACAGTTTCATTGTTGCCCACAGCTCTCAGAAGATAACCTGACTTTGTCTTTAAATACAGGTCCATAGCAATCTTACATATAAGAGCAATAAGGAATATTACTATAACCGTATTGTAATCCCCTGCAATATTTTTAATAGGAGAAAGTGTAAATATAGTATCGTCACTGAAAATAGGCACATTGGCCTGTCCTCCTGTAATATGCAGGTTTATTGAATAAAGCATCGTCATTACAATAATACCTGAAAGAAGATCTCTTAC
This sequence comes from Candidatus Gallispira edinburgensis, assembly GCA_904395805.1. Taxonomy (GTDB): domain Bacteria; phylum Bacillota; class Clostridia; order Lachnospirales; family CAG-274; genus Gallispira; species Gallispira edinburgensis. The sequence goes on along the minus strand of CAJFNV010000086.1, from coordinate 12,395 downwards.
CTTAAATTTGACATGTATTATCCCTGTCACAAGTCCGGAAATTCCTCCTGCTATAAAAGCCGCAGGAAGAGTTATGTAAGGATTTATGCCCGCCTTTATCATTACAACACTGACAGCAGCTCCCAAAGGAAAACTGCTGTCAACTGTAAGGTCAGGAAAATCCAGTATTTTATAAGTTATGTATATACCGAGAGCAAGCATCGCATATATAAATCCCTGCTCCAGTACGCTTAATAATAAAGCCATTTCATTTACTCCTTATTCTGCCTCTGCTGCCTCTGTAGCTGTTGCCTTTAAATCCTCAGGGCATGATAAACCAAGATTTTCAAGGGCTGCTGAATTAATATAGAGGCTGTATTCAGTAATAGTTTCAAAAGGAATATCCTGAGCATTTTCACCCTTTAAAACTCTTGCCGCCATTTCACCTGTCTGCTTGCCAAGAGCAATATAATCAAGCCCCTCTGTAGCAACACAACCGTTTTTAACCTGTTCTATTTCACTTCCGAATACAGGGATACCTGCCTTGTTAGCTGCATCAAGTACAGTTGCAAGAGCAGAAACAACGGTATTGTCGGTAAGATTTGATATACAGTCGACCTTTCCCGCAAGATCAGTTGCGGCAATAGGAATATCACTGCTCTGGCTTATACCGCTTTCAACAATTTCAAATCCGTAATTCGGAGCAAGTGCCTTATATTCTTCAATTGCACTTACTGAATTAGCTTCGCTAGTAGTATATAATATACCTATAGTTTTAGCTTCGGGAAGGAACTTTCTTATCATATCAAGCTGTGCATCAATTGCAAGCTTATCACTTGTTCCTGTAACATTGCCCACACTTGTTCCGTCCTCATTTGCAAGCTCTGCTGCCACAGGGTCTGTTACTGCAGTATAAATCACAGGGATTTTACCGTTTGCTGCATTATAACATGCCTGAGCCATAGGTGTAGCAACACCGCATAATAAATCTACATTAGCTGCCACCATGCTCTGTGCGATCTGATTTGTATTTGCCATATCAGCCTGAGCATTCTGCAGATCATAAGTTACATTTTCGCCTTCAACAAAACCCGCTTCTGCCATACCCAGCTTAAAGCCTTCAACGCAGTTGTCAAGTGAACCGTGAGGAGCAAACTGTGCTATACCAACAGTCACCATATCTTCGGATACCTGACTGCTTTGGGTTGTATCTGTCTCATTGCTGTCTGTTGAACCACAGCCTGTAAACATACCCATAGTCAAACAAGCCACAGCCATAAGTGATATAAATTTTTTCATTTTATTATTCTCCCTTTTAATATTTTTATCTAATAATTATAACACACATATATATTATTTACAACTAATTTTCATTATTCATTATAAGCATTATAAATGCTTGTACCGTTTTCATTTCTGAAATATACCTGATTATCAGATCTGCCCACGACCTCAACTATTGCATTTACACCTTCTGCATTGTTGCTTTTTATGGCTCTCACTGCCTCAGAACAAAATTCTTCATAAAGACCGCAGTTTTCATCCCACTTATCGGCATAATCTGCATTCTTTTCCTTTATGTTGTCAATTGTATCATCTGTAATATAAGTTCTGAAAACAACATTGTTATCACTGTAGCTTATTTCAAAACCTGCATTTGAAGCAAGGCTCTGCAGCTCCTTATATGCCTCGCTGTCCTCAAAACTTTCTCCTGTGGCATTTGTAGTTTCTATACTCTCATTCACTGTACTTACTTCATTTTTTACTTCCTGCTGATTTACGGTTTCCTCTTCCCTTTCTTCACTTTCTGTTATACTTTCCCTTGTTTCCTCCTCTGTTTCGGTACTTTCCTCTGTTGTTATCTCAGTTTCTGTTGTGCTTGTTGATTCTTCATTTTCAGAACCGCCTCCGCAGCCTGTCAGAAGCATCACTGCAGCAGCAAGTGCAATATATTTTTTCATATCTTATCCTCCTTACATATATTAACAATTTACTCCTCCGCCATTAAATGTATTATATATTTTAAAATCCACTCTGTCAACCAAAAAGCTAAATATCACATACATGTATAAACATAAACTTAATTTTTTGCAATTTATTCCAAATATAGCAAAACCGGCAAATCTTAATAAAAAGTTAATACTTCTTTAACCATTTGCTTAATATTTGAAGAGCTATAATGTAATAGCATGTATAAAAATATAAAAGATGCCGATATTAATATAATATTGGCTTTTTTGGAAAAGGGGTCGTATTATGAATTCATTTATGAAAGATTATTTAAAAAAATTCATACCGGTTACCTTTGCTGTTAAAACAAGTGACGGCGTTGAAACAATAGGTGACGGTAAGCCTGAATTTACAGTTACTTTTAATAAAGAAATAAGCAAAAAAGATTTACTTACAAGTACATCTCTTGCTTTAGGTGAAGCCTATATCCATGGTGATATAGAACTTGACAGAGATTTGTATGAAGTTCTTGATATGTTTACGGGTAATATGGACAAGTTTACAACAGACAAGTCTGCACTTAAAAAGCTTATTTTTACTTCTATGTCAAAAAAGAACCAGAAACAGGAAGTATCTTCTCACTATGACATAGGCAATGATTTTTATAAACTCTGGCTTGATGAAACAATGAGCTATTCCTGCGGATATTTCAAAAATCCCGATGATACTCTCTATCAGGCACAGATAAATAAGGTTGACCATATTCTTGACAAGCTTTATCTTGAAAAGGGTATGACACTTCTTGACATCGGCTGCGGCTGGGGATTCCTTCTTACAAGGGCTGCCGAAAGATTTGGTGTAAAGGGATACGGTATCACCCTCAGCCAGGAGCAGTATGATAAATTCAACGAAGATATTCAGAAGAAAGGTCTTCAGGACCTCCTTGAAGTTCATCTTATGGACTACAGAGACTTGGACAAATCAGGACTTTCCTTTGACAGAGTTGTAAGTGTTGGTATGCTTGAGCATGTAGGCAGAGGCAACTATGACCTGTTCTTAAAGAATATAAATGCAGTATTAAAGCCAAAGGGATTAATGCTTCTCCACTATATAAGTGCTCTTGAAGAGCATGAGGGAGATCCTTTCATTAAGAAATATATATTCCCGGGCGGAGTTATTCCAAGCTTAAGAGAAATTGTAGATCTTCTCCCAAATTACAAGTTCTATACTCTTGATATTGAAAGCTTACGCCGCCACTATAACAGGACACTTCTCTGCTGGAGAGATAACTTCAACAAAGTTAAAGATACTGTTATTGAAACAAAAGGCGAGGAATTCACAAGAATGTGGGAGCTTTATCTTACAGCCTGTGCCGCAACTTTCCATAACGGAGTTATAGACCTTCATCAGATACTTTTCTCAAAGGGCGTAAACAACGACCTTCCAATGACAAGAATTGTATAATAAAATTTTCATTTCAAAAGGCGAGTACATTTTCTAACCATGTACCCGCCTTTTAGTTATATGGCATCCGATTCAATATTTAAATGATCAGGTTCCAAAATAAGAGAAATGCATATAATCCCCATAGGAGCCGCCCCATTCAAAATTATACTTTCTGAAAATATTTATAATTTCAGGCACAACAGAATATGGGCTTTCATAGGGCTTATAAAAACTGCCCACAACATTTCCGCTTGAATAAACGCAATAATTTTCATTAGAATTTATATCAATAGCCGTACCATAAGCATGTTCTGAAAGCCTTCCCCCGCTTGCAGTTGTTCTGTAGCTGTAGCCGCCCAGTGAACTTATCGGAAATCTCAGATCATTTGCATAGATTTCATCAAAAATTTTAACAACGGTATCGGCAAGAGCCGCATTTACGGTAAGTGACGCTGTTGACGGCACTTTCTGACCATTTCCGTTTAATTTCCACACATTAACGCTGACTGTTTTTACATGTTTGTCTGCACTTTCCTTAGTATCAAAGGCACCCTCTGGCACAACAATGCTTTCATCTATTCTCTCCTCAGCCTTTTCAACGGGAGTTCTCTTAACTATTTCAGCAATTTCTCTTTCCTTGCTGGCAACACTGAGAGTAACAGGCTCAGATACTGCTGTTCCTGCTTTTACCGTTATTTTGTATATACCTCCCTTAGCCAGCTTATTGGGCATTATCCTTGCTTTATTTCCCGCCTCTGCCGGTATTTCCGATACATTTCCGTTCATATCCTGTACGGTTACAACACAAGGTTCATTTCCTGTATACTTCCACTCAATTTTAACTTCATCAGCAGCGATAACCGTTTCATATATATATGGTGATGTGATCACAGGTGTAAGGTACTCCCCTGTATCATTATAGGGCATATAAGGTATTATTATCCAGCTTCCGTATGGATTTTCATATTCATCAGCATAACTAATGCTTACTACCCCTGCCGTCATCACAAAAGCAAGACATAGTGCTGCAATTCTTCTCATTTTCACAAAACCGCCTCCGATCAAAATTTATCTCTTGTTAAAATTTTAATTTATTTCAGATTGTTTGTCAATATTTATATACAAAAAACCTGCCGAAATCACTTCGGCAGGCTTTAAAATACATTTATATTATATATATTTATATAAGTGTCCGGCAAACAGCATATCAGCAAAAAGCTTTAACCGTTTTATTACTTATTCTTTAAATTGAACCAAGCATCAAGACCAAGGTACTGAGCTGTATCGCCAAGCTCTTCCTCGATTCTTAATAACTGATTGTACTTAGCAACTCTGTCTGTTCTTGCAGGAGCACCAGTCTTGATCTGACCGGCATTAACAGCTAAAACGATGTCAGCAATTGTAGCATCCTCAGTTTCACCTGATCTGTGAGAAACAACTGCAGTCATATTATTTCTGTTAGCAAGCTTAATTGCATCAAATGTTTCAGTAAGAGTACCGATCTGATTTACCTTGATAAGGATAGAATTAGCAACACCTAAATCAATACCCTTCTGTAATCTCTTAGTGTTAGTAACAAATAAGTCATCACCAACTAACTGAACTCTGTCACCAAGTCTTTCAGTGAGCATCTTCCAGCCGTCCCAGTCCTCTTCTGCTAAACCGTCTTCAATAGAGATGATTGGGTACTTGTCGCAAAGAGCAGCATAGTAGTCAACCATTTCAGCAGATGTTCTTGTGATTTCTTCAGAAGCACCAGTAGCCTTAGTTTCACCTGGGAAGTGATATAAACCGTCAGCTTCATTATATAATTCAGATGAAGCAGGGTCCATAGCAATTCTGATTTCCTCGCCCGGCTTGTAACCAGCCTTTTCAACAGCCTCAAGGATGTTGTCGATAACTTCGTCAGCTGTAGCACAGTCAGGAGCAAAACCACCTTCGTCACCTACACCTGTAGAATAACCCTTGCTCTTTAAAACGCTCTTAAGTGCATGATAGATTTCACAGCACATTCTTAAAGCTTCGCTGAAAGTCTTAGCACCAACAGGCATGATCATAAATTCCTGTAAATCTACAGTGTTGTCAGCATGCTTACCACCGTTCATGATGTTCATCATAGGAACAGGTAAAGTCTTTGCATTGAAACCGCCAAGGTACTGATATAAAGGCATATTAAGAGCCTCTGCAGCAGCCTTAGCAACAGCCATAGATACACCAAGAATAGCATTAGCACCAAGCTTAGCCTTGTTAGGAGTTCCGTCTAAAGCGATCATAGCCTCGTCAATAGCAACCTGATCAAGAGCGTTCATACCGATGATCTCATCAGCAATAATGTCATTAACATTATTAACAGCATTAAGTACGCCCTTACCGCAGTATCTGTCACCGCCGTCTCTTAACTCAACAGCCTCAAACTGACCTGTAGAAGCACCTGAAGGAACAGCAGCTCTGCCCATAACCTGATTTCCGTCACCTGTATCAACGATAACTTCAACCTCAACAGTAGGGTTAGCTCTTGAGTCAAGAACCTCTCTTGCTAAAACGTCAACAATTTCTAAATAACCTTTCATTTTTTGTTCTCCTTTCAAAATTGTCCTTAGTGTTAATTATAACCTATTTTATAGAAAAAATCTACAAAAATATAACATAATTTTGTAAAATTTATTTAATAAGCAAAGAATGACCTGTCATTTCCTTTGGCTGCTCCATATCCATCATATCAAGAAGTGTAGGAGCGATGTCACAAAGCTTTCCGCCTTCCATAAGACCCTTAGCTTTCTTGCAGTTTACAACTATAAAAGGCACAGGATTAGTAGTATGAGCAGTAAAAGGCTTACCTGTTTCATAATCAATAAGCTGATCGCTGTTACCATGGTCTGCACAAAGGAACATCTGTCCGTCAACCTTTAAAAGGCTGTCCATAACTCTGCCTACACAGCTGTCAACAGTTTCGACAGCCTTTATAGCAGCCTCCATAATTCCTGTATGACCAACCATATCAGGGTTAGCATAATTAATTATTATCACATCATATTTGCCGCTTTCAATAGCTTCAACAAGCTTATCTGTAACAGCAGGAGCGCTCATTTCAGGCTGTAAATCATAAGTAGCTACCTTAGGAGAAGGCACAAGTATTCTGTCCTCTCCCTCATTAGGCTCCTCAACACCGCCGTTAAAGAAGAATGTTACATGGGCATACTTTTCTGTTTCTGCAATTCTTGCCTGCTTTAATCCCTTTGATGCAAGGTATTCACCAAGTGTATTTGTTATTGTTTCCTTCTTAAAGGCAACTTCTTTATTTTCAATAGTTACATCGTAGTCTGTAAAGCATACATACTTAACAGGGAAATAACCCTTAGCTCTTTCAAATCCCTTGAAATCAACATCACAGAAGCATCTTGTAATCTCTCTTGCCCTGTCAGGTCTGAAATTAAAGAAAATAATTGAATCATTTTCCTTAATAGTAGCTACAGGAGCACCATTTTCCATAATTACGGTAGGCACAACAAATTCATCATAAACTTCCTTTGCATAAGATGCTGCCATACACTCATCAGCGGAAGGAGCAGTTTCTCCCTCTCCCAGAACCATAGCATTATACGCCTTTTCAACTCTGTCCCATCTGTTATCCCTGTCCATAGCATAGTATCTGCCGGAAATTGTTGCAACCTTGCCTACGCCGATTTCCTTCATCTTTTCTTCAAGTTCGGCAATAAATCCTCTTGCTGAAGAAGGGGGAGTATCTCTTCCGTCTAAGAAGCAGTGAACATATACCTTTTCAAGTCCGTTCATTTTTGCAAGCTTTAACAGTGCATATACATGAGTTAAATGGCTGTGAACACCGCCCGGTGAAAGCAAGCCGTATAAATGAAGTGAAGAATTATTTTCCTTGCAGTTTTTAACAGCATCAAGAAGTGCTTCATTTTCAAAGAAATCTCCGTCCTCAATAGACTTTGTGATCTTTGTAAGGTCCTGATAAATAATTCTGCCGGCACCCATGTTAAGGTGTCCTACCTCTGAATTACCCATCTGACCATCAGGCAAACCGACAGCCATACCGCTTGCATATCCCTTTACAAAAGGATAGTCAGCCATTAATTTATCGATTACAGGTGTATTAGCCTGCTTTACGGCATTTCCTTCAACCCTGTCATTAAGTCCGAAACCGTCTAAAATCATTAAAACAGTTGTTTTCTTACTCATATCATTTTCTCCTTTTGTTTCTTTTAAAACCATTAAACAGTTTATTCTGTTTTTGCATTAACTATGTTGGCAAAATCCTCCTTAAGACTTGCACCGCCTACAAGACCGCCGTCTATATCAGGCATAGAGAAAAGTTCGTCGGCATTTTTACCTGTCACGCTTCCGCCATAGAGGATCCTTGTTTTCTCAGCAACCTTTTCGCTGAACATTTCTCCTATACACTTTCTTATTTCGTGGCAGATCTCCTGAGCCTGTTCATTTGTAGCATGCTTTCCTGTTCCTATAGCCCATATAGGCTCATAAGCAACCACAACATTTTCAGCCTGCTTATCAGTAAGATTTTTTAATGCCTTTTTAACCTGTATCCTTATCTTTTCAACGGTAATATTGTCCTCTCTCTCCTCAAGGCTTTCACCAACGCACACAATAGGTATAATACCGTACTCAAAAGCTTTTAATACCTTTTTATTTACAATTGCATCGGTTTCCTTAAAATAGCTTCGTCTTTCGGAATGACCGACAATAACATACTTAACGCCAATTTCCTTAAGCATGGTAGCAGAAGTTTCACCTGTGTATGCACCGCAGTTTTCATAATGAAGGTTTTCCGCACCCAGCTTAATATTTGTATGCAGTATGGATTCAGCAACAGCTATAAGATTTATAGCAGGTACACAAAGTACAACATCCACATCTTCTTTATCGATCTTGTCTTTAAGCAGGTTGACCAGATCTACAGCCTCACGGGGGGTCTTGTTCATCTTCCAGTTACCTGCAACCATACGTTTTCTCATAACTTTTACACCCTCTCTATGTAATAATATTTCTTGCTATAATTATACTACAAGGCTGTTGAAATCTCAACAGCCTTTTTATAAATTACAGAAACATTTCTCAGACAAATTGAAAGAAATATCTCCAATCTTTCAATTATTATTTATCCTGTGCAGCTACTACACCCGGAAGTTCCTTACCCTCTAAGAACTCAAGTGAAGCACCGCCGCCTGTAGAAATATGGCTCATCTTGTCACCAAATCCCATCTGGTTAACAGCAGCTGCAGAATCACCGCCGCCGATAATAGTTGTTGCATCAATATCAGCAAGAGCCTGTGCTACAGCCTTTGTACCCTCAGCATATTCAGGAATTTCAAATACACCCATAGGTCCGTTCCATACAACAGTCTTTGCTTCCTTTATAGCATCTGCATAGAGTGCTCTTGTCTTTTCACCGATATCTACACCCTCTTCATCATCTGCAATAAACGGATCTGCAGGATTTTCAGGCTTTTCAACAGTATGATGAGGCTTGCCGGGGCCAAATTCCTTTGTAACAACAGTATCAACAGGAAGAAGGAGCTTAACACCCTTTTCCTCAGCCTTCTTGATCATATCAAGAGCATAGTCCATCTTATCAGCTTCAAGAAGACTCTTACCGATAGCATAGCCCTGAGCCTTGAAGAAAGTATATGCCATACCGCCACCGATAATAAGTGTATCTACCTTTTCAAGAAGGTTATTGATAACATTTATCTTGTCACTTACCTTAGCACCGCCTAAAATAGCTACAAAAGGTCTTACAGGATTATTTACGGCATTGCCTAAATAATCGATTTCCTTCTGCATAAGATAGCCTACAGCAGCTTCCTTTACAAACTTAGTTACACCAACAGTTGAGCAGTGTGCTCTGTGAGATGAACCAAAAGCATCATTTACATAAATATCAGCTAAAGAAGCAAGATCCTTGCTGAATTCTTCACCATTCTTAGTTTCTTCCTTACGGAATCTTGTATTTTCAAGGAGAACAACATCTCCGTCCTTCATTGCAGCTACAGCAGCCTTTGCATTAGGTCCCACAACTTCATTGTCAGCAGCAAAAACTACCTCCTGACCAAGCTTTTCTGATAATCTCTTTGCAACAGGTGCTAAAGAAAATTCAGGTGATGGTTCCTTTGGCTTGCCTAAATGTGAGCAAAGTATAACTCTTGCACCCTCTGAGATCAACTTCTTGATTGTAGGAAGAGCAGCAACTATTCTGTTTTCATCAGTAATAACGCCGTCCTTTAAAGGCACATTAAAGTCACATCTTACAAGAACATTCTTACCTTTAACCTGTAAATCATCAACTGTTTTCTTGTTTAACATTTTTTGTTTCTCCTTTCAAATGTCAAAATAAATATTAACAAACCTTGACATAAAATCACCTGATATATTGTAAAACATATACCACATTGATATTATTATAACATAAATTTCCATATATTAGAACACCATTATTTTAACAATATTTGTTCCCGAATATTCTGATAATTTATGCAAAACATCTATAAATTATTACAATTTTCATCTGTTGTAAAAATCAATTAAAGTAATTGTATAATTAATATATCCTTTTGTTACTTGTTTTTAGATAAATTTCTGTTGTAGTTTATAAGACAGCCTGCAAGAATGATCTTTCTCTCATCGTCAGTTAAGTCACCCATATTAAGGGTAAATTCCTTCATTTCACCCTTACTTACAACATATGCTGTAAACTCTGACTTCTTGTCCTCAATACCCTTTACCACATCAGGTATAAATATATAATCACCGTTTTCAAAAGGAAGCTCACCGTTATAAATAAAAGGAAGCATACCCCAGTTAATAAGGTTTGAACGGTATCTCTTTGTTGCATATTCATTTGCAATATTAGCCCAGCCGCCGAGAACCTTCTGACATGATGCAGCCTGTTCTCTTGCAGAACCGTCACCGGGCTTAACAGCAAATATTGTACTTCCTATGCCTGTATTTTCAGTATTGATATCAAACTTCTTCTTAACAGTCTCTGTAACATCAGCTATTTCATTTAACGCCTCTGCAGGATCTTCACCCTTTACTCTTGCCTTTTCAGCCTTCTGAACTTCTTTTGCTCTAGGCACATAGTCGGGATCCTTTCTTGAAAGGGTAAACTCGGCAAGTCCAAGAGGATTTGAACGGTAAGAACTTGTTTCACCTGAAGGAATAAGCTCATCTGTTGTTGTAACAGGGTCTGTAATTACACTTACGACCTTTAAGAGCAAGTTATCTGTTAAAGGACTCATTTCAGGCCAAGGTTTGATATTAGGACCATACTTTAACTCAACACTTGGGTCAGCCTTTCCGTAACCGAAGTATACTCTGTTTTCATATACAGACTTGTTAAAGAAATACTTTGGCTTTGAGAAATTAACATCAATTTCATTTGCAGGAGTAAGGTATCCCTTGTTTACAGCAGTTGCCGCAATAGAACGTGCATCCATCAATGCAACTCCCGCTATCTGACCGTTGCCGGGCTTTGAACCTTCTCTGTTAGGGAAGTTTCTTGTAGAATGTCTTATACTAAGTCCCTGATTGCTTGGAACATCACCCGCACCAAAACATGGGCCGCAGAAAGCAGAACGTACAGTGGCACCTGCCTGCATGATCTTGAATATAGAACCGTTTTCAACAAGGCTCATAAATGTAGGCTGACTTGAAGGATAAACGCTTAAAGCAAAATCATCGGCACCTATAGTCTGACCGTCAAGAATATCCGCAACGTCACATATGTTGTCATAAGTACCGCCGGCACAGCCTGCAACAACACCCTGATCAACATAAAGTCTGCCGTTTCTTACCTTGCTCTTAAGGTCAAACTTAAGATCAGGGTTGTTAATAGCCTTAACAGCCTTCTTTTCAACCTCATCCAGTATATCCATAAGGTTTGCATTTAAATCGTCAATTGTGTATGTATTGCTTGGATGGAAAGGCATAGCGATCATCGGTTTTACCTTTGATAAGTCTACATAAACAATACCATTGTAATAAGCACCGTTTTCAGGCTCCAGTTTCTTGTAATCCTCTTCTCTGCCATGAGCCTTATAGTATTCTCTTACCTTGTCATCTGTTTTCCATACGGAAGAAAGACATGTAGTTTCAGTTGTCATAACGTCGATACCGTTTCTGTATTCAACATTAAGTCCTTCAATACCGTCACCGATGAATTCCATGACCTTGTTCTTAACATATCCGTTTTCAAATACCGCACCTATAATAGCAAGGGCAACATCCTGAGGACCAACATAAGGCTCAGGCTTGCCAGTAAGATAAATACCTATGACCTCAGGTCTTGCAACATCATATGTCTGCTCTAAAAGCTGCTTTGCAAGCTCGCCGCCGCCTTCACCTATAGCCATGGTACCAAGAGCACCGTAACGTGTGTGAGAATCGGATCCTAATATCATTTTACCGCATCCTGACATCATTTCTCTCATATACTGATGAATAACAGCCTGATGAGCAGGAACATATATACCGCCGTATTTCTTTGCAGCAGAAAGACCAAACATATGGTCATCTTCATTTATTGTACCGCCAACAGCACATAAAGAATTGTGGCAGTTTGTAAGTACATATGGTATAGGGAATTTTTCCATACCTGAAGCACTGGCAGTCTGAATAATACCTACATAAGTAATATCATGACTTGCCATGCAGTCAAACTTTATTTTCAGATCATCCATATTTCCGCTTGTGTTATGGGCTTTAAGGATATTATAAGCCATAGTTTTCTTTACAGCCTCATCCTTACTCTCTGACACACCCATCTGAGAAAGTCTGGCGCCGGCATTACCGTCATCAGGAATAAGTTCACCGTTTACATAGTAAGCACCGGTTTTAAACAATTCAACCATTACTGCAACCTCCTAAATAAAAGAATTCAAATTTCGTCAATATAGTTATATTATCAGAACTTCGTTCTGATTGCTGTGTTCCACAGCTGCCCTGCTAAACAGGGCTAATATAATACCTCGGCTGACGCC